>OZ220483.1:0-405000 GCA_965115915.1 Gammaproteobacteria bacterium | reverse complement strand
GATGCGTTGCTGGAAGGGCGCGAGACGCTGAGCGTGCAGGCGACGGTGACGTCCCCGGCGACGGGGTATACGGGCGGTCCGGCGGCGACGGTGCGCATAGAGGACGATGACCGGGCGCTGCTGTCTTTTGCCAGTACCGA
Source organism: Gammaproteobacteria bacterium (assembly GCA_965115915.1). Lineage (GTDB taxonomy): Bacteria > Pseudomonadota > Gammaproteobacteria > Eutrophobiales > Eutrophobiaceae. Next base: position 404,860 of record OZ220483.1, on the reverse strand, counting down.
TGTCAGCGGGAGTGAAGCGGCCGGGAACGCGACGCTGGAGGTGCAAATAACCCGTGCGAGCGGTTTTACTGACCGGGTCGATTTTGAGTTGCGCCCGCGGGCGGTGACGGGAGACGACGCGGCGGAGGGCGGGGTGGATTTTTCCACGGTGCCGGTCGCGGGGCGTTTTCCGGCCAATAGCAGCACGGCGGTGTCGCTGGAGATACCGGTCACGGATGACGCGGAGGAAGAGGCGCGGGAGCGCTTCAGCGTCTCGCTGTCGACGGGCGTGGCCGGGGTCGGTGTGGGGGCGCCGGCCAGCGTTGGGATCACTGACGATGACCGGACATCGGGGTTCCGGCTGCCGCCCACGTATTACGCGACCGAAGGTGACACCGAGTTGACACCGATGGAGCGTTATGCAACCGGTTCACAGCCGCCGAACACGCAGCCAATCGGGTTCACGTTTTCGGTGACGCCGGGGACTGCGGTGGCGGCCGACTATACCGTGGGCGGGGGCGGGCGGGGGCGCTTTAATTTTAGTGGAGCGGAAGCCGGGGTATTCACCCTCCCGGTGACGATTGTTGACGATACGGTGGAGGAAGGGATAGAGACCTTTACCGTCACGCTGACCGGACCGAGTGCGCACTTGGTGGAAGGGCAAACGAGCATGGTGGTGCAGATTGCGGCATCGGACGCGATGGTGCCTTCCGGAGAGCAGGACTTTCAAAGCCCGGAGAACCCGCGCGATTCCAGGTACAGTTTGTCCCGAGTGGGGGCTAAAGAGGTAACCGAAGGAGGGAGTGTCAATTACGACTTTCAGTATAGCTATAGCCACCGTGAGGTGGGACCGGATGACACGAACCCGACCCTGAGCCTGGAACAGATCAAGGAGCGTCTGGATGACAAGGGTATCGGCTATGTGGAGGTCAGGGACGGGAGTGATAACCTGGTCGCCTACAAGATAACCAATCCGAACCTGCCTGCGCGTGATGTGACGTTTTATATTCAACCGTTCAGGAACGGGTTTGGTGAGCTGGCGGATGTGAGCGGGCTGACCTCGGCGGGCAGGACGGTGAGCGCTCTGGGAGGCGGGGCCTACAGGCTGCGTTTCCCGAAGACGACCAACAGCATCGCGGTGGTCGGAGACGATGCGACGACATTGACGCTACGGCTTGTGGTGGCGACGGCCGATGATGATGTTTTTGACCCGGGTCGGTACGTTTCAAACACTTTTCTTGGCGAACAGTTTTTGCTGCGTTACGCGGTTGCGGGCGCCGGGGCCAGTGCGTTTGATGACAGCATATTGAATAATCCTAGTGGCGTTTTTGCTTTGCCGACATTAAATCTGAGGAGCTTCAATATCCTGAACAATGATGCGGCGCCGAACCTGAGTGTCAGCGTGAGCGGGACGCTGGGTGAAGGGTCGGCCTCGATGCTGACGCTGACGGGGACGCTGAGCCGTGAATCGGCCTTTGATGTGACGGTGCCGTGGACGACGATACCGGGCACGGCGGTGGCGGGCGAGGACTATACGGTGGCGAGCGGCTTGCTGACGGTCCCTGCCGGGGAGACCAGTGTCAGCCGCCGGATGGTGGAGCTGGGCGTGGTAGACGACGATGTGGCGGAAGGGACGGAACGCCTGTATGTGGGACTGGTGCCGCTGTTGGACAGGAACGTAGTGAACAGGCAAGCCAGATACTTTGTGGTAGCCAATCCGACGGACCCGGCGCGTACCCCGGTGGACATCACGGACAATGATACGGCGGATGTCAGTATGCCGCCGAGCCTGAGCCTGAGTAGCGCTGAGAATTGGTCAGTGGGTACGGTGCAGCAGATACGCGTGGCCCTGTCGAAGGCGGTGGATTATCACTTGCGTGTGCCCTGGACCTCTAGCGGGAGCGCCACCCATTTTGGGGTACTGGATGTGTCCCCGCTGGAGTTTGCGCCAGGTGTGACCGAGCGTGTGGTGCGCGTGAGGCCGCGGCGTTCGGGGATATCGAACACGGAGCAGGACTTCACGCTGACCCTGAGTGCGGTGTCCCCCAGCAATGGGGCCAGTCTGCCCGCCGACCCGAGCATCACGGCCACATTACCGGCCGGTGGCAGCAGCTCGGTGGGTGCGGGGTTTAGTGGCATACAGTTGGTTACCATTCAGTCAAGACGCGTCGAGGTACGTGCCACTCTCAGCTCTGCCAGCTACACCCTTACACCGGCATCTTTTCGGGTCAGTGCAAGCCAGCCGGGTTGTAACTCGGTAACAGGTTCATCGACCATTCTCACGGCCTCTGCTGACCAGGGACTCTCAGGTTTGACCTCCGAGTGTGACTACACCGTGGTTGTCAGTGCGGGGGGTGGCAGCACGGGTCTGGCTGCGATACAGAGCACGCCGTATCACTTTCGCACAGCTAGTGGTACTACTGCTGTTGATCGACCTCTTGGACGAGTGAACGGTGGTGCGTTGAGGGTTGGTACGCTAACGGTGCCCGATGGGCTGGCGCGGCAGCGGGTTTATCTGCCGGTCGCGCTGATCGACTATCAGGGTCAGATAACGGGGTCGGACACGGTGGAGGCGTCGGTGCAGGTGCAGGACACGCCGTCGCTGCGTGAATTGCGTCTGCTGACGCCGTTGTTGCGTTTTCGCCGTGGGCACCGTGAGACGGCGGCGGTATTTGAGCTCAGCGGGACCCGGACCCTGCACAGTCAGCAGGATATCGATGTGCTGGTGCGCGTGACCGGGAACCCGTTGCCGAGCGGGGTTGCTGGCACTGAGGCGACGGGGCAGATCCGGTTGTTGCCCAGCGCCACATTGTCTGCCCGCTGGGTGGGTGCACAGCCGCTGACGCCTTCCCGGCTGGTGATCCAGGAGGACAATGCCATGAACCCGGTCTCCATGCTGCAGGTGCGTCTGGACCAGCCACTGTCGACCGTGCTGACGGTGAACTGGACCACCCGGGACGGCAGTGCGGTGTCGTCGGGCGGCAGTCCGGATTACCGGGCCGGCAGCGGGCGGTTGGTTTTCATGCCGGGGGAGCGGCAGAAGACGGTGTCGGTTACCACGCTGGGTGACACGGAGGACGAGGAGCTGGAGTCGCTGTTTGTGGACCTGAGTAGCGCGTCGGGTCTGCAGGGGCTGAGGAACACCGGGGAGACCGTGACCGCGGTATTGGTCTTGAACAACGACGATGGTGAGATACTGGCGAGTCTGGGTTCGACCGCGGTGACGGCCAATGAGGGGACTAGTGTGACCATACCGATTACGCTGTCGGCGCCTGCGCCGGAAGACCTGGTGTTGCGCTGGACGGCGACCCAGGAGAGTGGAGATACGGCGGACCCGGCTGCGGACCTCAGGATTAGTACGCAGGACATCACTATCGCTGCCAGGGAGTCCAGTAGCAGTTTTTCCGTACCGCTGGTTCTCGACGATGCGGATGGGGAATCGGCCGAGCGCTTCACCGTGACGCTGAGCCGTGTCTCGGGTCCGGTGGCCATAGGCAGTCCGTCTGTGGCGCTTGTGACGATCACCAATGTCACGCTGCCACGTCCGGTCTTAAGCCTTATTAGTGTAACTGAAGGACGTAAAAGAGCAGTATTCTTTTTCACTGGCACTACCGGTCCGTACATTCTTTTCAGTTATCCGAAGTCCGCCCCCCCGAGTTTCGCGGACCTGACTGCCGGGTCATTGAGTACCGGTTCTCCGGAAGGCGTGGTGGTACATGCGAGGCCAGCGACCACCGTATTCAGTTTGACTGGTATCGAACAGGTTCTCGACGAGGCCAGGTTTTTCCGTCTGCGGGATGCGAACCGCAAGATGTCCAATGCGATAGAGTTCCTCGCCCAGGTGCCATTGGTGGACTTCGCACGCGACTGGAATACACTGAGTTACACGCTCCGAGCGAGTAATCAAGCGGATGGCCCGTATTATTTCTTTGCCCATACCGCGCAATTGTCGCGTACGGGTAGTATTTACGGGAGAAGCCAGTGCAGTGCGACCAGTGGCAACGACTTGTGTACGGAGTTTGCCAACGGTGTCGGTACGGGCAGCATCACGCTTGGGGGGGCACAGCGGTTGTTGCCTTACTATGTGATCCTGGGTCGGGGCGGCGGGGGTGCTGGCGAACATTCGGCTGTAAAAAGGTCGGTTGACAATAGGGGGGTTTTGTTGAGGCCGCCACGGCCGGGGGTAGTCCGCGTTGAAGGTACTGGCCGGCTGCGGCGGGTGACATACCTTACCCACGGTGCGGCGGCGCCGTATTATCTGTTTTTGTATCCGTCCAGTACCGCTGCCAACCTGGTTACTAACACCATACTGACGGGGGTGAATGATACCGCATGTACCAATTTCGGTGACAGCGTGACGAATGGCGTGTGCCGGAAGATCACGTCGGCCAGTGCGGATGTGAATGCGCTGGAGGATTTTGTGGTAGGGATGGGCGCAGGGATGTTTATCGCGACGATGCGCAGTGCCAGTGGTGATACCGGTCTGGGGAACCGGGTCGCGCAGCAGGGGTTTGCTTCCAACATCGAACTGACGCTGACCCGTGTCGGTTCACGTATCATAACCGAGGGACAGGCAGCGTCGGCCAGGGTCACGGCGGTGGTGCGTTCGGGTAACATCGACTACCCGGTGGCGCTGAATGCTGACCTCGCCGTGAGACTTCGACCTCGAAGTGATAGAACGCTTAATCGCATCCCGCTGAGCAGGCTTATCGCGGGCGACCGTGGCAATAAGACTGTCACCATCATGGCAGGCAGCAGCAGTGCCACGGTGACCTATACGACCCTGGATGATAGCATCATGCAGGGTGGTAATCCGCTGTTCGATATAGATTTTGACAGAACGTTCGACTTGGGTACAGAAGATATATCGTATCGTCAGCATGATGAGATAGGGGGTTCATTTGTTGACTTCGTTGTGCGAGATAATGACTAGCGGTGCCTGCCCCTTGTGCGGGCCATGCTGACGGCTTGACACGGTCCGGTTTTTTAGTACACCCAGTAAGCGGCATTTAATCATCACTCCCCCTTGACTGAAGTTCGAGCATGGGGAAATCGTAACCTATTGATTTAGATTGCTATTGATGCGATTTTAGTGCGCCGCTACTGGGAACAGGGTAGCCGCACGCCCAACAACTTGAAGGCCTTGCGCTGCAGCGGTGTGGGTCGGGTGGTAACCACAAACGGCTCGGCCTCGGGCAGGCGCGGTGCCACGGTGTTGCGGGTGATGGTGGCCAAGTCAGCGAGCAGAGTGCGAAAACTGTGCACCGGGTCGCCCTCGGTGGTGCGCTTGGTACGGGCCTTGGCGCGGGCAGCTTCAGACCGCTGCGCCGGTGCCACGACCGAGAGGCGTGCGGCTTCGGCAGCCTCGCCATCTTCGTCATCGAACAGCAGCGGGCGCAACCGCTGGCGCATGTGCCACTCCACATAGTAAGCCAGCATGCATAACAGCACATGGGCACGCACCCGCCCGGCGTTGTGGTGGAATACCGGTCGCACCTTCAGTTCCACGGTCTTGAGGCTGCGGAAGGCCTGCTCCACCTTGCTCAGCCGCTTGTAGGCAAGCACGGTGGCGGCTGCGTCAAGCTGGCTTTCGGACAAACTGGTGCGCACCACATACAGTCCATCCAGGGCCGCCTCGGTCGCAATGGAAGCGGCATTGCGTTGGTAACTCAACCTGCCCTGCGGGTCAATGGACCACTCAAAGTGTTTGGCCATCTGATAGCGATCAATCACCTTGCCCACCCGCTCCCCAATCCGCTCCTCCCCGGTCAGACGCTGTCGTTGGCGTCGGGTCGCCACCGCAATGGGTTCGAGCAGGGCCTCGGTGGCGTCGAGCAGGGACTCGCGCTTGCGTGCGCATTGCTCGGCCAACAACGGATTGCGGCAGACCATCAGACGCTCACCGGGGTAGGCATCGCTGGTAACCTCTACCAGGTCCTTCTCGTCGAACAGCGAAAGCTGCACTGCGCCGCTGTCCACCAAGGCGCGGATGGCTGGCCCGCGCAATGCCCCGATCCAGTCCAGCCCCGCCGGGGCGACCTCCTCACGGATGCGTGCCTGGGTCAGCATCCCCCGGTCACCCACCAGCACCACGGTGGCAAGCCCAAAGCGACTTCGCAGTTTCTCCACCTGTGCCCCCACCGTGCTCGGGTCCGCCGTGTTACCAGCAAACACCTCCACCGACACCGGACAGCCCTCCTGGTTGCACAGTAACCCGAACTCGATTTGCAGTTTGTTACGCTTGCCGTCACGGGAGTGACCACGCTGGGCCAGCGGACAGCAACGCCCTTCCATCCACACCGAGGTCAAGTCGTATAGCACCAGGGTACCGGCTTCAAGATGGCGCTTGGCCAAACCGCGCTCGATGCGCTCCTGCCGGGCGAGGAGCCAGTCCATGGCCGCATACAGGTCGCTCTCATCCAACGGCCCGAGCCCCAGTGTTTCGGCCAGGCTGTGGTGGGCCGTTGCCTCGGCGAGCCCACGGGCAGTGGCAAGTTTCGAGCCCGGGTCAAGGATGCGTGCAGCGAGCATCGCCAGTACGCGCTCGCGTTGCGGCGAGGGTTGGGGGTCGATGAGACGGTCGAGGTGGAGTTTGCGCAGAGTGCCGAGCACCGCGGCGACATGGCCGTGGGGAAGAGAGCGCACGATGTGGAAAGCGTCATCGCGTCCGACCAGGGGTTCATTCTTGAGCAGCCGGCGCAGGGTGGCGATTTTTGCACTGGGCCAATGGGAAAGGTTGGCGAGGGTGCGTTTTTTGACTTTGCCGTTTTCGCGCCAGCCTTCGCGCAGGAGGATGGCGGGGGGCGAGTTGCGGTTGGGGACGGTGTCTATGTACATGGCAACTATGATAACCGTCTTTTCAACCTAATGCAAGGAGGAAATCATCATTACATGGCAACAATATAGAGCCGCCTGAACGACATTTCCTGTTGCAAACTAATCGCTTAAACAAAATACAGCAGGAATTTCCATCGAACTTCAGTCAAGGGGAGGGTGATTAGAGGTGTTATCCAGGACACGGTTGCCAATACCTTGCGTGCCTTCTCTGCCCGTGCCATGTAACGTGCAGCAGACAACGGCAATGGTTGACGCCCCGTGTCAAGCCGTCAGCATGGCCCGCACAAGGGGCAGGCACCGCTAGTCATCATCCGCCACAGAGAAAGTAATACTGCTTGTGAGAGTGTCATACGATATGCCTGCAGGCAAGGAACGGGTTCGGTCAAACAATATTACAAGTTGTTGGATACCCTGCATGATCGAATCATCCAGGGTCGTATAGGTCACCGTGGCACTGCGGCTGCCTGCAGGGATGGTAACAGTCTTCTTGCCACCATTCGCACGGTCGCCCACGACAAGCCGCGTCAGCGCGATTTGATTAGACAATAGACCAAGCGCGGTCTGAAATCTCAGGCTGAGGTCACTACCCAGCTCCACTTGGTAGTTGGTGCCACTCACAAACGCCGTGACCCTGACCGACGCTGCATCTCCCTCAGTTATGCCGAACGAACCGACACGGCTCAGCTTCAGCACGATGCCGGAAGTAAAACCCTGCTGCGCGACCCGGTTCCCCAGACCGGTATCACCACTGGCACTGCGCATCGTCGCGGTAAACGCGGTCGACGCTGCACCCGCCTCCACCACAACATCCACCTGCGCATTGCTATTCGCACTGGCCGACGTGATCTTGCGGCACACGCCATTCGTCACGCTGCTACTAAAATTGCTACAGCCGGTATCGCCCACCGCCGTCAGCGTGGCCACATTGACCAGGTTGGCAGCGGTACTGGACGGATACAAAAACAGATAATACGGCGCCGCCGCACCGTGGGTACGGTATGTCACCCGCCGCAGCCGGCCCGCATTCTGAACGCTGACCACCTGCGGGCGCGGGGGCTTCAACAAGATCCCTGAACTATCACCTCCCGCGGCTACATTTGAACGTTCGCCCAGAGCTCCACCGCCCCGACTCAAGAGCAGATAGTAATCCAAAAACCGCTGTGCCCGCCCAAGCGTGATACTGCCCGTACCGACACCGTTGGCAAACTCCGTACACAACTCGTTGCCACTGGCCGCATCGCACTGGCTTTCCCCGTAAGCACCCCGCGGAAATTGCGTGGGACGGGCAAAGAAATAATACGGGCCAGCCGCTTCATTGCCCGACTGCAGCGTGTAAGTCAGCCTATCGTGCGTACGCGTGAAATCCACCAACGGCACGCGGGCGGGAATCTCTAGCGTATTGGACAGCTTGCCGCGCGCATCGCGCACACGATATACCCTGTCCTTCACGTTTAAATTGACGATGCCAGCAATAGATGTTGTCACATTGCCGGTAGCACGTGACACACTATGTACCACCACGCCTGTCGGAGAGCCGGTACGCAGCGCACCCCGCAACGCGCTGTCCGCCGGGGCATTGGTCTTCGGATAACTGAACACAATGTACGGAGCGAGAGTCTCTGGCCACCAAAAGGTTATCTGGCCAAGCGTTAAGGCTGAAAGTGTCAACCGCGGCGCCGGGAATACGACGTTGGTGATCGTCACAAGCGCCACAGACGGACTGCCTATGGCCACCGGACCCGAGACACGGGTCAAGGTCACGGTGAAGCGCTCGGCCAACTCGCTATCCAGGTCGTCCACCGACAGCGGTATGGAGATACTGCCACTGGACTCCCCGGCAGCGATAGCGATGTCGCCGCTGCTACTCCCGAGGTCCGCAGCCAGGTCCGCCGTATCTCCACTTTCTTTGGTCGCCGTCCAGCGCAACACCAGGTCCCGCGGCGCAGCCGCCGACAGCGTAATCGGTATGGTCGCATTGCCCCCCTCACTGCCCGTCACCGCGGCCGAACCCAGACTCGCCGTTATCGTAGCGTCGTCATTGTTCAAGACCAATACCGCGGTTACGGTCTCCCCGGTGTTCCTCAGCCCCTGCAGACCCGACGCGCTACTCAGGTCCACAAACAGCGACTCCCGCCCCTCGTCCTGCGTGTCACCCAGCGTGGTAACCGACACCGTCTTCTGCTGCTCCCCCGGCATGAAAACCAACCGACCGCTGCCGGCCCGGTAATCCGGACTGCCGCCCGACGACACCGCACTGCCGTCCCGGGTGGTCCAGTTCACCGTCAATGTAGTGGACAGTGGCTGGTCCAGGCGCACCTGCAGCATGGAGACCGGGTTCATGGCATCGTCCTCCTGGATCACCAGCCGGGAAGGCGTCAGCGGCTGCGCACCCACCCAGCGGGCCGACAATGTGGCGCTGGGCAACAACCGGATCTGCCCCGTCGCCTCAGTGCCAGCAACCCCGCTCGGCAACGGGTTCCCGGTCACGCGCACCAGCACACCGATATCCTGCTGACTGTGCAGGGTCCGGGTCCCGCTGAGTTCAAATACCGCCGCCGTCTCACGGTGCCCACGGCGAAAACGCAACAACGGTGTCAGCAAACGCAATTCACGCAGCAATGGCGTGTGCTGCACCTGCACCGACGCCTCCACCGTGTCCGACCCCATTATCTGACCCTGATAGTCGATCAGCGCGACCGGCAGATAAATCCGCTGCCGCGCCAGCCCATCGGCCACCGTTAGCGTACCAACCCTCAACGCACCACCGTTCACTCGTCCAAGAGGTCGATCAACAGCAGTAGTACCACTAGCTGTGCGAAAGTGATACGGCGTGCTCTGTATCGCAGCCAGACCCGTGCTGCCACCCCCCGCACTGACAACCAGGGTGTAGTCACACTCGGAGATCAGACCTGAGGTTCCAGCGGTCGCAGAGTTCGCGCTAATAGCAAATGAGCCTGTTACCGAGTTACAACCCGGCTGGCTTGAACTGGCCCGAAAAGATCCCTGTGTACCGCTGTAGCTGGCAGAGCTGAAAGTTATAAGGAACGTGGCTGCTGTTGACCCAATGTTAAATGCCCGTATGCCACCAAACCCCGCCCCCGGCGAAACGCTACCGGCCGGCAATGTGGCCGTGATGCTCGGGTCGGCGGGCAGACTGGCCCCATTGCTGGGAGACACCGCACTCAGGGTCAGCGTGAAGTCCTGCTCCGTGTTCGATAGCCCCGAACGCCGCGGCTTCACGCGCACCACACGCTCGGTCACACCCGGCGCAAACTCCAGCGGGGACACATCCAGTACCCCAAAATGGGTGGCGCTCCCGCTAGAGGTCCAGGGCACACGCAAGTGGTAATCCACCGCCTTCGACAGGCTCACGCGTATCTGCTGCACCGTACCCACTGACCAATTCTCAGCGCTACTCAGGCTCAGGCTCGGCGGCATACTGACATCCGCCGTATCATTGTCCGTGATGTCCACCGGGGTACGCGCCGGGTGCGTCGGATTGGCTACCACAAAGTATCTGGCTCGATCGTTCACTGCGTTCCTGTTCGGCAGCGGTACCAGTGCCACATACAGGCGTTCCGTCCCTTCCGCCACATCGTCGTCTACCACGCCCAGCTCCACCATCCGGCGGCTGACACTGGTCTCCCCGGCCGGCACCGTCAGCGAGCCGCTCGCCACCGTATAGTCCTCGCCCGCCACCGCCGTGCCCGGTATCGTCGTCCACGGCACCGTCACATCATAAACCGATTCACGGCTCAGCGTCCCCGTCAGCGTCAGCATCGAATCCGACCCTTCACCCAGCGTCCCGCTCAGGCTGACACTCAGGTTCGGCGCCGCATCATTATTCAGGATTTTGAAGCGCTTCGAATTGACTAGCGCCGCAATGCCACCACCACTAGGATTATTCAATGGGCTGTCATCAAACGCGCTGGCCACCACAGCATCACTGACATTGACACGTGCAACCGCGTAACGCAGCAAAAACTGTTCGCCAAGAAACTTGCTTGTACCGTACCGACCCGGGTCAAAAACATCATCATCGGCCGTCGCCACCACAAGCCGTAGCGTCAACGTCGTCTCCTCGTCTCCGACCACCGCGATGCTGTTGGTCGTCTTCGGAAAACGCAGCCTGTAGGCCCCACCTCCCAGAGCGCTCACCGTCCTGCCCGCCGAGGTCAGCCCGCTCACATCCGCTGCTTCACCAAACCCGAGCTGGAGCGGTTGAATATAAAACGTCACATCGCGCGCAGGCAGGTTCGGATTGGTTATCTTGTAGGCGACCAGGTTATCACTCCCGTCCCTGACCTCCACATAGCCGATACCCTCGTTATCCAGACGCTCCTTTATCTGTGCCAGGCTCAGGGTCGGGTTCGTGTCATCCGGCCCCACCTCACGGTGGCTATAGTGATACCGAAAGTCGTAATTGACACTCCCTCCTTCGGTTACCGTGTCAGCCCCCACGCGGGACAAACTGTATCTGGAATCGCGCGGGTTCTCCGGGCTTTGAAAGTCCTGCTCTCCGGCAGGCACCATCGCGTCCGATGCCGCAATCTGCACCACCATGCTCGTGTGCCCTTCCACCAACTGCGCACTCGGTCCGGTCAGCGTGACGGTAAAGACCTCCACCCCTTCCTCCGCCATATCGTCAACAATCGTCACCGGGAGGGTGAATATCCCGCTTTCTCCACTAAAACGAAGGCTCCCCCGCCCACCGCCGCCCACGGTATAGTCGGCCGCCACCGCGGTCCCCGGCGTCACCGAAAACGTGAACCCGATTGGCGCCCGGTTCAGCGGCAGTGTCTCGGGTACATAACGCCCCCTCGGTGTCAACTCGGTGTCACCTTCGGTCGCGTAATACGTGGGCGGCAGCCGGAGCCCCAATGTCCGGTCATTGTCAGTGATCCGAACACTGGCCGGCGCCCCCACACCGACCCCGGCCACGCCCGTCGACAGCGAAACGCTGAAGCGCTCACGCGCCTCTTCCTCCGCGTCATCCGTGACCGGTATCTCCAGCGACACCGCCGTGCTGCTATTGGCCGGAAAACGCCCCGCGACCGGCACCGTGGAAAAATCCGCCCCGCCCTCGGCCGCGTCGTCTCCCGTCACCACCCGCGGGCGCAACTCAAAATCGACCCGGTCAGTAAAACCGCTCGCACGGGTTATCCGCACCTCCAGCGTCGCGTTCCTGGCGGCTTCACTCCCGCTGACATCGGTACTGGCAAAAGACAGCATGGCCCGCTCATCGTCTTCTATGCGCACCGTCGCCGGCGGCCCGCCCGTATACCCCGTCGCCGGGGACGTCACCGTCGCCTGCACGCTCAGCGCCTCGCGCCCTTCCAGCAACGCATCGTCCACCGTCACCAGTTCCACCGTGGTACCGGTCTGACCCGCCGGGATGCGATAACTCAACGGGCCCGCACGGTAGTCGGCGCCGGAAGTCGCACTGTCGCCGCTCGCACCCAGCGTCAAACGCCCCGCAACCACCGTGGTATCCGTCGACAGACGCCCCGTCACCGTCACCCGCAGCCGCACCGTGTCCCCTTCGTCAACCGTGGCATCCGCAACCGTCACCGGACGCCCCTCCAACGGGTTTATCGTGCCGCTTACCGCATTGCCACCATCCACCAGCGTGTGCCCCCTCACCCCGGTCAACCGGATGCGATAGTCCTCCGCCGTATCCGCGTCATCCGCTGGTACAAACGCGACGCTCGCCGTCCCGCTGCTGAAGCTTGCGCTGGCCGGCACCCTGAGGAAATCCCCCGCCTCCGCCGTGCCCCCCGCATAGGACCACGAAAGCCCGCCGAGCGTCTCGCTGAAGCCCGTGTCCGTGCCGTAGTTAGTACCTCCGTCGGTCGTCGCCACCGCGCTCAGCGTCAGGCTCAGCTCCCTTCCCTCGGTGACAGCCTTGCCAGTCTCCGCCGTCAGACGGAACCCGTCATTGTCCGTCAATGTCCCCGACAGGGTCTGCGAGCCCACCGCCACGTCGTAGTTCCTGCCGTCCACCAGACGGATACGAAAACCCTCATCGCCCTCCACGCTCCCGTCATCCGTCAACGGCAGGCTCACCGTCGCCGTCCGGCCATTGTTGAAACTCGCTGTTACTACACCACCCAGACTACCGCCATTGAAGTCCGCCGCCACCGCGTCACGGTCCGTACCCGAGAGACTGCCCTGCACCGAAAAGTTCACAGCCGCCGTACCGCTTATATTCACATCCGAACTCAAACTCAGACTGAGGCTACCCCCCTCCGTGCCATTCGCCGTACCGGACAGGGTCAGCTCCGGCGTCTCGTCATTGTCCGTCACCGTCACCTGAATGGGGTTGATAAAGGAATTGTTAAAGACCGCATAGTTGCTCCTAGTGCCGCTCTGGACCACATGCCTCACCGTCGCCTCATCGTCCTCGAAGTCGGCATCGTCCTCGCTTGCTGTCACCGTCACCGTCACCACCCGGTCCCAGTTGCCAGTATTAACAAATATCGACGTCGGGTTCACCGTCACATCGCTGCTGCCATCGACACTCAGACGAATTGCCATATCTGATGTTGACAGTCGGGCATTCAACCGAAATGTGTAGGACCCGCTGCCGCCTTCGGGCACCGTCAGCCTGTCTGTGCTGAATGTAAAGCCAGGCGTGTCATTGTCCGTCACTGTCACCGCGACACTGGGCACAGTCAGCGAGGCGTAGTTCCCCCCGCTGATGCTGTGTGTCAGCGTCGCTCTGTCAGTCGCCGTATCCAAGTCCTGTCCCCCGGTCACCGTCACCGTCTGCGCCGTGTCCCAGCCACCGGCGCCACTGCGGGTACCAAAACTCAGCGTCGCCGGCGAGAATGTCACATCCGCATTGTTACTGCTCGGCGTCACCGTCACCGCCGCACTCGGCGCGGTATTCAAAATTACCGTGTAAATCGCCGTCGTGCCCTCAAGCATCGTCAGACGGGTCTCACTCAGTGTCACCCCCGGCGAGACCGCAACCGCCATCGGCGTCGCACTCGCCTCCGCCGCGGGCGCCCCAAAATTGTCCGTCCCCACCGACCCCACCGCACGTACCTGAAAACGGTACGCGCTGCCGTTGGTCAGGCCTTCCACCGTGTGGCCCGTCGTGCCCGCACCGGCAATGGCCGTCCACGACGCATCCGCCCAGCCCGAGGTCTCCGTCGTCGCACGGTATTGCCAACTCCCTATGCTCCCGCCAGAACCGGGCGCGGTCCACGACAGTGTCACCTGCGTGTCGCCCGCCGTCGCCGTCAAGCCGGTCGGCCGGCCCGGCGTCGTGTCCGTCACCGTCACCTCAACATCCGCTATCCTCAGCCCGACCCCATAGCCAGTCGCACCGCTCGCCGCATGCGTCAGCGTCACCGCCGCCTCGTCAGCCGTGTCGCTGTCCACCACCGCCGTCACCGTCACCGTCTGCGCCGTGTCCCACGCGGCGCTGGCAAACGTCAACTCCGACGGGCTCACCTCCACATCCGTACTCCCAAAACCGGCCACCGTCACCGTCACATCCGCATCCGGCTGCGTCGCCAGCACCACCGTGTAGCTGTCACCCGTTGCATCCCCTTCATCCACCGTCAACGTGGCTTCACTCACCGTCACGCCTGGCGAGGTCGCCGCCATCGGCGTCGCGCTGGCCTCCGCTGAGGCCGCTCCAACATTGCCCGTACCCACCGACCCCACCGCTCGTACCTGAAAACGGTACGGGCTGCCGTTGGTCAGGCTTTCCACCGTGTAACGGGTCGTACCCGCATTGGAACTCGGAACCGGCGTCCACGACGCCCCCGCCCAGCGCGAGGTCTGCGTCGTCGCACGGTATTGCCAACTCGCTATGCTCCCGCCAGAACCGGGCGCGGTCCACGACAGCTCCACCTGCGTGTCGCCCGCCGTCGCCGTCAAGCCGGTCGGCTGACCCGGCGTCGTGTCCGTCACCGTCACCGTCACATCCGCTATCCTCAGCCCGACCCCATAGCCGGTCGCACCGCTTGCCGCATGTGTCAGCGTCACCGCCGCCTCGTCAGCCGTGTCGCTGTCCACCGCCGCCGTCACCGTCACCGTCTGCGCCGTGTTCCAGGCGGCGCTGGCAAACGTCAACTCCGACGGACTCACCTCCACATCCGTACTCCCAAAACCGGACACCGTCACCGTCACATCCGCGTCCGGCTGCGTCGCCAGCACCACCGTGTAGCTGTCACCCGTCGCATCCCCTTCATCCACCGTCAATGTGGTCTCGCTCAGCGTCACGCCCGCGCTCGGCGCCGCCGTGTTGTCCGTCACCGTCACCGTGTCCGTGGCATCACTTCCCACCGTGACACCCGCAGGCGGGCTCGTCAGCGTCACCGTCGCCGTGTAACTGCGCGGCGCGTTGTAATTCCCATCTCCGTTATTCGCAGTCTTCGGCGTGAAAACCGCGTTACCACCGGTATCACCCGCGGCAATACTGAAGTTCACCATCGCCGCGGCAAAATCCGCCGTCGGCGTACCATCGCTCAGCGTCACACGCCCATTCACCACCGTGTCCGCCGCCGCGCTCATCGTCACCGGCACTGTCAACGTCTGACCCTCCGTCACCGCAATGGTCGTGCTGGCCAGTGTCACCTGCGCACTGTCGTTGTCGTTCAACGTGCCATCCACCGCCACATCATCGCCCAACGCATAGCCCGTGCCCGACACCAGCGTGATGGTATACGTCTCCGCTCCCTCCACAATCGCATCGTCCGCCGTCGGGATCGTCACCGCCGCCGTCTTGCCACTGCCAAAGCTCGCCGTGGTAAACATCTGCGTCAGTGCGCCCCTGATGTCATCCGCAGTAAAGCCACTCGAACCACGGTCCGACAGCGTCAGCCTCACCGACAGCGTCCCCGTCACATCCTTGTCCGAGGTGACCGTCACACTGATCGCAGTACCCTCAGCCACCGCGGACGGCGCCGTCGCCAGCGTCAACTCCGGCGTCGTGTCCGTCACCGTCACACTGACATCCGGCACATTCACCGTGGCGTAGTCGCCTCCCGATATGCCGTGCGTCAGCGTCGCACTGTCGTTATCCGCATCCGCATCCGCATCCGCCGTCACCGTCACACTCTGCTCCGTGGCCCAGCCTCGACCACCCGTACCCGTACCAAAGGTCAGCGTCGCTGGCGTGAACATCACATCCGCATTGTTACTGCTCGGCGTCACCGTCACCGCCGCACTCGGCTGCGTGTCCAGCACCACCGTGTAGGTCTCGCCATTACTGTCCCCTTCATCCACCGTCAACGACCGGGGGCTCACCGTCACGCCCGGGCTCGGCGCCGCCGTGTTGTCCGTCACCGTCACCGTGTCCGTGGCGTCACTTCCCACCGTCACACCCGCAGGCGGGCTCGTCAGCGTCACCGTCGCCGTGTAACTGCGCGCCGCATTGTAATTACCATCTCCGTTATTCGCAGTCTTCGGCGTGAAAACCGCGTTACCACTCGTCTGACTTGCCGCAATACTGAAGTTCACCATCGCCGCGGCAAAATCCGCCGTCGGCGTACCATCGCTCAGCGTCACGCGCCCATTCACCACCGTGTCCGCCGCCGCGCTCAGCGTCACCGGTACCGTCAACGTTTGACCCTCCGTCACCGCAATGGTCCCGCTGGCCAGCGTCACCTCCGCACTGTCGTTGTCGTTCAACGTGCCATTCACCCTCACACTACTCCCCAACACATAGCCCGTGCCCGACCCCAGCGTAATGCGATAGCGCTCCGCTCCTTCCACAATCGCATCGTCCACCGTCGGGATCGTCACCGCCGCCGTCGTGCCACCGCTAAAGCTCGCCGTGGTAAACGTCTGCGTCAGCGCGCCCCTGATGTCATCCGCAGTGAAGCCACTCGAACCCCGGTCCGCCAGCGTCAGGCTCACCGACAGCGTCCCAGACACATTTTTGTCCGAGGTGACCGTCACACGGATCGCAGTGCCCTCGCTCACCGCCGACGGCGCCGTCTCCAGCGTCAACTCCGGCGTCGTGTCCGTCACCGTCACACTGACATCCGGCACATTCACCCTGGCGTAGTCACCCCCCGTAATGACGTGCGTCAGCGTCGCACTGTCGTTATCCGCATCCGCATCCAACCTCGCCGTCACCGTCACACTCTGCTCCGTGTCCCAGCCTCCACCACCCGTACCCGTACCAAAACGCAACGTCGCCGGCAAAAATGTCACATCCGCATTGTTGCTGCTCGGCGTCACCGTCACATCCGCACTCGGCTCCGTATCCAACACCACCGTGTAGCTCCCCATCGACCCCTCATCCACCGTCAATGCACGGGGGCTCAGCGTCACGCCCGCCGTGTCGTTGTCCGTCACACTCACCTCAACATCGGCAATGTCCAATCCAACCGTATATCCCGTCGCGCCGCTCGCCGCATGCGTCAGCGTCACGCTCTCGTTACTCGCATTCGCGTCATCCCCCGCCGTCACCTTCACCGTCTGCGCCGTGGCCCAGCCTCCACCACCCGTACCCGTACCAAAGGTCAGCAGCGCCGGCGTCGCCGTCACATCCGTACCCGTGAAACCCCCCACCGTCACTGTCACATCCGCATCCGGCTCGGTAGCCAGCACCACCGTGTAGCTATCCCCCGTCGTATCCTCCTCCGTCACCGTCAACGTGGTCTCACTCAGCCTCACGCCCGCCGTGTCGTTGTCCGTCACCGTCACCATCACACTGTTGATAGACACCCCCTCGTAGTTGTTATCACTGCTGCTCGCCGTATGCGTCAACGTCACGCTGTCGTTATCCGCGTCGCTATCATCTCCCGCCGTCACCTTCACGCTCTGCGCCGTGTCCCAGCCTCCACTGCCCGCATCCGTACCAAAGGTCAACTCCGACGGCGTCGCTGTCACATCCCCTATCGCCGCACTGCTCACCGTCACCGTCACATCCCCCGTCGGCGCCGTATTGAGCACCACCGTATAGCTGACACCCGTCGTATCCTCCTCCGTCACCGTCAGCGAGGAACGGTTCAGCGTCACACCCGGCGTCGGCGGCGCCGTGTTGTCCGTCACCGTCACCGTGTCCGTGTTATCACTTCCCACCGTGACACCCGCAGGCGGGCTCGTCAGCGTCACCGTCGCCGTGTAACTACGTGCCGCGTTGTACATACTATCTCCGTTATTCGCAGTCTTCGGCAGGAAAACCGCGTTACCACCGGTATCACCCGCGGCAATACTGAAGTTCACCATCGCCGCAGCAAAATCCGCCGTCGGCGTACCATCGCTCAGCGTCACGCGCCCATTCACCACCGTGTCCGCCGCCGCGCTCAGCGTCACCGGTACCGTCAACGACTGACCCTCCGTCACCGCAATGGTCCCGCTGGCCAGCGTCACCTCCGCACTGTCGTTGTCGTTCAACGTGCCATCCACCGCCACACTACTCCCCAACGCATAGCCCGTGCCCGACACCAGCGTGATGGTATACGTCTCCGCTCCCTCCACAATCGCATCGTTCACCGTCGGGATCGTCACCGCCGCCGTCTTGCCACCGCCAAAGCTCGCCGTGGTAAACGGCTGCGTCAGTGCGCCCATGATGTCATCCGCAGTGAAGCCACTCGAACCACGGTCCGCCAGCGTCAGCCTCACCGACAGCGTCCCCGTCACATCCTTGTCCGAGGTGACCGTCACACTGATCGCAGTGCCCTCGCTCACCGCCGTCGGGTTCGTCTCCAGCGTCAACTTCGGCGTCGTGTCCGTCACCGTCACACTGACATCCGGCACATCCACCGAGGCGTAGTCACCTCCCGTGATGCCGTGCGTCAGCGTCGCGCTGTCATTATCCGCATCCGCGTCCGAACCCGCCGTCACCGTCACACTCTGCTCCGTGTCCCAGCCTCCACCACCCGTACCCGTACCAAAACGCAGCGTCGAGGGCGAGAATGTCACATCCGCATTGTTGCTGCTCGGCGTCACCGTTACCACCGCACTCGGCTGCGTATCCAACACCACCGTGTAGCTCCCCATCGACCCCTCATCCACCGTCAACGCCTGTGGGCTCACCGTCACGCCCGCGCTCGGCGCCGCCGTGTTGTCCGTTACCGTCACCGTGTCCGTGTTGTCAGTTCCCACCGTCACGCCCATCGGCGGGCTCGTCAGCGTCACCGTCGCCGTGTAACTGCGCGGCGCGTTGTAATTACCATCTCCGTTATTCGCAGTCTTCGGCAGGAAAACCGCGTTACCACCGGTATCACCCGCGGCAATACTGAAATTCATCCTCGCCGCAGCAAAATCCGCCGTCGGCGTGCCGTCGCTCAGCGTCACACGCCCATTCACCACCGCATCCGCCGCCGCGCTCAGCGTCACCGGCACCGTCAACGACTGACCCTCCGTCACCGCAATGGTCGTGCTGGCCAGTGTCACCTGCGCGGTGTCGTTGTCGTTCAACGTGCCATCCACCGTCACATCACTCCCCAACGTATAGCCCGTGCCAGACCCCAGCGTAATGCTATACGTCTCCACTCCCTCCACAATCACATCGTTCACCGTCGCAATCGTCACCGCCGCCGTCGTGCCCCCGTTAAAATTGCCCGTGGTAAACGTCTGCGTCAGTGTGCCCATGATGTCATCCGCAGTGAAGCCACTCGAACCTCGGTCCGCCAGCGTCAGACTCACCGACAGCGTCCCCGTCACATTGCTGTCCGAAGTCACCGTCACACTGATCGCAGCACCTTCCGTCACCGTGGACGGCGCCGTCTCCAGCGTCAACGCCGGCACCGTCACCATCGTCCCCATACGCAACGCCGTCACCGCCGCACTGAGGGTCCCGGTGTAACGCCGAAAACGCATCGTGTAGCTCGCCGCGGTCAGGTCCACATAACGGGTCGGTATACTATAACCCGAACCGCCTAAGGAAA
The DNA here is from genome assembly GCA_965115915.1 of Gammaproteobacteria bacterium. Lineage (GTDB taxonomy): Bacteria > Pseudomonadota > Gammaproteobacteria > Eutrophobiales > Eutrophobiaceae. Next base: position 385,184 of record OZ220483.1, on the reverse strand, counting down.
GCGCCGCAAAACCGTTAGTCGGTAACGTCGTATCCCCCGCGATGTCTATCACACCACCATTAGCAGCATACTGATAGAAGTTCCGCGACGGCCCATGGACACAGAAACGATCCCGGGTCGCATCGTTGAAGCTTCTACATTCCGCTATAGTGCTCGGCACTTGCGAATCACTCACCGTCTGTGACGACGGATAGAACACCAGGTAGCCACCATCGTCTCCGGCAGCTAGCGCAGGAAGGCCGGCGCGGCCCCGCCCCTCGGAATAATTGGACACGATACCCCGTATGCGGGACCACTGAAAATACGGCGGGTCCCGGCGCCCAACACCAATAATAGAGCTCTCTACTGAACGTGCACCTGAAACACGGAAGACGAAGTCATTAATCGTCACCGGTTCATCCAGTACACCGTCCGCGCTGGCGTCTGTCCCCACGGTATAGCCACTGCCCGCCACCAGCGTGATCCGGTAATAGTCATCTCCTTCATCCACGCTGTTGCTGCCTGTCGCAATGCTCACCGTCGCCGTGGTTCCGCCATTGAACGCCGCCGTCACCCCGTTTTGTGTCAGTCCACCAGGGAAATCCGACGCGTCGGTACCGCTGGGCATGGCGGCGGAGCGTGTGCTTTGCCATACCGAACGGTCCGCGATGCGCAGGTTCAGCGACAGACTGCCGGCCACCGCCCGGTTTGCCGTGACACGGAGCTGAATCGCACTGCCCTCGTTCACTGTCGCCGGGTCCGTTAGCAACTGCAACACCGGCGTCGTGTCTCTCACCGTCACCTCAACGCTGTTGATCGTCACCCCCTGATAGTCGTTGTCGCTGCTGCTCGCGGTGTGCATCAACGACACGCTGTCATCCGACGCGTCCGCATCCAGACCCGCCTTCACCGTCACCGTCTGCGCCGTGTCCCAGGTGTTAGTGGCAAAGGTCAACTCCGATGAACTCAACGTCACATCTCCCAGCGTACCACCAACCGTCACCGTCACCGGCCCGCTCGGCTGCGTCGCCAGCACCACCGTGTAGGTACCGCCAGCACTGTCTCCTTCATCCACCGTCAACGCCTGCGGGTTCACCGTCACTCCCGCCACCGCAGCAGAACGCGGCGTCGCGCTCGCCTCCGCTGAGACCACACCATAATTCGCCGTCCCCACCGACCCCACCGCTCGTACCTGAAAACGGTATTCGGTGTCGTTGGTCAAACCGCTTACCGTGTGGCTCATCGTGCCCGCATTGGAACTCGGAACCGCCGTCCACGCACCGTAGGCATTGCTACCTGCCTGCTGACGGTATTGCCAGCTCGCACGGCTGCCGCCAGACACCGGGAGACCCCACGTCAACGTCACCTGCGCATCTCCCGCCACCGCGCTCAGACTGGCCGCCGCGCCCGGCGTCGTGTCCGTCACCGTCACCGCAACGCTGTCTATGCTCAGACTGCCTCCATAACCCGTCGCACCACCGCTCACACTGTGCGTCAGCGTCACGCTGTCATTGTCCGTGTCGCTGTCCACCGCCGCCGTCACCGTCACTGTCTGTGCCGTGGCCCAGTTGCCGCCAGTACCCGAAGTAAAGGTCAGCGGAGAACCGCTCACCGTCACATCCCCCAGCGCCGCACTGCTCACCGTCACCGTCACATCCGCGTCCGGCTGCGTCGCCAGCACCACCGTGTAGCTCCCGCCAGCACTGTCCCCTTCATCCACCGTCAACGTGGTCGCGCTCAGTCTCACGCCCGGGACCGAGGCCGGCGTGTTGTCCGTCACCGTCACCGTGTCCGTGTTGTCAGTTCCCACCGTCACGCCCATCGGCGGGCTCGTCAGCGTCACCGTCGCCGTGTAGCTGCGCGGCGCATTGTACGTGCTATCCCCAGCACTCGGTGTCTGCGCCGCAAAACTCGCGTTACCACCGGTATCACCCGCGGCAATACTGAAGTTCACCGCCGCCGCGGCAAAATCCGCCGTCGGCGTACCATCGCTCAGCGTCACACGCCCATTCACCACCGCATCCGCCGCCGCGCTCATCGTCACCGGTACCGTCAGCGTTTGACCCTCCGTCACCGCAATGGTCGTGCTGGCCAGTGTCACCTGCGCGGTGTCGTTGTCGTTCAACACGCCATCCACCGCCACATCATCGCCCAACGCATAGCCCGTGCCAGACACCAGCGTAATGCGATACGTCTCCGCGCCCTCCACAATCGCATCGTCCGCCGTCGCAATCGTCACCGCCGCCGTCTTGCCACCGCTAAAGCTCGCCGTGGTAAACGTCCGCGTCAGCGCGCCCACGATGTCATCCGCAGTAAAGCCACTCGAACCCCGGTCCGACAGCGTCAGCCGCACAGCCAGCGTCCCAGACACATTTTTGTCCGAGGTGACCGTCACACTGATCGCAGCACCCTCAGCCACCGCTGACGGCGCCGTCTCCAGCGTCAACTTCGGCGTCGTGTCCGTCACCGTCACACTGACATCCGGCACACTCACCGAGGCGTAGTCGCCTCCCGTAATGCCGTGCGTCAGCGTCGCGCTGTCATTATCCGCATCCGCATCCGCATCCGCCGTCACCGTCACCGTCTGTGCCGTAGCCCAGCCTCCACCACCCGTACCCGTACCAAAAGTCAGCGTCGATGGCGAGAATGTCACATCCGCATTGTTACTGCTCGGCGTCACCGTCACCACCGCACTCGGCTGCGTCGCCAGCACCACCGTGTAGGTCGCGCCAGTACCGTCTCCCTCATCCACCGTCAACGCCTGCGGGCTCACCGTCACACCCGCGCTCGGCGCCGCCGTGTTGTCCGTTACCGTCACCGTGTCCGTGTTGTCAGTTCCCACCGTCACACCCGCAGGCGGGCTCGTCAGCGTCACCGTCGCCGTGTAACTGCGCGGCGCATTGTAATTACCATCTCCGTTAGTCGCAGTCTTCGGCATGAAAACCGCGTTACCACTGGTCTGACTTGCCGCAATACTGAAGTTCACCGCCGCCGCAGCAAAATCCGCCGTCGGCGTACCATCGCTCAGCGTCACACGCCCATTCACCACCGTGTCCGCCGCCGCGCTCAGCGTCACCGGCACCGTCAACGACTGACCCTCCGTCACCGCAATGGTCGTGCTCGCCAGTGTCACCTGCGCGCTGTCGTTGTCGTTCAACGTGCCATCCACCGCCACATCATCGCCCAACGCATAGCCCGTGCCCGACACCAGCGTAATGCGATACGTCTCCGCTCCCTCCACAATCGCATCGTCCGCCGTCGCAATCGTCACCGCCGCCGTCTTGCCACCGCTAAAGCTCGCCGTGGTAAACGTCCGCGTCAGCGCGCCCACGATGTCATCCGCAGTAAAGCCACTTGAACCCCGGTCCGACAGCGTCAGCCGCACAGCCAGCGTCCCAGACACATTTTTGTCCGAGGTGACCGTCACACTGATCGCAGCACCCTCAGCCACCGCTGACGGCGCCGTCTCCAGCGTCAACTTCGGCGTCGTGTCCGTCACCGTCACACTGACATCCGGCACACTCACCGAGGCGTAGTCGCCTCCCGTAATGCCGTGCGTCAGCGTCGCGCTGTCATTATCCGCATCCGCATCCGCATCCGCCGTCACCGTCACCGTCTGTGCCGTAGCCCAGCCTCCACCACCCGTACCCGTACCAAAAGTCAGCGTCGATGGCGAGAATGTCACATCCGCATTGTTACTGCTCGGCGTCACCGTCACCACCGCACTCGGCTGCGTCGCCAGCACCACCGTGTAGGTCCCGCCAGTACCGTCTCCCTCATCCACCGTCAACGCCTGCGGGTTCACCGTCACACCCGGGCTCGGCGCCGCCGTGTTGTCCGTTACCGTCACCGTGTCCGTGTTGTCAGTTCCCACCGTCACACCCGCAGGCGGGCTCGTCAGCGTCACCGTCGCCGTGTAACTGCGCGGCGCATTGTAATTACCATCTCCGTTAGTCGCAGTCTTCGGCATGAAAACCGCGTTACCACTGGTCTGACTTGCCGCAATACTGAAGTTCACCGCCACCGCGGCAAAATCCGCCGTCGGCGTACCATCGCTCAGCGTCACACGCCCATTCACCACCGTGTCCGCCGCCGCGCTCAGCGTCACCGGCACCGTCAACGACTGACCCTCCGTCACCGCAATGGTCGTGCTCGCCAGTGTCACCTGCGCGCTGTCGTTGTCGTTCAACGTGCCATCCACCGCCACATCATCGCCCAACGCATAGCCCGTGCCCGACACCAGCGTAATGCGATACGTCTCCGCTCCCTCCACAATCGCATCGTCCGCCGTCGCAATCGTCACCGCCGCCGTCTTGCCACCGCTAAAGCTCGCCGTGGTAAACGTCCGCGTCAGCGCGCCCACGATGTCATCCGCAGTAAAGCCACTTGAACCCCGGTCCGACAGCGTCAGCCGCACAGCCAGCGTCCCAGACACATTTTTGTCCGAGGTGACCGTCACACTGATCGCAGCACCCTCAGCCACCGCTGACGGCGCCGTCTCCAGCGTCAACTTCGGCGTCGTGTCCGTCACCGTCACACTGACATCCGGCACACTCACCGAGGCGTAGTCGCCTCCCGTAATGCCGTGCGTCAGCGTCGCGCTGTCATTATCCGCATCCGCATCCGCATCCGCCGTCACCGTCACCGTCTGTGCCGTAGCCCAGCCTCCACCACCCGTACCCGTACCAAAAGTCAGCGTCGATGGCGAGAATGTCACATCCGCATTGTTACTGCTCGGCGTCACCGTCACCACCGCACTCGGCTGCGTCGCCAGCACCACCGTGTAGGTCCCGCCAGTACCGTCTCCCTCATCCACCGTCAACGCCTGCGGGTTCACCGTCACACCCGCGCTCGGCGCCGCCGTGTTGTCCGTTACCGTCACCGTGTCCGTGGCATCACTTCCCACCGTGACACCCGCAGGCGGGCTCGTCAGCGTCACCGTCGCCGTGTAGCTGCGCGGCGCATTGTACGTGCTATCCCCAGCACTCGGTGTCTGCGCCGCAAAACTCGCGTTACCACCGGTATCACCCGCGGCAATACTGAAGTTCACCGCCGCCGCGGCAAAATCCGCCGTCGGCGTACCATCGCTCAGCGTCACACGCCCATTCACCACCGTGTCCGCCGCCGCGCTCAGCGTCACCGGTACCGTCAGCGTTTGACCCTCCGTCACCGCAATGGTCGTGCTGGCCAGTGTCACCTGCGCGGTGTCGTTGTCGTTCAACGTGCCATCCACCGCCACATCATCGCCCAACGCATAGCCCGTGCCAGACACCAGCGTAATGCGATACGTCTCCGCTCCCTCCACAATCGCATCGTCCGCCGTCGCAATCGTCACCGCCGCCGTCTTGCCACCGCTAAAGCTCGCCGTGGTAAACGTCCGCGTCAGCGCGCCCACGATGTCATCCGCAGTAAAGCCACTCGAACCCCGGTCCGACAGCGTCAGCCGCACAGCCAGCGTCCCAGACACATTTTTGTCCGAGGTGACCGTCACACTGATCGCAGCACCCTCAGCCACCGCTGACGGCGCCGTCTCCAGCGTCAACTTCGGCGTCGTGTCCGTCACCGTCACACTGACATCCGGCACACTCACCGAGGCGTAGTCGCCTCCCGTAATGCCGTGCGTCAGCGTCGCGCTGTCATTATCCGCATCCGCATCCGCATCCGCCGTCACCGTCACCGTCTGTGCCGTAGCCCAGCCTCCACCACCCGTACCCGTACCAAAAGTCAGCGTCGATGGCGAGAATGTCACATCCGCATTGTTACTGCTCGGCGTCACCGTCACCACCGCACTCGGCTGCGTCGCCAGCACCACCGTGTAGGTCCCGCCAGTACCGTCTCCCTCATCCACCGTCAACGCCTGCGGGCTCACCGTCACACCCGCGCTCGGCGCCGCCGTGTTGTCCGTTACCGTCACCGTGTCCGTGTTGTCAGTTCCCACCGTCACACCCGCAGGCGGGCTCGTCAGCGTCACCGTCGCCGTGTAACTGCGCGGCGCATTGTAATTACCATCTCCGTTAGTCGCAGTCTTCGGCATGAAAACCGCGTTACCACTGGTCTGACTTGCCGCAATACTGAAGTTCACCGCCACCGCGGCAAAATCCGCCGTCGGCGTACCATCGCTCAGCGTCACACGCCCATTCACCACCGTGTCCGCCGCCGCGCTCAGCGTCACCGGCACCGTCAACGACTGACCCTCCGTCACCGCAATGGTCGTGCTCGCCAGTGTCACCTGCGCGCTGTCGTTGTCGTTCAACACGCCATCCACCGCCACATCATCGCCCAACGCATAGCCCGTGCCCGACACCAGCGTAATGCGATACGTCTCCGCTCCCTCCACAATCGCATCGTCCGCCGTCGCAATCGTCACCGCCGCCGTCTTGCCACCGCTAAAGCTCGCCGTGGTAAACGTCCGCGTCAGCGCGCCCACGATGTCATCCGCAGTAAAGCCACTCGAACCCCGGTCCGCCAGCGTCAGGCTCACAGCCAGCGTCCCTGTCACATTTTTGTCCGAGGTGACCGTCACACTGATCGCAGCACCCTCAGCCACCGCTGACGGCGCCGTCTCCAGCGTCAACTTCGGCGTCGTGTCCGTCACCGTCACACTGACATCCGGCACACTCACCGAGGCGTAGTCGCCTCCCGTAATGCCGTGCGTCAGCGTCGCGCTGTCATTATCCGCATCCGCATCCGCATCCGCCGTCACCGTCACCGTCTGTGCCGTAGCCCAGCCTCCACCACCCGTACCCGTACCAAAAGTCAGCGTCGATGGCGAGAATGTCACATCCGCATTGTTACTGCTCGGCGTCACCGTCACATCCGCACTCGGCTGCGTCGCCAACACCACCGTGTAGGTCCCGCCAGTACCGTCTCCCTCATCCACCGTCAACGACTGCGGGTTCACCGTCACACCCGCCACCGGCGCAGAACGCGGCGTCGCGCTCGCCTCCGCCGAGGCCACACCATAATTCGCCGTCCCCACCGACCCCACCGCTCGTACCCGAAAACGGTATTCGGTGTCGTTGGTCAAACCGCTTACCGTGTGGCTCATCGTGCCCGCATTGGAACTCGGAACCGCCGTCCACGCACCGTAGGCATCGCTACCTGCCTTCTGACGGTATTGCCAGCTCGCACGGGTGCCGCCAGACACCGGCAGACCCCACGTCAACGTCACCTGCGCATCTCCCGCCACCGCGCTCAGACTCGACACCGCGCCAGGCGTCGTGTCCGTCACCGTCACACGGACATCCGGCACATCCACCGAGGCGTAGTCGCCTCCCGTAATGCCGTGCGTCAGCGTCGCGCTGTCATTATCCGCATCCGCATCCACATCCGCCGTCACCGTCACCGTCTGTGCCATGTTCCAGCCGCCACTGCCGCTGCTGGTGCTAAAGCTTAGCGTCGCTGGCGTGAACTCCACATCCGCATTGTCACTGCTCGGCGTCACCGTCACCGCCGCACTCGGCTGCGTAGCCAGCACCACCGTGTAAGTCCCGCCACTACTGTCTCCCTCATCCACCGTCAACGACTGCGGGTTCACCGTCACACCAGCCACCGCAGCAGAACGCGGCGTCGCGCTCGCCTCCGCTGAGACCACACCATAATTCGCCGTCCCCACCGACCCCACCGCTCGCACCTGAAAACGGTATTCGGTGTCGTTAGTCAAACCGCTTACCGTGTAATTCGTCGTGCCCGCATTGGAACTCGGAACCGGCATCCACGCACCGTAGGCATTGCTACCTGCCTTCTGACGGTACTGCCAGCTCGCACGGGCGCCGCCAGACACCGGGAGACCCCACGTCAACGTCACCTGCTTATCTCCCGCCACCGCGCTCAGACTGGCCGCCGCGCCCGGCGTCGTATCCGTCACCGTCACCGTCACACCGGCGACCTCCACACCAGCGTAGTCGCTGTCGCCGCTGCTCGCTCGGTGGCTCAACTCCACACGGTCGTCTTCCGCATCCGCGTCTCCTCCCGCTGTCACCGTCACCGTCTGCTGCGTGCGCCAGTTGCTCGCGTCAAAACTCAACGGCGAACCGCTCACTGTCACATCCCCCGTCGCTCCCAACACCGTGACGCTCACCTCGGCCTCCGGCCGACTGTTCAGTTGCACCGTGTAAACCCCACTGCCTCCCTCATCCACCGTCAGCGCCTGCGGCACAACGCTCACACCCGCAGATACCGCAACCACATACGTGTTATCCCCCGCTACATCCCCACCAACAAAACGAATACGCGACTCCGGCATCACACCGCTCGGGTCACGGAAACGCAGCGTATACGAACCGCTCCCCACATCGTACTCAAAGCCTTCCGAACCCGTGCTGCCCGGCGCTGGAACACGCCACACAAACACCTCACCTTGCAGTTCCGCCCCCTCGTAGCCCCCATCTCCATCCCGGTCACGAAAACGCAACTCCACCGGATTGGAGACCAAAAACTCCCGACCCAAACCGACGCAGCGAAGCCCCGACGAACTCATTCCCTCCGAATTGACCAAACGACCGCTGAACTCCACCTGCGTTCCCACCGACAACGCGCCTGACGGGCTGCCCCGCACCTGCGCTCGCAACTCCACGCCGCAGTCCGTCTCCCCCGTGTCACGACGCGCATACAAAATCCGCTTCTCGCGTTTTACCACCGAATACAGGTCGGCAACGCCTCCCTCCGCACGCAGACGAGACTGCGCCGGCCACACAAAACGCAGGCCCAATTCATACCGGTCCTTGCCCAGCGCGTCCGCTATCTCGTAGCTGCCACCAAACGACAAACCCGGAAGCAACTCGTAATCCACACCAAAACTGCCACCGGGACGCAAGCCCTTATGCTCCCCGCTCCCTTCCTCATAGTGCTCCCACATCCCCAGCGAACCGTGCACCTCCAGCGCATCCGTCAGCGCATAGCGCAACTGCAGGTCCAGACCCCCAAGCGCATGCTCCTCGCGTTGTCCCGGCGCTTCCTCCGAGTCCTCCCAGTCCGTCAACGAGTAGTACACATTCAACGCGCCGTAGCCGCGACCTGAGCGAAAATCCAACGACAAGCCAAGACGCTGCAACGTGGAATCCACATTGTGGTCGTAGAACACCCCGCCACCGGCTACCCCGTCGCCCACACGGCGGCGGTAGCCACCGCCTATGTTCAGATCATGCCGGCGTTCCCCGTCCAGACCAGGCCACAGCAGAAAGCCCGGCTGCAAAAACCATGTCGAATCCGCATCCCCGAAAAACGGCACAAACACGTCCAGACCGCCCTGCACACCCTCGCGCACGTCCCAGCGCAGGCTCGAATCCAGACGCAGACCGCTCTGCTCCCCTCCCAAGGCCAGCAGCATCCCCTGTAGCCGGCTATCCAGCGCCCGGGTCAGACGGGCGTTCACCGCCGCCACCGCACGCTCCTTCAAACTGTGACGCAACTCCCCGGGCTCCAGCGCATCGCGGTCGCGACGCGAGAGCACCGCCTCCGCATCCGGGCTGTCCGAACGTCCCGACAAGCCTCCCTCGCCTCCCGCTCCAGTATGATCCGAAAGCCCCAACAAACCACGATTCAGCGCCGTCGCCGCATCCCCCGCATCCGACCCGGCCGCACGACCCGGCAAGCCCCCCTCGCCACTCGCTCCAGTGTGACCCGAAACCCCCAACAAACCACCTCCAGACCCACCAGCAGAGGGCAATGCCGACCCACCGGCAGCGGGCGAAACCGCCGGGGCAGCAACCGTACCGTCCCCCGCAGCAACCGTATCCTCTGCCGTCAACAACGCACGCAGACCCGCTCCTCCACGATGCGCGCCAGCCATACCCTCACGCAATGGCAACAAACCCGACTGCTCAGACGACCCAACACCAGACAAAACCGAACCATCACGCACACCACGACCCGTCAGAACACCTCGCAGCCCCGCGTCGTCCGGCGTCTCCTCCAGCACCACCAGCCCCGAGGGGGGCAATAAACCCCCATCTCCAGGCGTTTGATACGAGCGGCCCGGGTCCGAGACCGTCGCCACCGGAAATAACAATAGCGCCGGAAACAGCCCGGACACCAACCGCGACCGCCACCGTGCAAAGCAGACGCCTATACCCTTTACAACAGATACCATTTGTCTAGATTGCCCAATTTATCAGTTTATTACCGCAGAAAGTAAAACTAGATACCAAATAACAGCCACTAAAGCAACAAAAAAATTTCCTGACAACCGCCACTTGCCCTGATTCAGCAATTAGCGGCCTGCCACGCCTGAATATGGCCTCAAACATACCCTCCGCAGACAGAACAACAAGAAAATCAATACAAGTCAATCGGATACATCCGCTTCCGCCGGATCGTTCAGCGCGGCCAGTGCCGCCTTGTAGTCCGGCTCATCACCTATCTCAGGGACCAGTTGCGTATAAAGCACCCGATTATCGGCATCCATGACCACCACCGCACGCGCAGTGATCCCCGCGAGTGGGCCATCTTCAATCAGTACCCCGTAATCCTTGGCAAAATCTCGCGAGCGCATCAGCGACAAGGCAAATGTGTTATCGGCAGGTTTCGCTTTAACGTTACAGAAACGTGCGATCGCAAACGGCAGGTCCGCGGAGATGACCAGAAACACACTGTCCTGGAAATCTGCCGCACGACGGTTGAATTCTTCGGTGGAACTTGCACATACCGGAGTATCCAGACTGGGGACAACGCTTAACAACTTCTTCTTGTTCGGCCAGGAATCCAGAGACACGTCTTTGAGTTCACTGTTCACCAACAGAAAATCGGGTGCCGGACTGCCGATGGCAGGCAGTTCGCCACAGGTGTGGAATACATCGCCATGCAGAGTAATGGTTGCCATATTTCAACTCCGGGATATCATATTATTCAGGGATCGGGGAAACGATACGAAAATTACCGAATTTCGTGGGTTTGCAGTGTATATAAAAACAGTGCCCCGGACAATGATCAAAACCTGGCTGATACAGCCCAGCCGAACCCTCCGGGCCGATCTTCGACCCATACCAGCAGCGCTTGTCCCGAGTCCGGATACCCTCTATAGTGCCCGGATGCTCGGATACCGGCACCCGGAGGGTCCGTCTGCCGCCGCGATCATCCGCACCATACAAGCTCCCTTCAACCAGCATGGAACCACAGTATCACGCAGACAACATAGAACCCGTAGTACAAAAACGCTGGCAGGCGCAGCGGCTATTCGAAGTCAAAGAGGAACCGGAACGGGAGAAATTCTATTGCCTCAGCATGTTCCCCTACCCCAGCGGCAGCCTGCATATGGGCCATGTACGCAACTACACGATAGGCGATGTCATCAGCCGCTACCAACGCATGCTTGGCAAAAACGTCCTGCAACCCATGGGCTGGGACGCCTTCGGCTTGCCCGCGGAAAACGCCGCTATCGAGAACCGGTGCAAACCATCCCAATGGACGCGAGAGAATATCCGTTCCATGCGTACACAACTGCAACGCCTGGGTTTCGCCTATGACTGGAGCCGCGAATTAACGACTTGCGACCCCTCCTACTACCGCTGGGAACAGTGGTTTTTCATCCACCTGTACAAACACGGCCTGGTATATCGAAAGTCCGCACTGGTCAACTGGGACCCGGTCGATCAAACGGTGTTGGCCAATGAGCAGGTAGTGGACGGTCGCGGCTGGCGTTCCGGTGCCATGGTCGAACAACGCAGAATTCCACAGTGGTTTTTGAAAATTACCGCCTACGCCGATGAATTACTGACCGGACTCGAAGGTCTGCACGGCTGGCCGGAAGCGGTGCGCACCATGCAGCGCAACTGGATCGGGCGCTCCGAGGGAGTGGAATTTGACATCGGCGTGGATGGCCATGCGCCACTACGGGTATACACCACCCGCCCGGACACCATCATGGGCATGACATACTGTGCCGTGGCCACGGAGCATCCGCTAAGCCGACAGGTGGCAAAATACAACGCTGAGCTAAAGCAATTCATCGCAGAATGCCAACTTTCCAGCAACAGCGAGGCGGCCCTTGAGACCATGGAAAAACGCGGCCTGGATCTGGGCCTGTGCGCACGGCATCCGCTATCCGGGGAACCGTTGCCCATATACTGTGCCAATTTCGTACTGATGGACTATGGCACCGGCGCGATAATGGCCGTCCCGGCACACGACCAGCGCGACCACGAATTTGCACGCAAATACGGAATAGCCATCCGTCCGGTAATACGCTCGCCGGACCAGGAAGCGGCAGATGTCTCCGAGACCGCTTTCACTGCGCATGGTATTTGCTATAACTCCGGGGCATTCGACGGCATGGACTTTGCACAAGCCTTCAATGCCGTCTGCAAAAAGCTGGAACAACAGGCCAATGGTTGCCGCAAAGTCAATTACCGGCTGCGGGACTGGGGCATTTCACGCCAACGCTACTGGGGCTGTCCGATTCCGGTTACGCATACGGACAATGCGACCGGAGATACAGAACCCACGATACAGACAGTCCCAGAGCACGAACTGCCAGTGCGTCTGCCGGAGGACGTGGCACTGGATGGCATCGGTTCACCACTGCGCATGCCGTCAGACTTTATTCGCGTTTCCGGCGCGTCGGAGACGGTACGCGAATCCGACACCCTCGACACCTTTTTCGAGTCATCCTGGTATTACGCACGCTACTGCTGTCCAGATAACGACCAAGCCATGCTGGACCAACGCACCGATTATTGGCTACCGGTAGATCAATACATCGGCGGCGTGGAACATGCGGTACTCCATCTGCTTTATGCACGATTGTTTCACAAACTGATGCGTGACCTGGGACTGCTGAAGGGAGATGAGCCATTCAGCAATCTGTTAACCCAGGGTATGGTGTTGAAGGACGGCCAGAAGATGTCAAAGTCCCGAGGCAATACCGTCGACCCACAGGGACTGATAGATCGCTATGGCGCCGATACGGTACGTCTGTTCATCATGTCCGCCGCGCCGCCAGAACAAAATCTGGAATGGTCGGATGCCGGGGTCGCTGGTGCACATCGCTTCCTGAAACGCCTGTGGCGACTGTTCGTTGTGCACCTGCCGGAGTGTACGCAGACCGGGACAGTGAACTATCAGCGCCTGAATGATGTACAGCGGGCGCTATGGCGCAAGATCCATCAAACCATTGTCAAAGTCGACGACGATCTCGGGCATCGCTACAAGTTCAACACCGCTATCGCCGCAGTAATCGAACTGGTGAACCATCTGCAGCGGATGGAACCGGAAACGGACAATGACCGGGCCATTCTGGGCGAAGGACTGGAGGTCGTGACCCTGTTACTCGCCCCGATCGTGCCTCATCTGTGCGAAATACTGTGGACAGAACTGGGACATCCCGACTCTGTGGCAAACGCACGCTGGCCGCAGGCAAACCCTGCCGCCCTGGCGACCGAGGAACTACAGATAGTAGTGCAGGTCAATGGCAAACTACGCGCCCGAATCACTGTCCCGCACCAGGCTTCGCGACAGGAACTGGAATGCGCCGCCCGTGAAAACAGTAATGTACAGCGATTCATCGCAGGCAGAAACGTCCGCCGCGTCATCATCGTGCCAAAACGACTGGTCAACATCGTGGTTGACGCGGTATGAGCGGTATGAGATGTGCGGGTTCGAATACATGTGAGACCAGGATAGGGGTTATGGGAATTATTGTTTCTGTGCCCGGTTGGGGTATGAAGATGCGCCCTCATCCCCTCACGCTGCATAGTACACCGCATTGGTAGACTTGGGGGCACACAACACAAGGTATTGGCAATCGTGGCCCGGGTACAGCCGCTATCACTCCCCCGTTGAGGGGGAATCGCGACAGCCGAGCCGTGAAGCGCTGACTGCTGCGGTGGGGGAAAGATGAGGATGCAGGGCGTCAATGCCAGTTCAAGAACCGAGTCCCCCGCAATCTCACTGTCGTGAACCCGCCAGGGTATTGGTGAACCATGCAACTTGCGTTACCATGCGCATAGCCATGTTTGCATGCCGTTGCCAGTGCTGGGAAATACCTTGTTGATGAAACGGGCTATGCGGGCTGCAAAGCAACTGTCGGGGAAACACCACCTGGCCGGTACACAGACACGAATGCGCCACTCACAGCGCAAGTGCTGGATAGTCCTGCTGAGCGTAATGGCGCCAATGGCGATGACGGCGTGCGGTTTTCATCTACGTGGCACCCAACAGGCCCAGGCCGTAGCCGTACTGCCACCCGTATATCTGAGCGGAACCGGGGAACTTGTACGTGTACTGCACCAACGTTTGCGACAGGCAGGCGCCAATGTACACAGCCAACCTGAGGAGGCGCGTTGGCGCGTAAGCCTGAGCCAGGAAGATGTGCGCCGTGAATTGCTGTCGATCAGTGCCCGGACCGGGAAAAGTCAGGAATACGAGCTGGTACTCACGTTCAACCTACAGGTACACGATGCTGAACGTGCGATACAACTCAACAACGAAACCATGCGCCTGGCACGTGACTATATTTATAATACCGACATCGTGGCGGCAAACCTCAACGAGGAACTCCGCATCCTTGCCGATCTGCGGCGGGAGGCAGCGGAACGTATCCTGCACAGACTGGAAGGCCTGGCCTTGAAATCTGCTGCCGAGAGTAGATAAACCGACACCCGGCAAGCACTGTGCAGATCAAGGTAGAGCAACTTTCCCGGCATCTTCAATCGCGGACCATGGCACCGGTCTGGTTGATCGCCGGCGACGAACCCATGCAGAAACTGGAGGCGGTTGATTTGATACGTGCCCGTGCACTGGAGCAAGGTCCCACGGAAAGGGTGATACTGGAACCGGGTGAACCAGGTTTTCACTGGTCGGCACTGTCCGCCGCAGCGGCAAGCATATCCATGTTTGCTACCCGACGCATCATTGAGCTTCGCTTTGGCACAAAGCGGCTCAATAAAGACGGTGGAACTGCCATCTCGGCATACCTCGAAAAACGGGGAATGGAAGATATCCTGATCATCAGCAGCCCTCGGATAGAGAAATCGCTGCGCCACAGTCGCTGGTTCACCAAGCTGCACAAGGACATCGCTGCCTGCGATGGAATAAGGATGGATATCTGGCCGGTAGAAGCAGACAGGTTGCCACAGTGGATCCAGCAACGCATGGCCGGACAGGGGAAACGCATCAGCCGCAGTGCCGCACTACTGATCGCCCAGTGCGTGGAAGGGAATTTGCTGGCTGCACGCCAGGAGATAGAAAGGCTGTGCCTGCTGAACTCGGAGCAGGAACTGGACGACGCACAGGTAGCCGAGGCACTGACTGACAGTGCACGTTTCAATGTCTTCATGCTGATCGAAAGTGCCTGCATCGGTGATATCCAACGGGCCACGCACATCCTGCGTGGCCTGCGCAATGAAGGGGTGGATCCGATGTCATTGCACGGCGCACTGCTGTGGGAATTGCGCAGACTGTGTGATATGTCATGCCGTGTGGCAGCCGGTGCAAAACCCGAACAGGTGCTGAGACAACTCAATGTCTGGAACAGCCAGCGACAGACCGCGATGCGACGTGTGATACAACGTTATTCCAGTGTGGAACTGCAACACAAACTGTTGTGGGTGATTCGCCTGGAGCGACGCATCAAGTCCACTATTGGCATGAGTCACTTTATCTGGGACGACATCGGGTTCTTTCTGGCTGGCCTGGCGAATAAGCGATTGCCCGCATTGCCCGAACTGGAGTTTGGCGCACAATGAGCATACAGCAACAAATACAGCAGATGGGGAAACAGGCGCGGACAGCGGCAAAACGCATGGCCCAGAGCAGTGTGGCGCAACGCAACCGCCTGCTGCACAGGATCGCTGACTCGCTTCTGGAACAGGAATCCGCACTACTGGACGCCAATCGCTGTGACCTGGACACAGCACAACAAGGCGAACTGAGCGATGCCCTGCTGGATCGTCTGGAACTCAACCCGGAACGGATCGCGGCGATGGCGACAGGACTGCGTCAGATCGCCGTGCTGCCGGATCCACTGGGGGAAATTTCAGGGATGAGTGAACAGCCCAGCGGCATCCGAGTGGGACAAATGCGGGTACCGCTTGGTGTTGCGGGGATCATCTACGAATCACGCCCCAATGTCAGCGCAGATGCCGCCGGGCTATGCCTGAAATCCGGCAATGCCGCGATCCTGCGCGGCGGGTCCGAGGCGATACACAGCAACCAGGCCATCATTGCCTGTGTACACTCGGCCCTGATTGAGATCGGGATGCCGGAGTTTGCGGTACAACTGGTTGGCAGCACAGACCGGGCAGCGGTAGGCGCATTACTGGGACTGGCCGAATATGTCGACGTGATCATCCCGCGTGGTGGAAAAGGGCTGATAGAGCGGGTGAGCAGGGAGGCGAAAATGCCGGTGATCAAACATCTGGATGGCATCTGCCATGTTTATATAGATGATCGTGCTGATCTCGACAAGGCGGTCGCGATTGCCTTTAATGCAAAGACCCAACGCTATGGGACCTGCAACACAATGGAGTGCCTGCTGGTCGCCGACGGCATAGCGAAACCGGTATTGTCGAGGCTGGGTCCGATGTTTGAGGAACGGGGCGTGGAACTGCGTGCGTGCGAGAACTCACGTACCATGCTCAATGCCAGGACGAAACCTGCAACGGAGCAGGACTACGCTACAGAATATCTGGCACCGATACTGTCGGTGCGCATCGTGTCCGGCATCGACCAGGCCATGGAGCACATAGAGCGCTATGGCTCTCGGCATACCGATGCGATCGTCACCGAAGACCTGAATCGTGCCCAGCGCTTCCTGCGTGAGGTGGATTCCAGTTCAGTGATGGTCAATGCGTCCACCCGTTTCGCCGATGGCTTTGAATATGGCCTGGGGGCAGAGATTGGCATCAGCACGGACAAGTTTCACGCACGCGGCCCGGTTGGACTGGAGGGGCTTACCAACAGGAAATTCATTGTCATGGGCAATGGTCATATCCGTACCTGATGCAAGTTGGAAGTCCGTCTTCCAATGCGCCTGACTGGCATTCTTGGCGGTACCTTTGACCCTGTACACAACGGTCATATTGGTATCGCGGAACAGGCCATCTCCCAGTTTGAACTGGACACGGTGCGGCTGATGCCACTATACCGGCCCGCACATCGTCCACTACCCGAGGCCAGTCCCGTGCAACGGCGGGAAATGCTGCGACTGGCACTGGCGGAACATCCTGGACTACTCCTTGATGAACGGGAATTGGTGCGCGAGGGTGTCTCCTGGAGTATCGACTCGCTACGTTCCCTGCGTCAGGAATTGCCCGGGAACAGTCTGGTCATGCTGCTGGGCGAGGACGCATTCCACCAGCTTGATAGCTGGCGGGAATGGAAACATCTGAGCGACTATTCACATATCCTCGTTGTCCGCCGCAAACACCGCGATGCCAGGGCACTTCCCTCGACCATAGCCGAATGGGCACAGAAACGTCTGGCACAGGACGGCAGGATCTTCACACAGGGGAAATGCGGGCGCATTGCACGTATGGAAACCACATTTCCAGTATCCTCCAGTGCAGTGCGCCAGCAACTGGCCGCAGGACTCCCGGTGAATACGATGTTGCCGCCGCCAGTCGCTGAATACATACACACCCAGGGCCTGTACCAGCGGAAACAATGAACGGCGTCGATCTGGCAAAGCTGATACAACGTGTACTGTCTGAAAACAAAGCGGATGACATCTGTGTACTGGACGTGCACAAACACACAATCATCACCGATGTGATGCTAATCGCCAGCGGTACTTCTCGCAGACACAATGCTGCACTGGCAGAAAAAGTGCTATATGAACTGAAACAGCGAAATGTGCTGCCACTGGGGGTAGAGGGAGAGAACCCTGGAGACTGGGTTCTGATAGACCTGGGAGACGTGGTGGTACACCTGATGCATCCGGAGACACGTGTGTATTACCAACTGGAAAAACTGTGGGGAATGGATGAGTCGGCAACTGCCGGGTCCGGCAACCTCAGCCTGTCCGGAAAAACCTGATCCGAGGCTATAAAACTGTCAGCCAGATAGAAAGACGACAGACTGTCTGTACCCCCGCTATGGTATGGACGGTATCAGTGAAACCACAGCCGCACATGGTCGGACAGGCGCCGCCACAGCCCACCTTCGGCGATGTCCTGCAACGCGACCAATGGTCTGTCCGCCAGTGTCCGATCCTGGTGTCGAATCACTATACGACCCAGTGTCTGTCCCCGGTGCACCGGGGCACTGATCGTCTCGTCAGCGGAAATAACAACCTCAAGCTCATCCCGCGCACCACGCGGGAACGTGACCACCAGATCCTGCTCCAAACCCAGAACCAGACTCTGGTCCTCCCCTTTCCATATATCAATGGTGTGCAGCGACGCTCCATTTTTGTGCAGTACGGCGGTTTCAAAAAAGCGAAAACCGTAGTCCAACAGGGCACGGGTGGCACGTATACGCCCCTGTTCACTGTCACTGTCCATCACAACAGAGATCAGACGCATATCACCGCGCTGCGCCGAGGCCACCAGACAGTAGCCCGCTTCATCGGTATGCCCGGTCTTGATGCCGTCAACCGAATCGTCCTGCCACAGCAGCCGGTTGCGGTTGTGCTGCCGAATACCATTATAAGAGTATGATTTTTCCGCATGCAGTCTGTAGATATCCGGAAAGTTCCGGATCAACTGACTGGACAGCAACACCAGGTCCCGTGCACTGACGGCATGATCGGGGTGTGGCAGGCCGGAGCTGTTGCCAAAACGACTTTCGTGCATGCCGAGACCCTGGGCATAACGGTTCATCAGATCAGCAAACACTTCCTCACTGCCAGAAGTAAACTCCGCCAACGCAACGCTGGCATCATTGCCGGACTGGATAATGACACCTCGTAACAGTTCCTCCACAGACACACGCTTGCCAACCTCGATATACATCCGGGAACCCGGCATTCTCCATGCCTTCTCGCTCACGACCAGGGTATCCTGCATGGTAAATTTCCTCTGAGCCATTTCGCTTGCCACCACATAAACCGTCATGATTTTGGCCAGACTGGCCGGCGGATAGGCTCTGTCCTCGTTATTGCCCGCCAATACCCGGGCACTGGAAAAATCGACCAACATATGCGCAGTGGCATCCACTTGCGGTGGTGCCGGGACAATCACCGCGGCAGACAGCCGGATTGCCGTCAGCGCACCAAACAACAATGTGGCAAATATTGTCCCTCCTCGCCGCACCCCCCGCCTACTCCGTTACTATCTGATAACTCCGCATGCCCAGACGCAGCAGGCGGTCGACGATCTCATCGGCCTTACGGATATCCATCATCGGTCCCACGCGTACACGGTACAGCGGTTTCCCATCGCGCCCGAGCCCGGAGATAACGGCCAGCGATTTCTCGCCCAGGGCCTGCAACCTGCGATACAGGGAATGGGCATTGTCACTGTCTTCAAAGACACCAAACTGAATGAAAAAGCCATCCCTGCCCGACGCAACATCGTCCTGCACAGCGGCCGGGGCAGGGGCAGCGGCAGTGGAAGCAGGCTCCGTAGTGGGTCCGGCAATCCCCGCTGTGGCTGGAGCGACTACCCTGACCGGTGCATACAGACGGTCCTCCTCACGTTTCTGTTGTTTCACCTCCGAATCGTCCGCAGCGGCATCCGCAACACGGGTCTCGCCAGGACCGATGGTACGCACCCGCACCATCCCGGTTCCTGCCTTGTCGATCCCGAGCTTGATCGCAGCCACATAGGACAGATCAATGATCCGGTCTTGATGAAATGGCCCACGATCATTGACCTTGACCACGACGCTGCGGCCCGTCTCCAGTGCGGTAACCTCAACATAGGTCGGTAAAGGCAAGGTCTTGTGTGCAGCCGTCATTGCGTACATATCGTAGGGCTCACCACTGGACGTCCGCTTGCCATGAAATTTGGTGCCGTACCAGGAGGCAATACCCTCCTCCTGATAACCTTCGGCACTGTCCATGACATAATAGCGCTGGCCAAATACCTCGTAGGACTCGGGATTACCATAGCGGCTCTTTGGCTCCGCCCTGGGCACGGCATCCGCTATGTCCTCAACCGAACGCCTCCCGCTACCAGGGCCATCACGCTCCGGCGACACCAAAGACTTGCCTCCACAACCCGACAGCGCCGTGTAAAGCAGCACAGTGGCACAAGCCTTGGCATAGCGACCCATCAAGGGACATCTCCCGCATAGCGGCGACGAATTTGTTCAGCCAGTTGCCATACCGCCATCGCATACATGCTGCTGTGATTATAACGTGTGATCACATAGAAATTCCTCAGCCCCAGCCACAACTCGACACCCTCCTTGCCAGTAAATCGCATCAGCCTGGCTTGTACACTGTCATCCAGTGGCAATGCGCTGCTGACACCGCGGGCACGCAGGTCCCCATAGCTCAGATAGGCGCCGAGGTCATCATTCAACAGTGCCACATAGCGCTGGTCCGCGGCCCGCGCCGGATGCGCAACCGCGGCGCCGGGGGTCCAGTCGTGTTGCCTGAAATAGTTTGCCACACTGCCTATGGCATCGCTGGGATTGTTCCAGATATCAACGTGTCCGTCCCCATCAAAATCGACCGCATAACGACGATAGCTGCTGGAGATAAACTGCGGCAACCCCATGGCACCGGCATAGGAACCCTTGAGTTGCAGCGGATTCAAACCCTGCTCGCGAGTCAACAACAGGAACTGCTCCAGTTCGGAGCGGAAGAAGTCGGCCCGCGGCGGATAGGCAAATGCCAGTGTGGCAAGAGAATCCAGCACCCGGTAACGCCCGGTAATACGTCCGTAAAAAGTCTCAACGCCAATGATGCTGACAATGATGGCGGCATTGACCCCATATTCGCGTTCGGCCCGGCGCAAAACGGCACGATGCCGCTGCCAAAAGCGCACCCCATCACGAATGCGCGGCTCCTGCACAAATATCGGACGATACTCATGCCAGGCCTTTTCCCTCTCGGCAGGACGCGAGATGGCCTCCAGCACATTACTGTTCCGACGCACCCCGGACAAAAGCCGCAACAGTTTCGTTTCATCAAAGCCGTGCTGACGAACCATGGAGGAGGCAAAATCCCGCACCTTGTCCTGTGGCAGGGAAGCGGCACTGGCCAGACACATCGGGAGAGCGAGCAGCAATATCAGGATGCCATGCTTCATGGTACGGCATTGTGCCAGAATTACCAGCCTGCTGCATCTTGCCCAACCCGGAACGCGGGAACCTGCGCAGCGCTTGCACAACAGTTACCAGCGATGCATAATGCGCCTTGGAACATGATGTGCCCTGTTTTCGGGGACAACTATGACGACCGCAGGAAACGGAGACAGTGGATATCAGGGTGGCAAATTGGTACCACTGCGACGGGACTGATGCACCGGACGATGAGTGCTTGCGGGGGAGATTTTGCACCGTGACAAGTCGAGTATCGGCTTGCATCGGGAGACACACCGGTGAAAGGTAGCCTCCAATGGATGGAGATGAGGTACGAGTCGGAATTCTCCGTCCCGCTGTTCGACCTGCCGGGGCACAACACGGAGCTTCTAAGGACATTGCACCAGTACATCCATCCCCGATTTCCGCTTCGGGCAACAGACTTGCACACATTCGGCGGTAACGCACTTTCGGACGTGTGCGTACGCGTGACAATGTTTGGAGGGAATGGAAGCATTGAGGTAACAGCAGAGAAGCTGTCGATATGTTTCAACAACCTGATAAGCGAACAGGACCTTGCTATCTGCAACGAGTGCTTCGCGCTGGTGGAACAGTCACTGAAAATAGCACTACCAGAGTTCGGGATTACAACGTTCACGGCTCGATCCACGCTGTCGCTCCGACTCGACGATGGGTCTGTCACCGCATACGATTTTCTGCGACAGGTAGTAAAACCGGGTATCGACATCGGGTTGACCGACCTGGGCAACGCAGCACTGTGCCCGTGCGTCAACCTTGAAGTCCGGAACAAAGACGAAGATTGGCAGGCAGTCTTGCACGCATACGACAGCGCGGTAGAGAAGTCGTCAATTATCGCTTCATGTTGGATGGAATACTCGAACTCTCCAGAAATTCATCGGCATGGGGAATACAGCGACCGCCTTCGGCGACTGCAAGAAGCACTGCTCCGGGGGCTGAGCATCGAGATGACGTCCATTCCCACCAGCGCCGTGACATCATGACCCTCGACGCTGCTCAGGGGATAAAGACGCTGGAGGGGGGCATATCCCGAACTATGCGGTGGCCACGGACCGGCGGTCAGGCCTGCCTTGCAGGGAGCAATGTACGCGAACCCCGGATCGATGTACGCGAACGCCAGCTAAGAGACAAACGACAGGACAGGGGCGCAGATAACATGAAACGCACCCGATCATTCGTCTTGGATGTACCTCTCGAGCTGTGGCAGGAAATGTCGGGAGCGTATCGGAGTACGGAGCAAGAGTCGCATCCTGATGTCTCCCATCAAAAAGTGTATGCCCACACCATCGGGCCGGAGTTCAACACAAGGACTTCACCATACCAGGCACGCCTGACGGGACCGGTTCAATTTCTCATGAATCTCCGCAAGACATGGGAACTCAACTTTGCAGACATGACCGTCCTGCTCGGAATGGACCCGGATGACGGCTCGTTCGTTAAAGGCCTGCTGACCGGGCGGGACGCTCTCCGGGGACGGGACGCCAGGGATCGTGTTGCATACCTGTACCGAATCCGCAAGACACTGTCGGCACTGTTTCGAGACAAAAACGTCGAGAATCAGTGGCTCCGGGAACCGCACGCGATGCTGAACGAGCGCTCACCCATGGACCTGATGCTGGACGGGTCAATGGAAAACCTTCTGCTTGTAAAAGAGTATGTCGAGGCAGCAGCAGGGCACTGAATGTGCTGAAAGAGATTGCCGGTCGACAGCGCGAGGAGGTCTTGGTTCGATTGCAAGCCATTCAAATGGACGACGACTTTCTGCACGACCAGAAAATGAGTCGGGAACAGAATCTCCGAGATGAGGGAGTTCCTGAATGCGCACGGGATGTACGATTCCCTCGAAAAACTGGTCAACGCACCATTCTTGTCGAAGCGACGTCTCTACGGCTCCGGTTACCCCACGTCACGTTTTTCCGATGGCTCCTTCCCTGTCGGGTATTTCTCCCTTGAGCCAGAAACGGCAGAGGCAGAGGCTCTCTATCGGTTCTGCAAAAAGTTCGCTGGCAAGCCAAACAGGGAACGAATCGCATGGTACTCAAGCTTCACCTGCGATTTCCTGGGCCTTACAAAGGACCTGCGCCCCATGCGAACCGTATGGCCCAACTTGATGCACGATAACGACTACACGTTCTGCTCCCGGTTGGGAGTTGAAGCCGTTTCCGAGGACTTGGACGGACTGCTGGTCCCGTCGGTCCGCAAGTCGGGTGGGACCAATGTGCCGGTATTCGCCAGACGAGCGCTGAGCAACCCTCGCGCACACTCGTTGGTCGAGATCCGATGCGACGTATCCCGCGATATGAAATAAGGATAGTGATATCCTTGAAACCCCACGCAAGCAGGACCGCTTGAAAGTCACGGTCGCTGGCCATCCTTGCGGATAATCGCATGCGGCTGCGTTCTCGGGAAACGGCGGTGCCATATGTGCCTTGTTGATACAGGAGCTTTCGGTCGAGGCATTACTCTACGAGAAGCACCGGAAGATCCGACCCTGCACGAAGTGCACGACAGATTCATCTCATGCAGGTAAATGGTACACCAGCACTGCTCGGGCTCTGCTATGGATGTGCTGGCCATACGTGTTCAACCTCACGCAGGGCATCACAGTCCTTCCAGTCCTTCAGCATATCCCGAACAAGCGCTTCGAGAAAGCGCTGGCAAGGCGGGGGCAGAAATGCCGCTGACAAAAGCTATGGTATCGACTATCGCCGAGACAACGGCCCATCTGGCTACGCGCACGGACTGGAAACATACGAGAAAGGTACTGCGTCAGCAGATGATCAGTATGGAAAATCGCATGACCATTGGACCGGATTCGCTTTGATCCTCGACGATTACGACTGATCAAGACCCCATCGCTTCTGTCATCGTCTATTCCAAACAACGTAACTAAAAACCTTTTGTCTGCCGCACCCTTTGGGTTACCATAAACGGGTCTCCAAACGGACTGTCCTTACTTACGGTCAACGGATGGACGAGCTATCTCCAAGACACTTGTTTATGAGGGGTTTTACATGACTACGATTGCGTTGGTACCGGCTGGTGTTGGAATTCTCGGACTGATCAGTGCCGTTCTGATCTTTTTGCATATCCGAAAACTACCGGCCGGAGAAGATCGCATCGCCGATATTGCCCAGGAGATCCATCTCGGGGCAATGGTGTTCCTGCACAGCGAATACAAACGCCTGGCGATATTCTGCCTGATATGTATCGTGGCACTGAGTCTGTCATTAGGGATTGAAACGGCCTTCGCCTTCCTGGTCGGAGCGGTGTGCTCGGGTGGAGCCGGGTATTTTGGCATGTACACCGCAACCCATGCCAATGTACGTACCACGGTCGCGGCAAACACCAAGGGGGCCGCTGACGCACTCAATGTCGCCTTCCTCGGCGGTTCCATCATGGGGCTGACGGTGGCTGCCACCGGCCTGGTGGGTATTGGGGTGCTGTTTTTTCTGTTCGCGGGCGACAGCCACACAATTCATGCCATCGAAGGCTTTGCGATGGGCGCCTCCTCGGTCGCGCTATTTTCGCGTGTGGGCGGCGGCATCTTCACTAAAAGCGCGGACGTGGGCGCCGATCTGGTAGGGAAACTGGAAGCGGGCATCCCGGAAGACGACCCGCGCAACCCGGGTGTGATTGCCGACAACGTAGGAGACAACGTGGGAGATGTGGCCGGCATGGGTTCGGACATTTTTGAATCCTACTGCGGCTCAATGATCGCAACCCTGGCACTGGCAACGACAATGAAAGAAGTGGCCGCGTTTGAACTGGCAGACAAAGGCAGAGAGACATTGACCATACTGCCGCTCGCGCTGACTTCGATCGGATTGCTAACGTCCCTGCTCGGCATCTTTCTGGTACGGCTGTCCTCGGCCAAGAGCCCTGATGTCGCGCTGCGCGTCGGCACTATAGGTGCCTCGGTGTTGTTCATCATCGGTTCCGGGCTGCTGATTCATTTGATGGGGGTCTCCCTCCAGGTTTGGCTGGCGGTGCTGTGTGGCGCTGCGGGCGGCGTCGTCATCGGTCTGGCCACCGAGTACTACACTGGAGGCAAACCGGTGGAGAAGATCGCCAAGGGCGCCGAGACCGGTACCGCAACCACGATCATCATCGGTTTTGCCACAGGCAGCCGGTCGGTCGTGATCCCGGTTTTTACGATCTTTCTGATTATCGCCATAGCCAGTCAGTTTGCCGGGCTGTACGGGGTAGGGATTGCCGCCGTGGGGATGCTTGGTACCGTCGGCATCACGATGGCCATCGACGCCTATGGACCGGTGGCAGACAATGCCGGAGGTATCGCGGAGATGGCGGGACTCGGCAAGGATACCCGCGAGATCACCGACAAACTGGACGCGGTTGGCAACACCACAGCGGCAATTGGCAAGGGATTCGCTATCGGAGCCGCGGCACTGGCAGCCTTGGCCATCATCAGTGCCTTCATCGAGAAAACCGCCGCCAGGGATCCGGAGTTCGTACTGCGTATCAATGACCCGCTGGTACTTGGAGGCATGTTTTTAGGTGCGTGCTTTCCGTATCTGGTCACTGCGATGACGATGACCTCGGTAGGAGAGGCGGCCTTCGATATGATCAAGGAGATACGCCGTCAGTTCCATGAAATACCCGGTCTGATGGAGGGAACAGCCAAACCGGACACCGCCCGCTGTGTCGACATCGCCACTCGGGCCGCGCTGCGCCGAATGATCCTGCCAGGTTCTCTGGCGGTGCTGGCACCGGTGGTGGTCGGTTTTGGCCTTGGCCCAACAGCACTGGGGGGCATGCTGGGCGGTGCGCTGATCTGCTGTGTGATGATGGCCCTGTTGATGGCCAATACCGGGGGGGCCTGGGACAACGCCAAAAAATATGTGGAACAAGGAAATCTGGGTGGCAAAGGTTCGGAGGTGCACAAGGCGACTGTGGTTGGGGACACCGTAGGAGACCCGTTGAAGGACACCTCCGGCCCATCGATGAACATCCTGATCAACGTCATGGCGATAGTAAGTCTGGTCATTGCCCCGCTACTCTGATCTCCAATCAGGCGGGGCTGATAGCCGGGAACGCGGCTACACGCTGAATGTCGGGAGTTGTTTGGGCACCAATGTGTTGCGCAGACGGGCGTAGCATGGCAGGCCATGCGCAAACGGGGGCCAGGCCTCATGCAGGATCAACGGCGACAGATAACGGCGGCAACTCTCACTGATACCAAAGCCGTCTTCGCGCATAAACTCCGCAGGCAGCGGTTTTTCCCGATTGGCCACCTCCTCCAGACTGGCTTTGCCAATCTCCCATACGTAGGGGCTGTCAGAACGGCGCACAATGGCTATCATGATCGCGTTTTCACCTGCCAGGGCCATTTCCACTGCGGCCTCGCCTACCGCGATGGCCTGTTCCACATCCGTACCAGAAGCGATATGACGGGCAGCCCGCTGCAGATAGTCGGCTACCGCCCAGTGGCATTTATGTCCGAGCTCGGATTTGATCAACCCTGCAACCACCGGCGCCACTCCACCCAATTGGGTGTGACCAAAGGCGTCACGACTGTCCTGCTCGGACAGAAAACAACCGTCTGGCCGGCGCACACCTTCCGCAACAACCACCGTGCAGTAACCATCGTGCGTCACATGTCGGTTCACCCGGGAAAGAAACTCCGCCTGGTCGAAAACCATTTCCGGAAACAAGACAAGCAGCGGCAGCGGCTGTTCAGCCGTGTGGGCCAAACCGGCGGCGGCGGCGATCCAGCCGGTATGGCGCCCCATCACCTCAAGCACGAAGACCTTGGTAGAGGTAGCGGCCATGGACTGTAGATCCAGCGCTGTCTCGCAAACCGACACGGCGACATATTTCGCTACCGAACCGAAGCCTGGACAGACATCGGTAAGCGGCAAGTCGTTGTCCACCGTCTTTGGCACATGGATGGCACACAGTGGAAAACCGAGGGTATTGGACAGACGCGATATCTTCTGACAGGTATCGGCAGAGTCACCTCCGCCGTTGTAAAAAAAATAGCCGATGTCATGGGCACGGAAAACCTCGATCAGGCGTTCATATTCACGCCGGTTTTCCGCCAGTCCCTGCAGCTTGTAACGGCAGGAGCCAAACGCCCCGCCGGGGGTATATGCCAACGCGGCAATACTCTCATCCGATTCCAGTGAGGTATCGATCAACTCCTCGGTCAAGGCCCCGACAATGCCATTGCGACCAGCGAACACCTTGCCGATACGCTGCCGATTACGCCGTGCAGCCTGTATCAGTCCACAGGCGCTGGCATTGATCACCGCAGTCACGCCGCCAGACTGGGCGTAAAAGGCGTTTCTTGGTGCCGTCACTGCTGCAGTTGGACAATCATCGATGTATACCGGCCGCCCTGATGGGTACGGCTGGCGGCAGAGTATAACAGAACGCCACCGGCCCACAACGCGATATCCGCCCGCCGCGATCCGGCAAAAAATCGCAACGGGATCAGAAGGAAAGCGTTCCGCCGGTGGAAAGATTACAATGCATGGATATGGATACCCCTTTGTACCACCGGCCCGAATTACCGGGTCTGAAACATCTGTACAGTGGCAAGGTCAGAGAACTGTATGAGATCGATGCAGACAGGCTACTCATCGTGGCGACTGACCGCATCTCGGCTTTTGACATGGTATTGCCCGATCCGGTACCAGGCAAGGGTCGGATACTGACCCGGATGTCGGGTTTTTGGTGCCAGCGCGCACATACGCTGATCGATAGCCATCTCAGTGGTGTAGCACCGTGCTACACACTTGGCGATGCGGCTGCAGACGCCTTGCAGGAACGTGCCATGGTAGTAAAAAAATTGCGGCCACTGCCGGTGGAAGCGATCGTGCGCGGTTATCTGGCCGGATCCGGCTGGAAGGACTACATTGCCACTGGCCACATATCCGGTATCCGGTTACCCGGCAAGTTGAAGCTGGCGGCACAACTTCCGGAATCGATATTCACTCCTTCGACCAAAGCCACACGGGGCGAGCACGATTGCAATATCGATTTCGAGCAAATGACAAAACTGGTCGGAGATAACCACGCCCGGCACATACGGGAAGTCAGTTTGCGCCTCTATGCCGAGGCCTGCGTCTATGCCAGAGAACGCGGGATCATCATTGCCGACACCAAGTTCGAATTTGGCACCGATAGCGCAGGACGTCTCCATTTGATGGATGAAGTGTTAACCCCGGACTCTTCGCGCTTCTGGTCGGTACAGGACTGGCACCCGGGGACCAATCCGCCAAGCCTGGACAAACAATACATTCGCGACTACCTGGACTCACTGGGCTGGGACCGACACGCACCGGCCCCGAGGCTGCCTGAGGAAGTCATCCACAAGACCGTGGAAAAATACCAGCAGGCAGCAGACCATCTGTTATGACGACCCGCGCAATGCCACCAATACCACTGCCGTGCCGTACTGGTCTGGAAAACCCGCTGTGGCTATAATGCAAGCGAGGGCGGGTGCAAATGCACTACCAAGACATCCAACGACAATGCATTGGATCATCGCGATATCCCAGGGCAAAGTCTGCCCTACGGCTTTACTGTTACTAACCTTCGCATTGCAGTGTACGGCCGCAAACGACATCCGTCTGCCCGACATGGGGGATTCCTCGGACTTGCTCATATCGGCAGAACAGGAACGCCGTCTGGGCATGGCGTTCATGCGTCATCTGCGCAAGAATGGCCGCATTGTCGACGACCCGTTGCTACAGCAGTATATACAGCGGATCGGTTCCCGAATCGTGGCCAACAGCGACAGTCCGGAAACCGAGTTCATCTTCTTCATGGTATTTGATCGGCGCATCAACGCCTTTGCTGGTCCGGGCGGAACGATCGGGATAAACACCGGGGTACTGCTCAACGCACGCAATGAAAGCGAGTTGGCCGGTGTGATCGCGCACGAAGTCGCCCATATCACACAACGGCATCTGGCGCGAGCCTTTGAACAGCGCAAGCAATACAGTATGCCCTATACCGCCGCGATGCTCGGTGCGATAGTGCTGGGGGCCAGAAATCCGGATGTCGGCGCCCTGGCGACAATGGGGATACAGGGTCTGAATTTGCAGAACCAGATCAATTTTACCCGTGCCAACGAAAAAGAGGCGGACCGGGTCGGAATGCAGTTTCTGGTACGTTCCGGTTATGATCCACGCGGGATGCCAGGATTTTTCAAGCGGCTGCTACAGAAGAACAGGAATCGGGAGAATGTGATGCCGGAGTTTTTGAGTACCCATCCGCTGACACTCAGCCGCATCGCCGATTCCGAATCGCGCGCCGACAGCTACCCACTGAGGGAGGTAAGAAACAGCCGGGAATACGAACTGATGCGCATCCGGGTGGATGTGTTCAGCGATGATACGCCCAGTGGGGCGGTAAAAACCTACGCAGAGAAAATAGCGACCTTGGCGGAGTCGGGAGCGGATTCCGAACTGGCGCAGTATGGTTATATCATGGCACTGGCACGCAGTGGGAAACTGGAACAGGCAACAGAAGAGATGCAACGCCTGTTGGACCAGCGTAGCGACGACCTCCACTATCTGTTACTGGCAGCCGAAATATCCGCTGCTGGCCGCCAGTATACAGCGGCCATAAAACTGTTTGACTACGCGCAGAGGTTGTTTGGAAACACGCGACCGCTGGTGTTCTCCTGGGCCAGGACACTGCTGGATGCCGGTCAACCAGCCGAGGCGAGGACATTGCTGCGTGAATACCGCCAATGGAACGACAACTACTCGCAGGATGCACATTTCTTTGACCTGTTGGCGCAGGCAGAGAGCCAGGCCGGCTACCCGGTCGAAGGCACCATTGCCAAGACGGAATCCCTGTACCTGCGTGGTGACACCAAGGAGGCGATAGCACAGCTGCACTTTGCGGACCGCAACCTGCAACTGAATTACTACCAGGAACAACGGGTTATTGCACGCCGCGCCGAGTTGGAAAAGGAACTGGCCGAAGAAAAGAAGATGGGCCTGCGATAATGTTGCGTCGGGTTTTTTTACAGGGACTGACGGTGTTGTGCACAATCCCGCTTGTGCCGTTGCGCGCACTGGCGCAGCGAAACCGGGCGGCATTCTCCGCGACCCGGCTTGAGCGCAGTCTGGCCGAGCTTTTCCCTGGCCAACAGATCAGCCCCGCTGGAGAATTGGTACGCATTGACATTGCCACTTCGGTAGAACATGGCGCGGTGGTGCCGATCCGGGTCAACACCGACCTGAGCGGGGTGCGTCGCATCGTTATTCTGGCGGAAAAGAACCCGAATCCGTTGATCGCCAGTTTTAGTCTGGCACCGAACTGCAGTGGCTTCATTGCTACCCGTATCAAGCTGGGTGAAGCTACCGATGTCATCGCGGTGGTGGAGACCGAGGAACAGCTTTACCGCCAGACTGTCTTTGTAGATGTCAAGGAGGGGGGGTGTGCCTGAGTCCGCCGACCACAAGAAGATTGGAAAGATGCGGTTACGGACCCGATTACGCGACGGCGTGGCAACGGTGCGGGCCATCATCTATCATCCGATGGAAACCGGATTTCGTATGGGCGAGGATGGACTGGTGCCTGCGCATTATATAGTCGACTTGTGGGCCTACCACAATGACACGCTGGTGCTCCACTGTGAGTGGAGCAGGGCAATATCAAAAAACCCCTATCTGTCCTTCATGTTCGAAGGAGCCAACGTGGGTGACCAAATCCGTTTACGGTGGGAAGACAATATGGGACAGAGTGCGGATTACGAGACAATAATCAGTTGATGAACAAGATTTGATGTGGCGGCGACAAGGCGTGTAATGCAGCATCCCGGTTGAGCGAGGCAGTGACAGACAGGCATAAAAAAAGACCCGCCTGGCCAGGCGGGTCTTTTGCACTTACCGGGTGTACCCGGTGGACTTACATCATACCGCCCATACCGCCCATACCATCCATGCCACCACCACCCACCGGGGGCGCGGTTTCTTCCTTCGGGGCCTCAGCGACCATCGCCTCGGTGGTCAACAACAGACCTGCGACAGAGGCCGCATTTTGCAGTGCTGAACGAGCGACCTTGGTCGGGTCCAGAATGCCCAGCTTCACCATATCGCCAAACTCACCCGTGGCCGCATTGTAACCCTGGTTGCCAGACTCCTGCATGACCTTGTTCAGGACCACTGAGGCTTCCTCTCCGGCATTGGAAACGATCTGACGCAACGGTTCCTCCAGCGCACGCACCAGGATATCAATACCGACCTGCTGGTCACTATTGCTTCCTTTGGTTGCCCTGGTAACCTTGATGGAACGGATCAGTGCCACCCCGCCACCGGGTACCACACCTTCTTCCACCGCGGCACGGGTGGAATGCAGAGCGTCCTCGACACGGGCCTTTTTCTCCTTCATCTCCACCTCGGTTGCCGCACCCACCTTGATGACTGCGACCCCACCAGAGAGCTTGGCCATGCGCTCCTGCAGTTTCTCACGGTCATAATCCGAGGTAGCGTCCTCGATCTGCTGTCGGATCTGCTTGATACGCGCTTCGATGTCGGCGGTTTTTCCAGCACCATCGACGATGGTGGTGTTTTCCTTGTTGATCTGGACGCGCTCGGCACTGCCAAGGTCATCCAGACCCGCCTTCTCCAGGCTCAAGCCAACTTCCTCGGAGATCACGGAGCCCGCAGTCAGTACGGCCAGATCTTCCAGCATAGCCTTGCGGCGGTCACCGAAGCCCGGGGCCTTGACAGCGGCCAGCTTGACTGTGCCACGCATATTGTTGACCACCAGCGTGGCGAGTGCCTCGCCTTCCACATCCTCGGCGACAATCAGTAGCGGACGGCCAGATTTTGCCACCGCCTCCAGTACCGGGAGCAGATCACGGATGTTGGATATCTTCTTGTCATGCAAAAGCACGTAAGGCTTTTCCAGGCTTGCCGACATGGCCTGCTGGTCATTGATGAAATACGGGGACAGGTAACCGCGATCAAACTGCATGCCCTCCACGATGCTCAACTCGTTTTCCAGCCCGGAGCCATCTTCCACGGTAATGACGCCTTCCTTGCCGACCTTGTCCATGGCCTCGGCGATGATCTTCCCCACATCCTCATCAGAGTTGGCGGAGATCGTGCCGACCTGGGCAATAGCGTTGCTATCCTCGCACGGTTTGGACAGTTTCTTGAGTTGCTCGACCGTCGCGGCGACCGCTTTGTCGATACCACGCTTGATATCCATCGGGTTGGCGCCTGCGGCGACCGCCTTCAGGCCTTCACGGACGATAGCCTGCGCCAGCACCGTAGCGGTGGTGGTACCGTCACCAGCGACATCCGAGGTCTTGGATGCGACTTCCTTGAGCATCTGCGCACCCATGTTCTCGAACTTGTTCTCCAGTTCAATCTCTTTTGCCACTGAGACCCCATCCTTGGTAACTGTCGGTGCACCAAAGCTCTTTTCAAGGATCACATTGCGTCCTTTCGGACCCAGGGTCTGCTTTACCGCATTGGCAAGAATGTTGATACCAGCAACCATCCGGTTTCTGGCATCATCAGAAAATTTGACTTCTTTCGCAGCCATCTTGTTAGCTCCTCCAAATCTTGTGAAATTATGAAATCCAGCGCGTGGCAGAAATGTGTCCTATTCGACAACCCCCAGCACATCTTCCTCTTTGAGTACCAGATACTCCTCACCGCCGATCTTGATATCGGTGCCGGAATATTTGCGAAACAGGATCTTCTCACCCTTCTTCAGGTCCAGCGGTCGCAGTTCGCCGTTCTCCAGCAGTTTGCCGTTACCAACGGCGATCACCTCACCCTGTATAGGTTTTTCCGCGGCAGAATCCGGGATCACAATGCCTCCGGGGGAGGTTTTTTCCTCTTCCACACGCTTTACCAGCACATGATCATGCAATGGCCTTATATTCTTCATGCATCGTCTCCTTCACTAGTCATTTGCAGTATGGGGAATCACGCCACGGAATCTTCACAGACAAAATTCCCGGAGCCCCCATGGATTGATTATGTTATCACTCCTTCCGAGCGAGTGCTAACAATATGGAGGCCGCCGGAACAATTTCAAGGGGTCGGGCGTATGCGGTCTGGAGATTTTTGAATCAAAGACTTATGTCTAGCCGCATCGGGGAGGGATACGCCGTATAGGGCGGCAGGTCGCAGTATGGGAGTCCCGTGCCAACACAGCGACAGATCCATCGACCCAGAACCATTCCGGGGCAACCGGACCGTAGTACCAAGGATGACACCACCGGTTATCCGTGTCCGGACAGATTGGCAGCCATGGTTCCTGCTCGGGGCCGACGGCTACGCGCCGACGCATGCAGCTTGGCCAGGGCGCCTGTTGACAGACTGGAAGTTCAGAACCAAAACAGTCTGAACAGCGCGGCAGTGCCACCCACAATCAAGGTCATCAGCGAACCCAGCTTGACGATCATGCGATATTCCATATTGAGCATCTCCTGACGCAACCGCTCTTCCCGGTTGATCATCTCCTGACGCAGCCACTCGTCCTTGTTGGTCATTTCCTGACTTAAGCCGCTCATCTCCTGACGCAGCCGCTCTTCCATACCGAGCATCTCCTGACGCAGACCGCTTATTTCCTGACGCAGTTCCTTTCCCATCTGCTCCAGATCCGTGCGCATAGCCAGATGGGCCGTCGTCTCGGCTATGGTCGTTACCACCGCCTCCGCCAGCGGCATTTCCGCCCCCGCCTCGGTCAACGAGTTGACCGCCTTGTGGGTATCAAACGCGGGCATCCCCACGCCACATACCTCCGTGTAATCGCTGCTGTGCAGCAAGGTGTCGCATACAGGGAGTACAGCACTTTTCAGTGGGGAGGGCAAGCCATATGCCACATTTTACCCGTTTGAGGGTAATGACAATCCACTTTGCATTGCAACACTCCCGTTCCGCAGCACCCTGACCAAACCCGTCAGCAGCAAACCCCTGGCGACACACCGAACCGGATATCGTGCCCCCTGACGACCGACACCGGTCAAGTAGCCAATGTCTGTTCCACACCGCAGACGGCGCAGTGGCGTCCGTGTACATACGTCAACTGTCCGCAATGGGCACATGGATGGAACTGCACAAAACCACAGCGCAGACATGCCTGGACCTGAGACAGGGCATGGGGTGGCAATTCGCTGCCACAACGTTGACACTGCCCATTGTGGATGCGCCGGTCATACAATTTCTGCTGGGTAAATAAATTTTTGTGCACCAGATACACGATCAGCAACGCCACCAGTATGGATGCGGCTATGACCACATAGTGCCAGATCGCAACCAGCTTCAATGAACGCAACAGATCGATGACCTGCGTCAACAGATGGTACGGGATAATATCCAGCAACAGATCCAGGAACACGATCAGCACCGGGATGCTGGTGACTACCAACAGGTGAGAGGAAAAAAGCGTCTGAAACGGACGGCTGGAGGTAATGCTGCGCCGGTTCCAGAAGCTGAACAATAGCAACAGTGGCAGCAGAAAGGCCAGTTCCATCAACAGTCGCTTCGGCGGATACCAAAACGCTGCCGTCCGGTATGCCTGATCCAGCGCTTCGGCATCGACCCGGTCCCGCTCCGCCATCAGTGCCTGTATCTGTGAGTCGGCCTCCAGAATATCCTCCACCTGAGTACGGCGACCGGCCAGAGTGTTGAGCGTATTAATATGCCTCACGGCATCTCCGGACAGGGCCGAATGATCGTCGACCAGCGGCACACCCGACTGCATCTGCTGAAGGACAAGATCGTAGGCAACCCCCGCCTGTGCCAGTTCCCGTTCTACTTGTCGACGCTGCCCCGTCAGTGCGGACAAATCCTGCAGCACGGCAGCCGTAGCAGAAGTGCTTATCGCCTGCACCCGGCGCGTCAGCCTTGCACAGTCCGGGTACTGCCGGGCAATGGTAGACTCACTACCGTAATCGGGATACTTTCGGTGCAGGGATACCATTGCCGCAAGACGCGGCAGCAACGGACGTTCACCCCCCACCAGTTCCCTGCAATGCTGGGTAATATACTCCTCCGGCTCAGTGAGTTGCTGGGTGTGCATCGAAAGCCCCTGAAATATCACGATCAATATAAAAATATCGAGACAGATCAGGACGGTAAGTACCGTGGCGCCCAGTGGCTGCTGGTCCATCTGCAGCAGATTGGCACGCAATCTGTTTGCCAGCTTTTTCATCGCTTGCTCTTTCCTTTCATCGCCTGTTTCCCTTGCTACATTCCAACAACCGCATCCATAAAATCGACAGCCGTCCGCCTGGAACTGCGGGTTTGGTAAGTGTACATGCCAATGCCTGCCCTGTCGATTTTCATCCCACAGCTTGTGCCGTCACCGCGTGTACGGGCGCACACACAAATCCGGACAACGGTGGCGGTCTGCAAGCTCGGACGGGTTTTGTTACAATCCCGCACCCAGACAAAACCCCTGATGAACAAGACCAAACACCCCACCAAGGGCCGACAGGCCCGGCACAGCCCCAAACCCGAGATCGGATGCTGGCCCCATCTGAAACAGCTTGAGGCGGAGAGCATCCATATTATCCGCGAGGTGGCGGCAGAATTCGAGAAGCCCGTCATGCTGTACTCCATTGGCAAAGATTCCTCGGTCATGTTACGGCTGGCAATGAAGGCCTTCCATCCAGGCAAACCCTCATTCCCGCTGCTACACATAGATACCACATGGAAGTTCCAGGAAATGATCCGCTTTCGTGATAAGACTGTCTCCGACCTGGGTCTGGAGCTGATCGTGCACATCAATCAGCAGGGCCTGGATATGGGGATCGGCCCATTCACCCACGGCAGCAAAGTCCACACGGATGTGATGAAAACGGAGGCGTTGAAGCAGGCACTGAACGCACATCGTTTCGATGCCGCTTTTGGTGGCGCACGCCGGGACGAAGAGCGTTCGCGCGCCAAGGAACGGGTGTACTCCTTCCGTGATAAACACCACCGCTGGGACCCCAAAAACCAGCGCCCGGAACTATGGAACCGCTACAACGGCAGGATCAATCGCGGCGAAAGCATCCGTGTGTTCCCACTGTCCAACTGGACGGAACTGGACATCTGGCAGTACATCTACCTGGAAGACATCCCGATCGTGCCACTGTACTTTGCCGACAAACGCCCCGTGGTGCAACGCGATGACACCTGGATCCTGGTGGATGACAAACGCATGCCACTGGAACCGGGCGAGAAACCGAAACGCAAAATGGTACGCTTTCGTACACTGGGTTGCTATCCACTGACTGGCGCGGTGCTGTCCTGCGCACGTACGCTGCCGGAGATCATCCAGGAGACGCTACTGACCACAACCTCGGAACGACAGGGCCGGGTCATTGACACCGATCAGGCCGCATCGATGGAAGAAAAAAAGCGCGAGGGCTATTTCTGATGCCGCAAGATGCCGAACTGGCGGCCAGAGACATACAGGCCTGGCTGGAGCAGCACATGCGCAAGGGTCTGCTGCGCCTGCTGACCTGCGGCAGTGTGGACGATGGCAAGAGCACGCTGATAGGCAGGTTGCTGCACGACTCACAGCAGATATACGAGGACCAGATCGTTGCACTGGCCAACGACAGCCGGAGTTCAGGCTGTGTCTCCGGCGAACTGGACCTCGCGCTGCTGGTGGATGGACTGCAGGCGGAACGCGAGCAAAACATCACGATCGATGTGGCGTACCGCTATTTCTCAACCACAAAACGCAAATTCATCATCGCGGACACACCCGGCCATGAACGCTACACCCGCAACATGGCGACCGGGGCCTCCACCTGCGACCTGGCCATCATCCTGATCGATGCAATGCGCGGTATACAAACACAGACCACGCGCCACAGCGTAATCGCACAGTTACTTGGCATCCGACACATTCTTGTCGCAGTCAACAAGATGGACCTGGTGAAATACGATGAGGCGACATTCGCCAGGCTTCGGGACGACTACCAGAGTATCGCGGACAAGTTGAAACTGCAGGATGTACGTTACCTGCCCCTGTCCGCGCTAAAGGGAGACAATGTAGTGGAACCCAGTGAAAACATGCCCTGGTACTCGGGGGAAACACTGCTGCAGATGCTGGAGAATATCGACATCGCTGATGACAGGAACCTGGACAAACTGCGCTTTCCGGTGCAGTACGTGAACCGACCGGATACGGACTTTCGTGGCTACTGCGGCACCCTGTCGGCCGGCGCAGTACGCCGCGGCGATACCGTGAAGGTACTGCCTTCCCGCGAGGAAAGCCGCGTCCGCCGCATCCTGGGACCGGATGGAGAACTGGACGAGGCCTTCACCCCGATGGCACTTGACCTGGTACTGGAAGACGACATCGATATCAGCCGCGGCGATCTGATCATCCATGGCGACGACGACTTGCCACAGTACGCCAGCGAGATCTCCGCTATGGTGATATGGATGACTGAACAGGCCCTGCGCAGAAACCGACCCTACTACCTGAAGTTCCCCTGCCGAACGGTGTCTGGTCGCCTGGCACAGATCGACTTCAAGCTCGACCCGAACACGCTCCAGACCCATGATACCACCGCGCTGCGACTCAATGATATCGCCCGCTGCACGTTTTGCCTTGATACCGAGATGTACTTCGACCCTTATCCGGTATGCAAGGACACCGGCTCCTTCATCATCATCGACCGTCTGAACAATATCACCGTGGGGGCAGGCATGATCGAACAGGCCAGCACCCGCGGGCCCGGACAGGGAGTCGTCCCGACCCTGGAACACACACTGTGGCTCCAGGGCGCACTGGCGCTACCCGTCGCGCAAAGGCTGGAACAGACCCTGTGTCATAATGGACACCTCTGTGTACTACTGGAATTGCAGACTGGCGCAAGGCGACCCGACCTCGACACGCTGGAGATGCTGAACCGGGCCGGTCTGGCTGTGCTCGTGGCAGCCGGCGATGAGCATAAGACGCCTGACAAATTGCCAAAAACCGTGGTTCGGCACAGTTGTGACGAAACAACAGCCACCAAGACACCCCAGGCGGCGCAAAACGACGAGTCGGTGGAACACTGTGCGCGTGAAGCGCTAACGAAATGCCCTGGCTGGGCACAACTTGAACTCACACCCTGAAGGCGTGATCCATGCTATGGTGACGGAGACCTGATCGCTTCATCAGCCACCAGGTCGTTACCGGGACGAAAGCGGTTTTCCCCGCCTTCCTTGTAAATCATGCCGGTATGCAGCAGAAAACGCTGGCGTCGACGGTCTGCAAAATAATACTCCAGGGTATGCAATACGGTAGTAAACGCGATGTCAGCCCATGGGATCCGATCTTCCTGAAACAAATCCAGTTCCAGGGTCTCCTGACCGGGAGAGACACCCGTATCCAACAGGCGGGCACGAAACATCATGAAGACCTGTGCCGCGTGGGGAACATCGAAGATCGTATACAGGGAATGGATATGCACCCGCGCATTGGCTTCTTCCCAGGATTCACGCATGGCACCCTCGGCAACGGTTTCACCAAGCTCCATGAAGCCCGCAGGCAGGGTCCAGTAGCCACGCCGTGGCTCAATAGCGCGCCTGCACAACAGGATGCGATCCTCCCATTCCGGGATACAGCCAGTAACAATGTTCGGATTCTGATAATGCACCCGGGGACAGACTTCGCACACATAGCGCTTGCGGTCATCCATCTCCGGGATCTTCCATACCAGCGTCGCGCCACATTCAGAACAAAATTTCATAGCCGCAGATAATGCCACCTCAGTTCAGGACAGACCATCCGAAACCTTCCCGATCCAGCACAGCGTATCGATACGATGGCAATTGTCGCACCGTGTACGGTGCTCAGTCGGAGCAGTATTTCACAGCACATACCCGCTTGCAAGCCGATGCGTCTGTTGCGCCGCCACAACGGTCGGCACGTAGAGTCAAGCGGACAACCCGTCCATCTCGGGAACAGACCGGGCCGCTTTTTTACAAATGCGCCGGCTTGCGCTATAACGCCGGTATGGGAAACTTCCATGGACAGGTGTTTCGGGTGTGGCACTCGCTGGTCGATGCCGGGCACCTGACACACACATGACACCATGCGCAACAGATACCTTGGCAAGACCGATTACGCACATGACGCAGCCGCCTGCACCGGGGTGCTGCTGAACAACCTTGGCACCCCGGACCGCCCGGACACTGGCGCCGTGCGCCGCTACCTCGCGGAATTCCTCTCCGACCCCCGGGTCATAGAACTGCCCACATTGCCATGGCAATGCATACTGCACGGATTCATATTGCGCCTTCGACCACGGCGTTCCGCTGCCGCCTACCGCAAGATCTGGAGAACAGACGGCTCCCCACTACTGCAACTGTCACACGCGCTGGCGCGGCAACTGCAACAGACACTGGACGCCACTGCGGCCGGCGTATTCCGGGTTGAGCTGGCAATGCGCTACGGCACACCTTCAATCAACTCGGCACTGGAAAGGCTGTTTCAGGCCAATGCCGAACGTTTGCTGATCCTGCCACTGTATCCGCAGTATTCGGCAACGACCACCGCATCCACCTTCGATGCCGTGGCGGACACGCTGCGTGGCTGGCGGCACATCCCGGAGCTGCGCATGGTAACGCACTACCATGACCATCCGGTCTACATCACGGCGATAGCCGATTCCATCCGCCGGCATCAACAGCAGCATGGCAAACCGGAACGGCTGGTATTTTCCTTCCACGGCCTGCCAGAGCATTACTTTCTCGCCGGTGACCCCTACCACTGTGAATGCCACAAGAGTGCCAGGCTGATCGCCGAGCATCTGGGACTACCGCACGGAGCATGGCAACTCAGCTTCCAGTCCCGCTTTGGCCCCCGGCGATGGTTGCAACCCTATACCGACCAGACGTTGAAGGAGCTCGCAGCATCCGGTGTACGCGATGTGCAGGTCGTATGCCCCGGGTTTGCGGTCGACTGCCTGGAGACACTGGAAGAAATAGAGATGCAAAACCGGGCCTGCTTTCTTGATTCCGGTGGGACACGGTTTTCCTATGTACCGGCACTCAACGATTCCACCGCCCACGCACAACTGTTGGCAGAATTGACTTTGCAACACTGTAGCGGCTGGCCGCTACAGCCGGAGTCGGACGCTGATCGGGCACTGTGCGCACAGCGTGCCGAGCAACAACGCAAGGCGGTCTTTGACCACAAGCCGGAGTCAAACCACCCGAGCCCGCCTTGACCGGAACCTCAGCCGCCGGGGACAGGACTCCGGTCCGCCCGGGTCGGCAGCAACGCCTGTTCCGATATCCGGCTCCACGGCTGGTAGGCCTTGCGAAATTCACGCCAGGCGCTGTAGACGCGGGCAAACCCGGCATTGGCCTCCGCCTCCGCCTGCAACGTAAGCTCGGTCAAGTGCCGCAGTTCCTGCAACACCTCTTGCGGGAAAGCCAGTATCTGCACATGCTGGTATTCGGCCAGTTCGCGCAGACTCTGCTGATTGGCATATTCCATCTCGGCAAAGATCCACTGCGCGGTGGCCGCAGCCGCATTCCGTACCATGCTCTGCAGGTGCATCGGCAATGACTGCCAGGCATCCGCGTTAATGATCAACTCGAAGTTGGTGCCTGGCTCATGCCAGCCCGGGTAGTAATAGTATTTTGCGGCACGATCCAGCCCCAGTCTGAGATCATGGAACGGAGACACCCATTCGGTCGCATCGATAGTGCCACGTTCCAGGGCCGTGTATATCTCTCCGCCCGCCATCAGCACCGGATTGCCCCCGGCCCGTTTCAGCACCTTGCCACCCAGACCGGGGATACGCATACGTATGCCAGGGATGTCCGCCAGTGAATCCATGCGCCGATTGAACCAGCCGCCCATCTGTGCACCGGTATTCCCCATCGGAAACGGGACCAGTTGAAAATCGGCGTATATCTCGCGCCACAGTTCCAATCCCCCACCATAATATAACCACGCATCCATCTCCCCGGGACTCATGCCAAACGGGACCGCCGAGAAAAACTGCGCCTCCGGCACCTTGCCCGCCCAGTAATAGGAAGCCCCGTGTCCCATTTGCACCGTCCCCTGGGAGACCGCGTCAAACACCTGCAACGCGGGCACCAGTTCGTCCGCCGCATAGACCTTGATATCCAACTGGCCCTGGCTCATCGTGCGCAGTGCCTCGGCAAAGCGATCCACCCCTTCCTGAAAGATCGGAAAGTTTGCCGGCCACGTGGTGACGATCTTCCAACTGAACTGCCGCTGTCCGTCAACCGCGGCGCCGCCCGCGACC
This sequence comes from Gammaproteobacteria bacterium, assembly GCA_965115915.1. Classification (GTDB taxonomy): domain Bacteria; phylum Pseudomonadota; class Gammaproteobacteria; order Eutrophobiales; family Eutrophobiaceae. Next base: position 343,819 of record OZ220483.1, on the reverse strand, counting down.
GGAGTGGAAGGACCGCGCTGGCAGGCCGCAAACAGCAGCGGCAACAGCATCAGGGCCAACCATCGATATCTAATGCGATCCACCGGACACACCTCCCACCGGTTGCAGATTGGCATGGGCGGCGGACAGCCACTTGCTGCCATCACGGAAATGCACCTGCACGCGCACCATGCCCCCGGAGACATCCAGCGCAGTCACCATACCTTCGCCAAAACTGTGATGCCTGACATGCTGCCCCGGCAACAGCGCTTCCGCCACCTGAGGGTCCTCCCCACCATTACGCCGGGGTGCGCGACGTGACTGTGGCACCCAGGGCTGCTGCTGCGGTTCATCTTTTTGCGTCCAGCCCCACTGCCTGTGTGCCAAACGGCACAACCCGGATGGCAATTCCCGCACAAAACGCGATCGCTTCGGATGACGTTGCCTGCCATAAACATTCCTGCGCACAGCCCAGCTTATATGCAACACCTGCTGCGCCCTGGTGATCCCCACATAACAGAGCCTGCGTTCCTCCTCCAACTGGGCCGGGTCCCCCATGCTCAATTGATGCGGAAACAACTCCTCCTCCAGACCCACCAGAAATACGACGGGGAACTCCAGTCCCTTCACCTTGTGCAGGGTCATCAGGTGCACATAATCGCTGCTGTCATCATGCGACTGGGTCTCTCCCGATTCCAGTGCCGCATGGGCGAGAAAGGCGCTCAGTTCATCCTGTTGCGCCTCCTCGGTGTCTTCTTCCGGCCTGACAAACGCACGGGCGGCAGAGACCAACTCTTCCAGGTTCTCGATACGCGAACGCGCATCCTGTCCGCCATCCTGCAGATAATGTTCCCTGAGCCCGCTCCATTCGATGATCTGCTGAGTAAATTCGTGCAGCACCAATGCGTCGCGCTCACGGCAAGCGGCACGCATCTGCAGGATCAATGCGCGAAAGGTCTCCACCGCGGCGCGAGTCCGCGACGCAAACTGCTCTTGCTGCAGCATCCGCTCACTGGCCTGCCACAGCGAACACTGCTGCTCTCCGGCATGGGCGCGCAGCCGGGACAGCGTCTGCTGCCCGATGCCACGCCTCGGGGTATTGATGACCCGTTCCAGCGACACATCATCATCCGGAGACAAGGCCAGACGCATATACGCGATAGCATGCTTTATCTCCGCCCGCTCATAGAAACGCATACCCCCATAGACCCGGTACGGGATGCCACTTTGTATCATCGCCTCCTCGAACACACGCGACTGCGCACTGGTACGGTACAGTACCGCGTGTTCCCCCCAGTTGCGCCCCTGCTTGCGTCCCGCGAGTATGCTGGCACCGACATGGCTGGCCTCCCCCTGTTCATCCATGGCCTGGTACAGGCAAATAGCCTCTCCCGTCTCACTGGCGGTGTGCAATTCCTTGCCGAGTCGATTATGGTTGTTGCGTATCAGCGCGTTGGCCGCGTCAAGGATCGTCTTGGTGGAACGGTAGTTCTGTTCCAGTCGCACCAATTGAACATCGGGAAAATCCCTTTCAAATAACTGCATATGATCCATCCTCGCCCCACGCCAACTGTAGATGGACTGGTCGTCGTCCCCGACCGCAAACACCGAAGCCCCGGAGCCCGCCAGCAACCGTAGCCACTGATATTGCAAATCGTTGGTATCCTGAAACTCATCCACCAGGATGTGGCTGAAGCGCTGTTGGTAATGTTCCAGCACCGCGGGATTTGCATTCAGCAATTCCCAACTGCGCAGCAGCAGTTCGGAGAAGTCCACCACGCCGGCGGCATCGCATTCCGCCTGATAGTTTTCATAGATACGCCGTGCGTAGACGGTTTTGTCATCACTCGAAGCAATATCCGCCGGACGCTGTGTCTGATCCTTCCAGCCATTGATACGCTGCTGCATCTCGCGTGGCGCGAATACCCGGTCATCCAGTTGCATCGCCCGAATGGTTCGGCGCAGCATACGGAACTGATCATCGCTGTCCAGGATCTGAAAGGTTTCCGGCAGCCCACATTCACGCCAATGCAGGCGTAACATCCGATGTGCCAGACCATGAAAGGTGCCCACCCACATGCCACGCACCGACTGGCCCAACAAATTCTCTATGCGCCCGCGCATCTCGCTGGCGGCCTTGTTGGTGAAGGTCACCGCAAAGATGGCAAATGGCAGCACACCCCGGTTCTCTATCTGCCAGGCGATGCGGTGTACCAGCACCATGGTCTTGCCACTGCCGGCACCCGCGAGTACCAGCATGTTGCTCGCTTCGGATACCACAGCTTCCTTTTGCTGGGGATTCAGCGGTGCGGTGATATGTGGTATGTCCATTAACGTGGAAACAAGGCGCCGGGCGGCCCACACACACGCGAGCATGCGGCGTGTGGGCGATTATAGTGCAGGTGGCCGGATGCGGCAAATCGCCAGGGGCTGCTGCACACGACCTGCGCAGCGCAGACCGGCTCACAGATCTGGATAGCAAACGACCCGGACGATATAATCCGTTCCAGGGACGCTCGCCCGCAAGACCCAGGGCACAACAGACAATGCGCACCCACACGACCACCGAAACCGGTTACCCTGGACCACTGATGAAAGAAACCCTTGAGAAGGCCGCCATCGCGGTACACAGTACACAGCAGCCGCACGACGAGCAGCGCATCGCCAGTGTACTGGAACAGGCACTGCGCTGCGGCGCAAGCGCTGCCGAGGTAAGTATCAGCCGTGGCAGTGGGCTGTATATCAATGTGCGCATGGGGGAAGTGGAACGTCTGGAACATGAAAACGATCAGTCGCTCTCACTGACCGTCTATCTGGGAAAACGCAAGGGCAACACGAGCAGTTCGGACCTGTCCGCCGCCGCCTGCGAGGCGTGTGTACAGGCCGCCTGTGCGATCGCACGCCATGCCAGCGAGGATGAATATGCCGGGCTCGCCCCGGCCGAGATGATGGCCCAGGCGATCCCGGAACTGGATGTCTGTCATCCCTGGTCGCTCGAACCGGAACAGGCCATCGAGCTGTGCGTGGCCTGTGAAGATACCGCACTGGGCCACGACCCCTGCATAAGCAACTCCGATGGTGCCGCACTGAGCAGCTATGTCAGCGACTATATGTATGGCAACAGCCACGGCTTTATCGGCGGCTGGCCTGCTTCCCACCACCTGCTGGACTGCACCGTGATCGCCAGTCGGGACGGGTCCATGCAGCGCGAGGGCTGGTACAGCAAGGCCTGCGACTACCGGCACCTGCAGGACACCACCCGGATCGGGGAGGAGGCGGGCAGACGCTGCCTGGCCCGGCTGGGCGCGAGAAAGATACGCACCACCCAGGCCCCGGTGATCTTCGAGGCCGGCGTGGCGGCCGAACTGTTCGCCGAATTTGTCCTGGCCATCTCCGGCAGCAGCCAGTACCGCCGCGCCAGTTTCCTGAACGACCGCCTGGGACAGCAGGTGTTTCCGCACTGGCTGACGATCCGCGAGCGGCCGCACCTGCGCTCGGCACTGGGCAGCGCCCCGTTTGACGCGGAAGGGGTCTCCACCCGGGAACAGACGATCGTCCAGCAGGGCGTACTGCAAAGCTATCTGCTGGACGCCTACTCGGCACGCAGACTCGGGATGCGGACGACCGGCAATGCGGGCGGTACACACAACCTCTATGTCGACCCGGGCAACGAAGGGCTTGATGGCCTGCTCCGGCAGATGCACAGCGGACTGCTGGTCACCGATACCATCGGTTTCGGGGTCAATCAACTCACCGGGGACTATTCGCGCGGCGTGAACGGATTCTGGGTGGAAAATGGCGAGCCGAGTTTCCCGGTGGAAGAGATCACGGTGGCTGGAAACCTGCGCGAGATGTTCCAGCACATCACCGCCGTCGGCAACGACATCGACTGGCGCAGAAACATCCTGTCCGGTTCCGTGCTCATCGAGAACATGACCATCGCCGGGGATTGAGGTTGTCTGGCCACTGAAAAACACATTGCCGATGTCCATGACAAGGAGGACCTGCCAGGCCACCAGCATGAGCGGCAACGGAACAGGACCATGAACAGGCAGGACGCCGACTGGATGGGCCATGCGCTGAAACTCGCCCGGCAAGCGGCAGAATGCGGCGAGGTGCCGGTGGGCGCGGTGCTGGTCGCCAACGGGGAACGCATCGGTGAAGGGAGTAACGCCTCCATCGGCGACTGTGACCCCACCGCACACGCGGAGATCAAGGCCATCCGTCAGGCGGCACGGCGCCAAGGCAATTACCGCCTGCCCGGTACAACACTGTACGTCAGCCTGGAACCCTGTGCCATGTGTGCCGGGGCGATCGTGCAGGCGCGCATCCCCAGGGTGGTGTTTGCCAGCGACGACCTGCGTGCCGGAGCGGCCGGGAGTGTGTTTGATATCCTCTGCTGTGACCGACTGAATCATCGTCCGACGGTGGAACGCGGTCTGCTGCGGGATGAAAGTGCCGCACTGTTACGCGATTTCTTTCGCGAACGGCGCGGCGACAAAGGGCCCGCCGACGCGAACGCGGAGCCGCCTCCGGACGAGGCTGAACTGCAAACACTGGCCGAGACCCTGGGCCGCCTGTGCCGGAACGCCGGCTACAGTGTGGCGGTAGCGGAATCCTGCACCGGCGGGATGCTGGCCGAAGTGATCACCCGCGTCCCGGGCAGTTCGGACTGGTTCGAACGCGGCTTTGTCAGCTACAGCAATGCGGCCAAGCGTGAGATGCTGCAGGTACCCGCTGACACCCTGCGCCAGCACGGGGCGGTGAGCGAGGCCACCGCACTGCGCATGGCACAGGGTGCGCTGGCACATAGCCACGCCAGGCTGGCAGCCGCCATCACCGGGATCGCCGGACCGGCGGGAGGCACCCCGGAGAAACCGGTGGGAACGGTGTGCTGTGCCTGGGTCGATGCGGTCACACAGCATCATCACAGTGTCTGCGCACACTACCCGGGCGGGCGCCAGCAGGTCCGGCGGCAGGCCTGCCGACAGGCACTGCGCGGGCTGATGGGACTGCTGCCAGCCTGCTCGAAACAGGATGTGGACGGTGTCTCCGAACGCTGACGCGATGCTTGCAATGCGCTCCGGGAAGCTGATATTATCGCACCCATATGTTATCAGAGTATTAAAAATACCGGTTTTCCTGCTGCGAAGGGGCAGTTGGCAGCGCGTACCACTCAGCCCACCATCATCGCGTACCACTCAGCCCACCATCATCGCGTACCACTCAGCCCACCATCATCGCGTACCACCATCATCGCGTACCACTCAGCCCTTGGAACATACGGCTTGGTGTTGTGTGCGATGCTGTATGAACCCGACAAGGCAGGGCAATCAGCCGTCAAAATGGATTAAGGAGAACACAGTTATGATAAGCAGTATGATGAAATGTTTCACCCGTGCGCTGCTCGCGGCATTTTTCACCGCACTGTTACCCGGGTTCAACCTGGCCCTGGCACAGGGTGGACGCGACCTGGAGGTCCCGGAGGTACGGGTGATCGGCGTCACTCCGCTGCCAGCCAGCGGCATAGACGTGGATCGCTTCGCGGGCAACGCCCAGTCGATCTCGGCCGGGGACAGTGCCCATCTGCACAGCCTGGAGGTGTCCGACACACTGCACAAGTTGTCCAGCAGCTTCAACGTCAACAGCACCCAGAACAATCCCTACCAGAACGATGTGTATTACCGCGGCTTTCTGGTGTCGCCACTGGTCGGCACCGCCAATGGCCTGTCGGTCTATCTGGACGGCATGCGTATCAATGAGGGCTTTGGCAATACCATAAACTGGGACCTGATCCCTCAATCCGCCATCAGCGCCATCGACGTGGTCCCCGGCTCCAACCCGCTGTTTGGCCGCAACACCCTTGGCGGGTCCTTGTCGATGCGCACCAAAAGCGGCTTCAGCCATCCCGGCACGCGGATCGAGGCGGGCTACGGCTCGTTCGACCGGCGTAGCATCGATCTGGAACATGGCGGCAGTGTCGGGGCGATGGATTGGTACCTGAACGCCAGTGGCGTAAATGAGGACGGCTGGCGCGAGTACTCTCCTTCCAGGGTACGCCAGTTCTTTGGCAAGTTTGGCTGGGAGAGTGAGCGCACCGATATCGACCTCAGCCTGGCCCGTATAGACAACGACCTGACCGGCAACGGTCTGGCCCCGGAAGGACTGCTACAGATCGACCCTGAGTCGGTGCATTCCTACCCGGACTATACCGGCAACGAGGTGGACTATTTCAACGCCACACTCAGCCATGACATCAACGCCAGCCTGCAACTGGCCGGCAATGCCTACCGGCGCAGCTTTGAGCGCAGGACGCTGAATGGCGACGCCGAGATCGAGTGCAGTTCGGAAGATGATGATACTGGAGAGGAAAAGGGCGTGTTTTTCGACAACAACGACGATGATCGCACGCCGATCCATCCGGAGTTATGCGACACCGAGAAGCTGGAGACGGCACTGGCATCCGGGCAGTTGCGGGAATTCTATCTGGCCGATGAGGATGAAGCCGAGCGACTGGACGCAAACAGCGACCTGAGTGACCTGGAACTGGAGCGTGAGGCCGAAGGAGAAGAACGCACCACGCTGACCCGTACCGATACCGTCGGCGGTGGTCTGCAACTCTCTCATCAGGGCAGCCTGGGCGGACGTGACAACCATATCATCATCGGTTTCGCCTACGAGCGGCACAAAACAAAATTCCAGCAGTCCGAAGGGGAAGGTGCGTTGAACGCAGCGGAACTGGTATCCGGCACCAAGGGGGTCGGCATCATCGATGTGGAAGAAAAAGAAACGGAGGTGGATATCCGTACCGAGGAGAACAGCTACGGTTTTTATGTCACCGATTCGTTCATGCTCACAGACACACTGACGCTGACCGCATCGGCCCGCTACCAACACAGCAAGTTGGAAATTCGCAACCACGCTGAATTGGAAGAGGACGAGGAAGACAAACTCTCCGGCGAACACAGCTTCGACCGTATCAATCCGGCGGCGGGACTGAGTTGGAACCCGATGCCGGAACTGAACCTGTTTGCCGCGTACAGTGAGGGCTTCCGCGTACCCACAGCGGCAGAGCTGACCTGTGCCGACCCGGACGATCCGTGCAACCTGCCCAACGCCTTTGTGGCCGACCCACCGCTGGACGCGGTCGTGGCCCGGACCTACGAGTTCGGCGCCCGCGGCACCATCGATATGATGGCGGAACTGCGTTGGAACCTGGCCTTCTTCCGTACCGATCTGGCGGATGATCTGTTCTTCACCCACACCACCACCACCGGCGGTGGCTACTTCCAGAATATCGGGGACACTCGCCGTCAGGGTATGGAATTCGGCGTCGAAGGCGACTACCGGGATCTGAGCTTCTACCTCAACTACGGTTATCTGCAGGCCACCGTGGAAGACAATGTGCGGCTGTCCACAGTGACCCACTTTGCCGGCACCAATGTCGAGGCAGGAGACCACCTGCCGGGCATCCCGGACCATTCGCTGCGCTTTGGCGCCAGTTACCAGCTATTGCCAAACTGGATGGCGGGGCTGGACGTACGCTATTCCAGCGGCGTCTATCTGCGCGGGGACGAAAGCAATGAACTGGACACCCTGTCTGGCTACACGGTGATGGACTTCAACAGCGTGGTGACGCTGAGCTCCTATATCGATATCTGGGTGGAGGTCGAGAACGTGTTCGACACCGAATACGAAACCGCCGGGGCTCGTGCCTGGAACGCGCTGCCGCAGTCGCAGGGCAAAGACGAGATCGCAGTGGAAAACTTCCACGCCCCGGGCGCTCCACGCTCAGCGTGGGCCGGGCTGCGCATCCGCTTCTAGCGCCCCAGGTACCCCTGGCTATGGTCCGCCGTCCCTGACCCAGGGGCGGCGGACAGCCGTTCACAGCGCCCAACTGGCAAAGGTTTCCAGCTCGTCCCGGTTGCGCAGCGCCAGCGGACACTGCTGCGGCGAACGGCTGTGTTCCGGGGTGGTATCCACCCCCATGCGCTGCAACAGATAGGCGGCCAGCGCACGGCGCGTGCTGATCACCACCTCTCCGCTCGCATCGGCAGCGTAGTCCAGCAACACGGCCTGCCGCTGTGCGCTGTTCAGGCCCGGATGCGGGACCAGACACAGCGCGATCCGCTCGCTCCAATCCTCGTCATAGTCTGCGGAAGACTCCGCCGGCTGTTCCAGGCAGCGGGCCTCGCTGATGCGTGACAGCACGAAATCGCGGAAGTCAAAGGTCTGCACATTATAGGCACGGGCATGCCAGCGCAAACCGGTATTCACCAGCGTATGCGGCTCGATGACGCGCACTGCCCGGCTGTCACCGCCGCTACTGAGTGAATGGTAGTGTAAGGACAGCTTGCGCCGCTGGCAGATGGCCCGAGTCAATTGCGCCAGCACCGCCTGCTCCGGCAAGCGGACGGGCGACTCCAGGCTCAGTGCAGGCAGCGGGTACGGAAACGCCTCGTCGGGAACGAATCCCCCGAACAAACCGTCCTCACAGCGGGACAGCACACTGCCCGGAGACAAATCAGCGAACACGGCACGAAAGGCCGGACCCGGCACATAGCCGAAACGGCCATGCCGGTAAACCAGATTGCCCGGCGCCAGCTTCTGATACAGACGGATGTCCTTGGTGGCCGCCGCATCCGACAACGTGAACCGCCGCGCCAACTGGCGGCGGCTGATAAAGCCCACATAATACACTGACAATTCAATGAATTGCAGTCTCTGCCGGTGTGCCCATTTGATGCCTTCGAACATGCGCGGATACCTCTTTGAATTATAACGGCACTATCGATATATTCAATGCTGTATAGATAATAAATAACTACCAGTTAAAAAGTATTGACATGGTAAAAAAGAGCGATATACTTGGCATCAACCTGCCACCCGAACCGCGGGTGGTCGCAACACGGACACATGCCATGCAAAACCATACCAGTGGAGGACAAGAACCATGAGCCGGAAACAAGATGATATGAAAAAGCGGGCCCTGGAAGTCGCCCTGAGCCAGATTGAAAAACAGTACGGCAAGGGCTCGGTAATGAAGATGGGCGATAACCCGGTGGTGTCGGTACAGACGGTCAGCACCGGGTCCATCGGCCTGGATATCGCACTGGGCGTAGGTGGCCTGCCCTGCGGGCGTATCGTGGAGATCTACGGGCCGGAGTCTTCCGGCAAGACCACACTCTCACTGTCTGCCATCGCCGAGGCCCAGAGGCAAGGCAAGACCTGTGCATTTATCGATGCCGAACACGCGCTGGAGCCGGCATATGCTGAAAAACTGGGGGTCAGCATCGACGAACTGCTGGTGTCACAGCCGGACACCGGTGAGCAGGCACTGGAGATCTGCGACATGCTGGTACGCAGCGGGGCCGTGGGACTGGTGGTGATTGACTCGGTCGCCGCACTGGTCCCCAAGGCCGAGATCGAAGGCGAGATGGGGGATGCGCATGTGGGCCTGACCGCCCGACTGATGTCCCAGGCCCTGCGCAAGCTGACCGGCAACATCAAGCGCGCCAACTGCTGCGTGATATTCATCAACCAGATTCGCATGAAGATCGGGGTGATGTTCGGCAACCCGGAGACCACCACCGGAGGAAACGCGCTGAAGTTCTATTCCTCGGTGCGCCTGGACATCCGCCGCACCGGTGCCATCAAGAAAGGGGATGAGGTGATCGGCAATGAAACCCGTGTCAAGGTTGTCAAAAACAAGATCGCCCCGCCGTTCCGCCAGGCACAGTTCGACATCCTCTATAACGAAGGCATTTCCCGCAATGGTGAACTCATCGAACACGGGGTAGACATCGGGCTGATCGACAAGGCCGGCGCCTGGTACAGCTATCAGGGGGAACGCATCGGCCAGGGCAAGGAAAACGCACGCGGCTACCTGCAGGAACATCCCGCCATGGCGGAACAACTCCGACAGGCCATACTGGCAAAGCGACTGCCTGCCGCCACCGAGGAACCGGGCGATGCCGGAGAGGCGGAGCCTGCGGTCACGCTGAATGCGGTATCCTGACAACTCGCGGGATACAGACACGGCGGGCCAGCAATTGTTCCAGCGCGCCTGCAGGCTGCTTGCGCGGCGTGAATACAGCCGCCAGGAACTGCGGCAGCGGCTGGCCCGGACAGACGTGGATACGGAACTGCTGCAGGCGGTGCTGGAGCGGCTGCACAGCAGCGGGCTGCAAAGCGACGAGCGCTATACCAACGCCTTTATCCTACAGCGCGTCGAGCGTGGCACAGGGTCGGTGGGGATACGCCAGGCACTGCAACAACGCGGCATCGCTGCGGCATTGATAGAACGCTGCATACAGGCCCAGTCCATCGATTGGGAACAGTTGGCGGCCAGGACTCGGGCACGACGTTTTGGCCCCGAACTGCCACACTCGGGACGCGAGGCAGGCCGGCAGGCGCGTTTTCTGCTGGCACGCGGCTTCGATGAAGAACAGTTCCAGCACCTGTTTACGACTGTGGAATAACCGCCGGCGCACCGCGAGCGCCTGGGTGGCAGCGCACACAGGCATGCGGTAGGAGGAAAGCAATGTGTTATGATACAGCTTATTTTCCCTTCCTTGCTGATGCTTCCAACCCATAAGCGGGGAAACAAGCCATGACAAAATCACCACGGAACGTGGGTCGGGAACGCAGCAACCGGGTCGAGTCGAACTGATGGACATGTCCCCGGAAGAGAAGATCGCCGCGCCCCCCGGCAAACAGTGTAGCAAAGCGCATGCGCGTGCCGGCGTGAGCGATCTTTCCACCACCGAAGGCGTCCGGTTGTACGCCGGCGATTGCAACATGATCCTCCCCGGTATCGAGACCGCCAGTGTGCACATGGTCTTGTCCGATCCACCCTACTTCCTCGACGGCCTCGATAACCGGTGGACCAAAGGCACCATCCCGAAGCGCGTCAACGGCAGCGTCGGCGGCCTTCCGATCGGGATGAGATTCGACCCTGCCCAGGGACGGGCACTGCAGGCGTTCCTGTCCCCCGTCTACTCGGAGATCTTCCGCATCCTGAAGCCGGGCGGCTTCATGCTGATGTTCTCCGCTCCCCGGCTCTATCACCGGATGGCGGTCGCGGCGGAAGAGCGCGGGTTCGAGATCCGGGATCAGTACGCATGGCGGTTCCAGGCACGCGCCCAGTTCAAAGCGTTCACGCTGAACCATTTCGTGCGCAGGAAAACGGGGCTGTCGCGTAGCAAAAAGGCGCAGATGATCGCCGCTCTGCGGGGGCGGAAGACGCCGCAGTTGCGGCCGCAGTTCGAGGCAATCCTGTGTGCCCAGAAACCCCGCGAAGGGACATTCCTGAATAACTGGTTGACGCACCAGACCGGGTTGATAGACCCTGCACAGGCACTGACCGGGAACACCCCGGCGACGGTGATGCCGGTGGAAAAAGACAGGAAACGGTCCGGTCATTTGACGCCAAAACCCATGCGCCTGTGCGAACACCTGATCCGTCTGTTCACGACCGAAGAGCAGACTGTGCTCGACCCCTTTGTCGGGAGTGGTACAACCTGCGTTGCCGCCCACCACGCGGACAGGCAAAGTATCGGGATCGATATCAGCCGTAACTACATCGAGATCACACGCCAGCGCCTGGAGCAAATGTTGGAAGCCACGGCAAACCCGCCTTGACGCAAGTACCGGTTTCCCGGTTCACGGTGTCACTCCCAGGGCCTGCCAGTAAGGAACAAACGCGGCCTCCGCCATCCGCGTAATCAGTGACAGAAACGGCGCATAGTCGCGTGTCGTATGTGCCGCATCCAATGCCGTATAGTACTCCAAGCGTGTTTCCACCGGCAGAATGAGCGGGGGAAATCCGGCTTTCATCAACTCCAGGTTCATCAGCAGGCGAGTGGTTCTGCCATTGCCATCAACAAAGGGGTGGATCCTGAGGAAATCCGCATCCGCCAGAGAACACCCCGAAATAACCAGGAACCCGGGGTCCGGGAGAGTCAGTTCATAGACGTGTCTTTGTCCATGTCGGTCGCATGCCCTTCAGTAGTGCCTGGCTCACCGCTATTGGCCTTGCAGCAGATCCAGATAATGCCTGAATACAAAGACGCGGTTACGCTTGTAGCCGGTGATCTCCTGCAGCAGCTCCAGCTCGACAAAGCGATTCAACAGCGTGTTTGTCGATGGCGCAGTGAGGTTCAACGCTGTCCGGGCAGTCCTGGCATTAGTCACCACGACCGTGAACAAATGGTCCAGCAACTTCAATCCATTGGCGGCACGCCTGCCCAATTTTGGCATGGTTTCCTGCACGCATTTGTCGCGATACGCGATTATCTCTTCGGTGGTACGTATGCCCGCGCTGGCTGTCCGATACACGCCATCAAGGAAAAAATCAATCCACCTGATGATGCCTTCCCGACCCTGACGGGAGGCATCCAGCAGAAAATAGTAGTCCGTGCGATGCGACTCAAAAAAACCGGAGATATACAGTATCGGATACTCCAGGAGCCGCTTCTCCAGCAAATAGAGTGGGATGAGCATCCTGCCCATACGCCCGTTGCCATCCAGAAAAGGATGAATCGTTTCGAACTGGGCGTGAATCAACGCGAGCTTGACCAAATGCGGCAATGGCACACTGTCATCCTGTATAAATCGTTCCAGATTGGACATGGCCTCCGCCACATACTCACAAGCCGGTGGCACAAAATGCGCATTGCCAGGGCGGCTGCCACCAATCCAGTTCTGGCTGCGACGAAACTCGCCCGGCAGTTTATCCCTGCCTCTGCCGTGCGCCAGCAAACAACTGTGCGTGTCTTTCAATAGCCGGTTACACAAGGGAAGCCGCTCGAGTCCCTCCACCGCCCTGTTCAGTCCTTCGATATAACAAATGATTTCCCGCCAATCGTCACGCCGTTCGCTGGCAATATCTTCCTCCGCCAGGAATGCCTCTTCTATCTCCGTTTGCGTACCCTCTATGCGGCTTGACAATGTCGCCTCCCTGCACTTGTAAGCGTAGATCAGCATCTGTGGGTCCGGAAACCGGCGGATGGAAGCAGCGAACTCTCCCAGTGCCACACCGGCTTGCTCCACACGCTGTGACAGCGAAAAAGGCAGAGACAACTCCGCACTTTGAAAAATATCCCCCGGCAAAAACCATGCATACCCCTCGGGGGACTGTCTCAAGCGGCCAGGAAAGGTGTCGGACAGTGACGTCATTTGATTTTCCGGATCAATAATGAAATATGGCTTTTTATATTTAACTTTACTGCATGAAATTATACTATGGCTTTTTATATTTAACTTTGATAGATAAAATTATACTATGTAAAACCGTCTGACGAAAGACATGCCAGGGATGGCTCTGACCTCCGCCCATCGGGTCGATGGAGGCAGGGCTTCTACTTCCGGGGCGGAAACTGCGGCCCCCGGGCATGAAAAAACCCCCGGGAGGTTGCTCCCGGGGGTTGTGGTTCTGGTTGTTGCGAGGGTGTGACAGGATCGAACCTGCGACCCTCAGTATATGAGCCCGGCCGTCTCAGTTGAAATCATCATACAGTGAGCTGCCGGAGTTCCCATTGCCCTGCTGCTTTTCATTCTTGATACGGTCGTATATCTCTTGCCTGTGCACGGCAATATGTCTCGGGGCATCCACCCCGATGCGTATCTGATTGCCACGAATATCCAGCACTGTTACATTAACATCATCGCCAATCATCAGGGACTCACCCACTCTACGCGTTAGTATCAACATCGCTCTCTCCTACCTCACTTCCTCAACCGATGGACAACACCAGTTCGGACGTTTGTGTGAATAAGGCGCAGAACTCGATCCGATCCTTGCCTTAATGAAACGGAATGCGGGGGTCACTGTACCGCTGTCCCCTGTTCTTCCAGACCAAAGGTTGCATGCAATGTCCTGACACCCAGTTCAAGATATTTTGCATCCACTACCACGGAGATCTTGATCTCGGAGGTAGAAATCATCCGGATATTGATACCTTCGTCCGCGAGTGCCTGGAACATCCTGCAAGCGATACCCGCGTGGGAGCGCATTCCAACACCCACAACCGATATCTTGACTATATTATCATCTGCTATCACCTCCCTTGCGCCCAGTTCGATGGATTTTTTCCGCAGTATACGTTCCGCCTTTCCCAGATCGGCACAACCGACCGTGAATGTAAAATCCGTCGTGTTGTTTTCGCCCACATTCTGCACGATCATGTCCACCTCTATATTCTCGTCGGCGATCGGTTGCAGTATCTGGCCGGCAATGCCCGGGCGGTCCGGCACGCCAAGCAGCGTCAGCTTGGCCTCATCGGCACTGTGGGCGATGCCGGCGATCAATGCCTGTTCCACGGTATGTTCCTCATCAGTTATCAAGGTCCCGCCAGGGTCTTCGGCAAAAGAGGATAACACGCGCATACGCACGTTGAATTTCCTGGCGAATTCCACAGCCCGGATCTGCAACACCCGGGAACCCAGGCTGGAAAGTTCCAGCATTTCCTCGTAGGTGACGTGAGACAGCTTGCGGGCCTGCGGGACTATACGCGGGTCGGCCGTATATACACCTTCCACATCGGTGTGGATCAGGCATTCCTTCGCTTCCAGCACCGCTGCCATGGCCACCGCGGTGGTATCGGAACCACCACGACCCAGCGTAGTGATGTTGCCATCCACATCGATCCCCTGAAATCCCGCAATCACCGCAATATCTCCTCTAGCCAGTGCGGCCCGCACACGTGCGACCTCAATATCCAGTATACGCGCCTTGTTATGGGCGTTATCCGTACGGATATGCACCTGCGCCCCGGTAAATGAGCGCGCCGAGTAGCCACGCTTCTCCAGCGCGATACTTAGCAGCGCAATAGTAACCTGTTCTCCGGTCGACAGCAACACATCGATCTCCCGAGGACTGGGATCCTTGCTCAGGGTCGTAGCCATTGACATCAGACGGTCCGTTTCGTCACCCATGGCGGACACCACCACGGCAATATTTGCCCCGGTGCGGCGCGCCGCTATGATCTTCTCCGTTACCGCATCGATATGCTCCAGTGACCTCAGGGAAGACCCGCCGTATTTATGGACGATAACAGACATAGCAGTTTTTGCCAGGGAAAGGGGGGCATGCTAACTGAAATCCGGCATCAAACCAAAACCGGACCGCGCCAGACCGGAAATCGTGCGCCCCACCCCAGGACGCGATCCGACGGCGACGGACGGAGTCCTGCGGAAATCAGAGGGTAATGACGGTAAGCGACGGGATATTCCGCTGCGGGTCGGTGTGAAACCCCTTTACCAACACGATAGTGTCACCCACCTCAGCAAGCCCCTGGGTCATGGCCAGGCGGCGGGACAATGCGGCAGGCTCGGCCTGCGCCGCACTGTCCTCATGCAGCGGGACCCCCCCCCAAAGCAGGAGCATCCGGCGACAGACAGACAACCGGTCGGAAACCACCAGCAATGGAGCCGCCGGACGGGCCGCGCTCATCGTGGCAGCAGATCGGCCACTGTGCGAGAGCACCACGATGGAACGTACATGCAACCTGCGCGACAGCATGGCCAGGGCATCGGCCATCGCGTTCCATACCGGCATGGTCAGGCCGCTCCGCTCCCCATCCAGGCCGCGATCCAGAAAGCTGAACTCGTTCTGGTGCCAGATATGCGCCTCGGTCATACGCGCAACGCGATCCATGATCTGCACCGCCTCCAGCGGATACCTGCCAACCGCGGTCTCACCCGAAAGCATGACCGCGTCAGTGCCCATTGCCACCGCATTGGCAATATCACTGACCTCGGCACGGGTTGGCTGGGGCTGATGGATCATGGATTCCAGTATCTGGGTGGCGACAATCACCGGTTTGCAGGCGGCACGGGCCTGACGGACCAACTGAATCTGCGCGATCGGGACCTGCTCCGGGCCAAGTTCCACTCCCAGGTCGCCGCGCGCCACCATAATGGCGTCAACCAACGGCAATA
Organism: Gammaproteobacteria bacterium; assembly: GCA_965115915.1. Taxonomy (GTDB): domain Bacteria; phylum Pseudomonadota; class Gammaproteobacteria; order Eutrophobiales; family Eutrophobiaceae. Next base: position 327,898 of record OZ220483.1, on the reverse strand, counting down.
CCGTGTCGATGTGCTCCAGCACCTCCGGTTTTTCTATCTTGGCAATGATCCAGGCGTCAGCACCCTGTGCCACCACCAGTTCGCGCAACTGTTCCACATCACGGGCACTGCGCACAAAAGACAGGGCCAGAAAATCCACACCCAACTCCAGCGCAAAGCAGGCATCCCGCCGGTCTCGCTCGGTCAGCGCATCCACAGACACCGCGACCCCAGGAAGATTGATCCCCTGGTTGTCCTTCAACTGTCCCCCCTGTAGCACCCGGCAGTGGATCTCCGTGCCCTCCTTGCGCTGCACCCGCAGTCGCTGACGACCATCGTTGAGCAGGATATGGCCACCCACCGACACATCATCGCTCAAACCCGGATATTGCGACGGGATCAGGTTCGCCTCGCCCACCAGCTTGCGGGTGGTGACACATACCGAAGCATCCGTCTGCAACATGATGCTACCATCACGGAAACTGCCGACACGCATCTTCGGGCCACACAGGTCCGCCATCACCCCGACAATCCGGCCCTCCTGCCGGGACAGTTCCCGGATGTGCTGAAAACACTGCCGATGAAAATCATGCTCGCCATGGGACATGTTGAGCCGAAAGATGTTCACGCCCGCGCCGATCAGGGCACGGATACGCTCCGGCTCGGCAGTGGCAGGGCCCAGCGTGGCGATCACCCGGGTGCGGCGTATCTTGAGCAGGTCTGCGTCGCGAAGAATCGACACGGCGGCTAATGGCAGTCCGCCCGCGTCAGGATCAGGCCGCAAGGGCCAATGCCAAATCGCCTAAAACGGGATGTCATCGTCGAAGTCATCCCCGCCCGCTCCCCCACCGCCGTCCGAAACGGGGGCGGCGGGTTTCTCGGCAGCGGCATTCGGCGGCGCCACCGGAGGCATGGTATGGGCCTGTCCACCCCCGCGTCCATCCAGCATCTTCATCTCCCGTGCGACCACTTCCGTGGTATAGCGGTCATTGCCATCCCGGTCCTGCCATTTTCTGGTTTGCAGGCGCCCCTCCACATAAACCTTGGAGCCCTTTTTCAGGTATTCGGCAACGATCTCGGCAAGCCTGCCGAAAAACACGACCCGATGCCACTCGGTTCGCTCCTGTTTGCCGCCACCATCCCGGTCCCGCCACACCTCGGTGGTCGCGACATTGATGTTAGCGATGGCCTTGTCATCGGCCGTGTAACGCACTTCCGGGTCATTGCCCAGATTGCCAATCAGTATCACCTTGTTGATCACGATAATTCTCCTCTAAATACTACGTTCGGTCGCCACAAACGCCGACAATTCCGCCAACGGGGCATTTAGCTGCCGCAAAGCGACAGGGTACAACGCAAAGTGTAGATTCCCGCTGGCATACAGCAACACCCTGAATCCGTGAAGTTACCGCCTCAGCCCGCCTGGCTGCGGCCAGCACCTGTCACCGCCACACGACCCCAGCCGTGCAACCCGGCCCAGACCAGGCTGAGCAGAATACAAAAGGCAAAAACCGCACGGTGGCCTCCCAGACCTTGTAGCATACCGCCACAGACGCCACCAAAAAAGATGCCGGCAAACTGCGCGGTATTGTAAACCCCGAGGGCGGCCCCCTTGCAGTGCGGTGGAGAGACACGCGCCACCATGGCCGGGAGAGCTGCTTCCAGATAATTGAATCCACAAAAGAAAACTGTCGCACATATAAACAGCGCGGTGCTATTGCGAAACACCAGAAACAGACCGACATGGGCACACAGATACAACAGCATGCACAACCGGAGGCCATGCTGCTCGGCACGCCGCGAGTATTGCAGCAGGATGCCGGTCAGCACGACGGACAGGGCCAGCATCGGCAGATAGAAGCGCCAGTGCCGTGCGACTGGAATATCTGCCACATCACGCAACAGCAGCGGGAACACGCTGAAGTCCACCATCAGTATCATGTGGGAAACGAAAATGGCCATATTGAGCCGCAACAGCGACGGATTGCGCGCAACCTGCCACAGGTCGGCACCAACCCGGGTGGCGACCGGAGAGACCGGGGGTGGGTCCGGCACCACGGTATAAAGCAGCAGCAGAGCCAGCAGGGCCAGGAATGTACACAGCAAAAACAGGGTACGGATGTCCGTCAGGGCGTACAGCGTCGGCCCGACGACAAACGCGGTGCCGAAAGCCAGGCCAACGCCCACGCCAATCAGTGCCATCAGCCGGGTACGTTGCTCCGCACGGCTCAGGTCGGCCGCCAGTGCCATGATCGCCGCAGCGATGGCGCCAGCCCCCTGCAGGGCCCGACCAAGGATGACCAGCAAGATGGATTCCGCCCCGGCGGCAAGCACACTGCCTGCGGCAAAGATCAGCAGGCCCAGGGCAATCACCGGTTTTCTGCCCCAACGATCGGACAGCATCCCGAACGGGATCTGCAACGATGCCTGGGTCAATCCATACACGCCAAAAGCGAGTCCGACCAACAGCGGGGTAGCATCGTCAAAGCCGCTGGCTGCCAACGCCATGACCGGCAACAACAGGAACAAGGCCAGCATACGCAGAAAAAAGATCGCCCCCAACGCCAGACCCGCACGCCATTCGGACGCCGTAAGGGCGGAAGCACTCACGACCACGGCACGCGGCAGTCAGGACGGCAGAGACGGGCGAATATTATGGTCATATAGCGGCTCAAATGCGCCAGGGCGACTTTATCCCCTGGCGCCGCAACATTATATTGCATGCCACAAGCATGCCAAGCCCGTATGCAGATTCACGACAGTGAGACTTGGGGGAGGCGGCTTCCCCCACGCAGCAGCCAGCGCCTCGCGGCCCGGCTGCTGCCACTCCCCACTCAAAGGAGTGATATGAGAAAGGCGCACCCCGGACACGAGTGCCAACCACATGGATGCCTCCAGTCTACCCGTGCCATGGGCCATGCGGCAGACTGCGGCGTGACAATGAGCGACCTCTGCTATCCCAGCGGGTAAAAAAAACAACACACCCCCCATAGCGCCCAATCCCAGTCTCACAGATATCCGAACGCGGACAGTCCGAGGGAAAGACCACAAAACACCCGGTCACACCCGGGACTGCCGACCTGAAAATCCGGCCCACCACCAAAGCGGATTGTTCACGTTTGCAAGCACTCTACCATTGTGCGTATAGTGGACCGTTCAGCCTGCGAACCACCCTCATTACCGTTTTTATGGATACGATCCACATTCGTGGGGCCCGCACCCACAATCTGGCCAATATCGATCTGGACATCCCACGTGACCAATTGATCGTGGTCACCGGTGTGTCCGGCTCCGGCAAATCCTCGCTCGCCTTTGACACCATCTATGCAGACGGTCAGCGACGTTACGTCGAGTCCCTGTCCGCCTATGCCCGACAATTTCTCTCCATGATGGAAAAACCGGACGTAGACCATATTGAAGGACTGTCACCCGCCATCTCCATCGAACAAAAATCCACCTCGCACAATCCACGCTCGACCGTTGGCACGATCACCGAGATCCACGACTACCTGCGCCTGTTGTATGCCCGGGTCGGGGAACCGCGCTGTCCGGTGCATGGCACCAGTCTGCGGGCGCAGACCATCAGCCACATGGTGGACCAGGTGCTGTCGCGCCCGGAGGGAGAGGCTCTACTGCTGTTATCTCCACTGGTCGAGGAACGCAAGGGTGAACATGTGCAGGTGCTGGAAACGCTGCGCGCCGATGGTTTTGTGCGCGCCCGGATAGACGGGGAATTATTTGAACTGAGCACGGCACTGCCAAAGCTGGATCTGCGCCGCAAACACACCATCGAGGCGGTGGTGGACCGCTTCAAAGTGCGGGCAAAACTGCGGCTGCGCCTGAGCGAGTCATTCGAAACCGCACTGCGCCTGTCCGACGGTACAGCCCGGGTGGTACCGATGGACGGCGCAGACTCCGCCCGGGAACAGGTGTTCTCTTCGCGCTTCGCGTGCCATCGCTGCGGCTACAGCATACCGGAACTGGAACCGCGGCTGTTCTCGTTCAACAACCCGACCGGAGCCTGCGAAGACTGTGACGGGCTGGGAGTACGGGAGTTCTTTGACCCGGATCGGATCGTGCGCGACCCGGACCTGAGCCTGCCCGGAGGGGCCATACCCGGCTGGGATGTACGTAACCTGTTTTACTGCGGCATGCTGCGTTGTTTGGCGACACATTACGGCTTTGATATCGACCAGCCGTTTCGCAAATTGCCTACCGAGATTCAGCATATCATCCTGCATGGCAGCGGCAAGGAAAAGATCCGGTTCAGCTATGAAGACAGCCGTTTTCGGCGTAAGCGTCGATCCCACCCCTTCGAAGGGATAGTCCCCAATCTGGAACGGCGCTATCGGGACTCTCACTCCAAACTGATGCGCGATGACATCAGTCAATACCTTTCCTCACAGCCGTGCTCGTCCTGTGGGGGCAGTCGTCTCAATGTGTCGGCGCGTAATGTGTTCGTCATGCAAAAAGCCCTGCATCAGATCGCCTCGATGACCGTAGTCGAGGCACAGACGTTTTTCCAGTCCCTGAAGCTCGAAGGAGCGCAAGGCGAGATCGCTTCCAAGATCCTCAAAGAGGTATGCGACCGACTGAGCTTTCTGAATAATGTTGGGCTGGATTATTTGAGTCTGGACCGCAGTGCCGGAACCCTGTCCGGAGGAGAGGCGCAGCGCATCCGGCTGGCCAGCCAGATCGGCGCCGGCCTGGTAGGAGTCATGTATGTGTTGGACGAACCCTCGATCGGACTGCATCAGCGCGATAACCAGCGGCTGCTGTCGGCACTGTTCCATCTGCGCGATCTGGGAAATACCGTTATCGTGGTAGAGCACGACGAGGAAGCGATCCGTTCCGCTGACCATATCGTGGACATCGGTCCCGGCGCGGGGATACACGGCGGACACGTGGTCGCCCAGGGTACCGTACACGACATACAGCAGGCCGATAATTCGCTGACCGGCGAATACCTGGGCGGAAAGCGCCGTATAGCGATACCCGCACGCCGCAGGAAATACAATCGGCGCGAACAGTTGATAGTCCGAGGTGCCAGTGGCAACAACCTGAAGAACGTGGATCTACGCATCCCGCTCGGGCTGTTCAACTGCGTCACCGGGGTCTCCGGTTCCGGCAAATCCACACTGGTAAACGACACACTGTATCGCACCATCGCCCACCGCCGTTTTCACAACGTGCCGGAACCGGCACCGTGCCGTTCCATCTCCGGCACAGACCACCTGAAGGGCATCATCGACATCGATCAGAGCCCGATCGGCAGGACACCACGCTCCAATCCAGCAACCTACACCGGACTATTCTCTCCATTGCGGGAACTGTTCGCGAAAACCCCGGAGGCACGTTCACGCGGCTATCAACCCGGCCGTTTCAGCTTCAATGTCAAGGGAGGACGCTGCGAGGCCTGCCAGGGAGATGGCCTGATCAAGGTGGAAATGCATTTCCTGCCGGATATCTATGTCTCCTGCGATACCTGCGCCGGGAAACGCTACAATCGGGAGACGCTGGAGATACGCTACAAGGGGATCAACATCTACGAGGCCCTGCAGATGACGGTACAGGAATCCATGGACGTGTTCTCCGCCGTTCCCGGCATTTCGAGGAAACTGCAAACCCTGATCGATGTGGGACTGTCCTACATACAACTGGGACAGAATTCAACCACACTGTCCGGGGGAGAAGCACAACGTATCAAGCTTGCCCGCGAACTTTCCAAACGGAATGCCGGGTCCACACTATATATACTGGATGAACCGACTACCGGTCTGCATTTTCACGATGTACAGCAACTGATAAAAACGCTACAGCACCTGTGTGAACTCGGTAACACCATTGTGGTGATCGAACACAATCTGGATGTCATCAAGACCGCCGACTGGGTCATCGACCTGGGACCCGAGGGTGGCGACCAGGGCGGAGAAATCATTGCGACCGGGACACCGGAACAGCTTGCCAGGCTATCACATTCGCATACTGGCCGCTACCTGAAGCCGCTACTGAAAAAGCACTGAGGCACACGCGCCCCAACCGTCGACCCTGGCGGAATACGACCTACTCGTCCCAGGGACGAAAGATCATGCGCATCGTGCGCATCCGCTCAAACAGATGCTCCGATTCCGGTAATGGCAACGGGGCAGCAGCGTGCACCGCCGCCAGCGCACGGCGGTCGAATATCGGATTGCCGCTGGATTCCAGTATCTCGGCCCGGATAATCACCCCCCTCGGTGTAAGGCGGATAAGCAAAGTGCAACTGAGCGTCTCCGGCAAACCGATGCGGTTGAATTTCCTTGCAATGCGGTTGATGATCACGGCCTTGTAGCGTTCGATCTCGGAATCTTCCCGTGCCTGCCTCTGCTGACGCTCCTGCCCCAGCCGCTCCTGCTCCAGCCGCTCCTGCTCCAGCCGCTCCTGCTTCAGCCGCTCCTGCCCCAGCCGCTCCTGCTCCAGCCGCTCCCGCTCCAACCGCTCCTGCTCCAGCCGCTCCTGCTCCAGCCGCTCCTGCTCCAGCCGCTCCTGCTCCAGCCGCTCCTGCTCCAGCCGCTCCTGCTCCAGCCGCTCCTGCTCCAGTCGCGCCTGCTCCAGTCGCTCCCGCTCCAGCCGCTCCTGCTTCAGCCGCTCCCGCTCCAGCCGCTCCTGCTCCAACCGCTCCTGCTTCAGCCGCTCCCGCTCCAGCCGCTCCTGCTTCAGTCGCTCCTGCTTCAGCCGCTCCTGCTTCAGCCGCTCCTGCTTCAGCCGCTCCTGCTTCAGCCGCGCCTGCTCACGCTGGCGTTCACGTTCCTGTGCCGCTTGTTCCAGTACCCGCCGATCAACCGCCTCCGCCTGCACGACCTGCTGTGGCAGCACAGGCTTGACGGGGCGCGGGCTCTGGAAATCGAAATGCAGGAGCAACAGTACCGTCCCCAGCAAATGCAATACCAGGGAACACAACAGATAACGCAGAGGAGGCATAAGACGGTATACAAGGGACGAATAGCGTGGTTTGCAATATCCCACACTCCGTCAACGACTGCCGGATTCCTCCTCGGGTTCGGTGATCATGCCAAGGTTTTGCACCCCGGCACCCTGCAGAAGTACCATTACCCGGACGACCCGGCCATAAGCGACACCGGCATCACCACCAATATATATCTTTGGCTGCTGATGTTTGGTCAAAGTCCGTACCCGTTTTACCAATTCCCCGGCACTGACCGGCTGATCCTGGTCTGCACCGTAATTGATATAGAACCGTCCGTCTCTATCCACATTGACAATGATCGGCTCTTCCGTTGCAGACAGTGGTTCGGCCGGTGCCTGGGGGAGTTCCACCTTGACCCCTCGGCTGAGCAATGGCGTGGTGATCATGAATATCACCAGTAGCACCAACATAACGTCGATATAGGGCACCACATTGATGTCGGCCATCTGTCGGCGGCGGCGTCTATGCATCTGGCGTGCCATATCAGATGTTCAGGAAGAATGGTGATGGTGGTGCAGTAGTGCGAAAAACTCCTCCTGGAAGATGTCATAGCGGCCGAGCAGACGCTCAACATCGTTGGAAAAACGGTTGTACGCAATAACCGCCGGGATGGCGGCAAACAGACCCATCGCCGTGGCGATCAGGGCCTCGCTGATCCCGGGCGCAACCATCGCGATCGTCGCCTGCTGCACCTGTCCCAAGGCATGAAAGCTGTTCATTATGCCCCACACCGTACCAAACAGGCCAACATACGGGCTGGTCGAACCCACCGTGGCAAGAAAAGACAGATGTGTCTCCAACCGTTCGGTCTCACGGTTCAACTCTACCCGCATCGCACGCTGCACACCATCCAGTACCACATCGGGCTCGATACCCGCATTCTGCCGAAGTCGCACAAACTCTCGATAACCGGACTCGAAGATCAGCTCCATTCCAGTACGTGGGAGACGGGCATTGCTGATGGAAGCATACATCTCCTTCATATTTTTTTTCCCCGACCAGAAACGTTTCTCAAAACGACTCGCACTATGATTCGCTGCCTTCAGGACACTACGCTTGCCAAGGATCATGCCCCAGGAAATCAGCGAGACAAACAATAGCAGCAACATTACCATCTGCACCACCAGACCCGCATTCAGTACCAGATGAAGAAACGACATGTCGGCAGACATCAGATGCCTCCTGATTCAACCGGGCAGCAGGCACGATATCCGGAACAGATAACCGGATGCCGACTCATGATTTTCCCTCACTACCGGCTGGCCGCTCATCCGGCATGGAAAACAGTTCGCTATTGACAACAGAATGGTGTGGCGCAGCCAAGCCAAAATGCCTCCAGGCATTGGGAGTGGCAATACGCCCTCTGGGGGTACGCATAATAAAACCCTGCTGGATCAGAAATGGCTCCAGAACATCCTCTATGGTACCACGTTCTTCACCGATGGCGGCAGCGAGATTGTCTATGCCCACCGGTCCGCCGGAAAATTTTTCTATGATCGCAAGCAACAGTTTTCTGTCCATCATATCCAGTCCGCACAGATCGATGTCCAGCATGTCCAGCGCAGCGGCGGCCACGTCCCGATCAATATGGGAACTATTCCGGACCTCGGCAAAATCGCGCACACGGCGCAGCAACCGGTTGGCAATCCGGGGAGTGCCTCGGGAACGCGAGGCGATCTCCTCTGCCCCATCCGGTTTCAATTCCAGTCTCAGTATACCGGCGGAACGTTGCAGTATGCAGCCCAACTCCTCCGTGGCGTAAAATTCCAAGCGCTGAATGATGCCGAAACGATCCCGCAGCGGGGAAGTCAACAAACCGGCCCGCGTGGTCGCGCCAACCAGCGTGAAAGGCGGCACATCGAGCTTTATCGCACGGGCGGCCGGTCCCTCGCCAATGATGATATCGATCTTGTAGTCCTCCATGGCCGGATACATCACCTCTTCCACAACCGGACTGAGACGATGGATCTCGTCTATAAACAGTACATCCCGCTCTTCCAGATTAGTCAACAAAGCTACCAGATCTCCCGCACGTTCCAGCACCGGCCCGGAGGTCTGGCGCAGACTGACCCCCATCTCATTGGCAATGATATGTGCCAGCGTGGTCTTGCCAAGTCCTGGCGGGCCGAAGATCAACACATGATCCAGCGCCTCCTGCCGCCCGCGGGCGGCAGCGATGAACACTCCCATCTGCTGATGCACCGTCTGCTGACCCAGATACTCACTGAGCAGCCGCGGCCTCAGGCTGACCTCCATCTTGTTGTCGTCGTCTACCGCAAAGCCGGAGCTCAGCGGCCGCAGCGATGCCGGATCGGATTCAACGGGCACTGGCCTTCAACGCCTCACGGATGATCTGTTCACTGTTCATGTCACTGGCATCGATTGCCTGCACCCGGCGGGTCGCCTCCTGCGGCTTGTAACCCAGGGCGATCAGTGCGGCTATCGCATCCCTGACCGGGCTGTCCGAGGCAACCCCCTGCACCTCATGCCCCGCAGACAGACCGGAAGTGCCCGCAGGCTCCCCGGAGAGACGATCATACATTTCGACGATCAGCCGTTCAGCAGTCTTTTTCCCTATCCCCGGCAGACTGCTAAGCTGCCCCAGGTCGCGGTTCTTCACGCACTGATGGAACGCATCCACATCCATACCGGAGAGGATCACCAATGCCATCCTGGCCCCCACACCGCTGATGCGGATAAGCATCTGAAACAAGCGCTTCTGCTGCGGGCTGGAAAAACCATACAGTGACTGGGCATCCTCGCGTACCAGCAGACAGGTGTACAGCAAAACCTCCGCTCCCACCTCGGGCAGACTGTAGAACGTGGTCATCGGGGCCTCTAATTCATAGCCCACACCATTCACATCCAAAATCAACAGTGGTGGGGATTTTGACAGCAGCCTGCCCCGAAGCTGTCCGATCATCCGCTGCCCTCACTGCGGCACTCACGCAGGCCACTCATCCGCAGCCGCGCCATATTCATGTGGGCATGACAGATCGCAACCGCCAGCGCGTCAGCGGCGTCTGTAGCCGGAGACATCGGCAGACTCAACAGCACCTTGATCATATGCTGCACCTGCTGTTTCCCGGCCCGGCCACGACCTACAGTAGTGCGCTTTATCTGCGTCGGGGCATACTCGAACACCTCCAGCCCATGCAGGGCACACACGGCAATCGCCGCACCGCGGGCCTGACCCAGCTTCAGCGCGGAATCCACATTACGGTGCATGAACACCTTTTCCACACCCAGCTCGGCCGGCTGAAATTCGTTGATCAACTCCGTCAGTTCCCGATGTATGCAGCACAGTTTCTGCGCCAATCCACGTTCCCCCAACTCAATGACCCCATGACTGACATGCCGGTACTGCCCACCCTGATAGTCGATGATCCCATAACCGGTGCAGATGGAACCCGGGTCAATACCGAGGATACGGATCATGGCCCGCCAGCGATATCCGCGAAGAATGCCACAGTCACACTGACCAGCAGGACCACGGTCAGGTGTTCCAGCACCGAACCAAGGCCACAAATGGCAAACACGCACCTGCCAGACGACCCGACTCAATCCAGTGCCGCAACTGCCTCATCCGGAATGTCGGCGTTGGTCCATACCTGCTGCACATCCTCAAGCTCCTCCAACGCATCCAGCAACTGTAACAGAGACACGGCCTTCAGGGTATCCAGACGCACTTTCGAGTCCGCCTGCATCACGACGTCGGCTCGTTCCATTCGCAGCCCGACATCCAGCAGATGCGCCCTGACATCCATCAGGGTGTCGGGACCGGTAAGCACCTCCGCCCCGTCATCATACTGAACCATATCCTCCGCGCTCGTCTCCAATACCGTTTCCATGAGCCTGTCCTGATCCACATCCGCACCAAAAGTGATCAGGCCACGTTTCCTGAACAGATAAGCCACACAGCCTTCGGCGCCCAGATTCCCGCCATGTTTTCCCAGTGTATGGCGTACCTCGGCCACGGTACGTTTTCTGTTATCGCTTATACACTCGATAATCAGTGCCACACCACCCGGTCCATAGCCCTCGTAACGCAGTTCATCCGGCACAGCAGCGCTGTCTTCACCCGTGCCACGCCGGATCGCACGATTGATCGTGTCCTTGCTCATATTGCTGGACAGGGCATTATCTATTGCCGTGCGCAGACGCGGATTGCCGGCCGGATCAGCACCACCCAGGTTACTGGCAACCGTGATCTCACGGATCAGCCTGCTGAACAGCTTACCCCGTTTCGCATCCTGTCTGCCCTTGCGATGCTGGATATTGGCCCATTTGCTATGCCCTGCCATATTTCACTCGATCGATGGCCGAATATCTCCGCCCGCAGCGGATTGTAAATAAAGCGGGGAAAAAAATCACATCCCTGTGCGGGTTCACGACAATGCGACTGTGGGGGCCTGGCCTCCCCCCATTGCAGAGGCCAGGCACCTGGCGGCTCGGCCACCGCGACTCCCGGGGGGAGTGATTGGAGCCTCACCCAGGCCATGTTTGCCGGCGGCTTGTGTACCTCACAGGTATCCGAAGAACCCGGACAACCCCGACTTGCACAAGCGTATCCCGTCCACCTCAGGCACCACCACCAGTGCAGGGAAAACCACTGGCTGCCACACAAGGCCCCTGCCCGGTCACCCTTTCCCTTTCAACTCGGACGCCATGACAAAAAAAATTCCTGGGGAGGGTTGTAACAACTGCTGCACAACGACCTGTAAGCGGCCCCGGTCTCGAACTCCCGAACCTGGACCCCCTCAAGGTGAAAATTGACATAAAAAAGCCGGATCGTCGGTGAACCCCATGCGCCAATCGCGTTCATCAAACATGCCAGGTATGCCGATTTCCGGCTCGGATTCAGTACACAGGCCTTGTTCGCATAGAAGTTGTTATCCAGATATATCCATACTTTCGGATAGGCGACACGGATTTTCAGCCCACGGCTCCCATTATGAGCGGTAACGGCACCCAACAGCGCCTGATGCAATTGGTATGGTGTCAGCGCGGTGAGGCCACCCAGTTTGCTGATCTCGCTGTTTTGCACATCGCGCAGGCTGATGGACGCGGAGTCCCTCGCCATCGCCACAGACAACGCCAACATGGACAAGCAGACAAGTACGACTGAACGGTAGAACGGTATTTGCTGACGCATGGTATCTCTCCCTGTAAGGTATGGTTGCTTGTATAGGTGAAGGTCGACAAGAGCGGGGACTGCAACATCGGCCAAATCCGGGTGTCGGTTGACAATCAGCCGCATTTGGTGAACACCAGGTTGCCAGCATAATCGCGATGCGGCTGTATCCAGCCACTGTCAGTCAATATACGCAGCGTGGTGCGCCACGCATTCGGGCCGGCATGCACTGCGGCGGACTGTACCGCGCCCATGATCTTGCCGATGCCATCGGTACTGTAGAACGCCGGCGACACAAATATCTGCGGCGTCTTTCCCGGCGGACAGCGCGGCTTGCCAACCCGGTCGTTGTGTGCGGCAATCGTGGCAAAGTACACACCGGAACTGAGTTCCTGACCGCCGTTGAGCGTGGTGATAACCATGTCGCTGGCGCGGCTGGTGCCCTGCACCGACAGACCGCCACTCAGATTCGTCCCCGACGGCGCCACGACTTCCAGCGTCCCGGTGCGACTATTGCCAAGCCGCACATTGCCACTCGGCAATGTGCCACCACCAAACTCCAGACCTGTAGCGTCCAGCAGGCGATTGCCACCCAGCCTGAGATCGGCCTGCATCTGATTGCCGCCATCAACACGCAGGAAGCGGTCGGCGCTGGCCGCGTTGGAAATGGTCGCGCTGAGCACCGAGGCGCTATCCAGGAACACATGCAGCGTCCCCGGGCTCTGTGCGGAACGGGCAAGGGTCTGGGCAACGATATACGATGCCAGGTCAGCCCGCGGCTTGCCACCCACGGCAAAAGCGTCCGGGCCGGCACGGATACTGGCTGTTACCACCCCCGCCACATTGCTGATGCGCGCCTCCAGTGCCAGCCCGAACGGCAGTCCGTCCGGGAAATCGCATGGCAACCAGTCATGGGGTCCACTCCCGCTGGCACAGCCATGCTGGTCCTTGAGCCAAGCACTGCCTGTGTGGACGGCTACCGGGGTAGTCGTACCGTGATGCTGGATATGGCTGGCGACCGCCTCGTTGTAGTCGGCAAACAGGCTGGCAGCGACCGCGGCCCTGGCATACAGGGTATCCCGAAGTTGCCTGTGAAACTGCCATACGGCAATGCTGCCCATGATGCCCAACACCACCAGCAGTTCCACCAGCGTGAAACCCCGGACCACAGACGACAGTACACAACCTGTCCGCATAATCACGGTGCGAGGACGGGCCTGCAAATTGCAACGGCGCATGGCGGCTAGTAGGAAAACAACGTGACTTTTTTGTGTCCGGTACTGCCGCAGGCGGTACCAACCACCGCCGGGTCACTTGCCCCGGTATCGGTCAGCTGCTTGGCTACCGTGCTACCAACACTGATCTTCTGGAAACCCACCGAAATCCCGTTCACAAACCGGGAACAGTCCGTCGCCGGCACATTCTGAAAATCTATTTCAAAACCATTTACCCCCGACTCGTCCTTGTCCCGTATCACCACATCACCACCCCATGCATGACTGATCTTGTTTCCACTCACCATGAACTCCGGGACCATGCCACCGTTGATCACGGCCCGGGTGTTCAGGCCAGTGTAGTCCGTGCGCATCTGATATGCGGAACGGATGCTGGCAGCGATAACGTGGGCGGCATCGATGGACTGCGAGGCACGATTACTGGACAAGGCGATGCCGGCCTTGCTGAGCACCACACCCAGCACAACGGCCAGGATGGATAAAAAAATGATCGCCTCAATCAGTGTCACACCGCGCTGGCACCGAACTACATTGCAATAATGCTGCATAATCTGTCTCCTTTTCCAATATGTTGAACTTTCCCTGCGGCGACCCTTGGCCCCACCGGATGGCATAAGACGGAAACGTCCCGCGGGTGGACCGCGCTCAGGACAGTGAATTCCCTGATTCCCATACATTGTTCATACCCTCCGGCAAACTGTAGAGTGCCGCCACCATCCACGCGATAAACAGTCCAGAAAATATCAGCAACAGATAATTGAGCGCCCTCCCCAACAATTCGGCGCGACGCACCGACTGGACGATGATACGCTCGCCCATGGCCTGTATCGCCACATCAAAATTATCCAACACCCCGTAGACGTGCAGATCATCCAGCGTCTCCCGATCAAACAGTGGAGAATGCATCGCCTGTCCCGGGTCGGTGCCGGTACGCAGCCTGACGCACATGCGATAGACTTTTTCCCGCAGCCAGCGGCTGCTGCCACGCTGGATGTTCATCAGTGCCTCATACACCGGGATGCCGGCACGCACCATGGCAGATAACGAGACGAGAAAGACCGCAGACTGGTATATGCGATAAAGTCCATAGGGGGGCCAGCGGTCCAGCCACGCACGCAGCGGCCCGACCCAGTTTGGCACCGACCAGACGAAGGCCACGCAGGTCAGCGTCATGCCAAGCAGCAGGAGCATGCCGTGCCGAGTCAAAAACTGCGATAGCTGATACAGTTCCCGCGCCTGACCCTGCCATCCCTCCGGCGGGATCACCTCGGCAAAGACCGGAATAAGGAACAGCGAAAACCACACGATAATGCCCACCAGCAAGGCCAGCACCAGTATCGGATAACTGACCGCGGCGAGAATGCGGCGTTGCACCTGCGCAGCGTTTTCACTCAGCCAGACGGCACGTTCAAATCCATCCCGCAAACTGCCCGAGCGTACCGCCGCATCCAGCAACAACTGCTCCGATGTCGGCACCCAGCCATGCAGCGCGTCGGAGAAGGCGTAACCGGCCTTGATCTGGTTGAGCCAACTCCGCGTCATCCACTGCCGTAGATCGCGGTGTTCCACATAGCGGTGGTGTATCCGACTGATGGCCTCCTTGAGTGGGATGTCCTGTGCGCTGAACGAGGCCAGACGGCGATACAGTTCAGCCCTGCCCGACTGGCCCAGATACAACCACTTTATCAGTCCCAGCCTGAGAGCCTCACGCATATCAGCCCTCCGCCCGACAACCCCTGCCCACGCCGCCCACAACCGCGATATCCAACGCATGGACATTGTCCGTGCCAACGCTGTCCCGGTAGCCAAAATAGGCTTGCATGTCTTCCACCGCGATCAGCCCCTGACGCATCTTGTGGAGCGCGGTGTCGCAGGCACTCAGGCCATGCTCACGCTGTTCCACCGGCAACGGATCTTCCGCGCCGCGGCGTTCCCATAATTGTCGCGCCTCCAAATCCCTGTACTCACGCATCAGATTCAGCATTTCCCTGTCCGGCCGTACGATCTGAGCACAGACCGTACGGCCACCGATGCCCCCCCGGCAATGCTCACAGCCAGAACCGCGTGTGCGAATTCCGCCCTCCATCACGGCGGATCCACAATGATCGCACAACACCGGCAACAAGCGCTGGTAAAGCAAACCGGATATGAAGCCCGGCTCACACAACAGGGAACGGGTGATCGGGTTTGTCGGCATATTCGCCCCCAAACCCTCCAGACGCGAGAGGATCGCGAAGCTGTCTCGCGCATGCAATGTGGTTATGCAAAGGTGCCCGGACTGTACCGCTTGTATGAAACTGATCGCGGTCTGCAGATCACGGATCTCCCCGATCATCAGTACATCCGGGTCGCGTCGCATGCTGGCACGAACCATATTGCCGAAATCATTCCTGCCACGTTCACGCTCGCGTTCACTGCATACCACCGGCGATTGTATCGCGCCATCAATATCGTATTCCGGTGGATCCTCGACCGTCAGTATGTTGAGTTGCTTCTGGCTCCTGTGATACAACCAACTGAGCAAGGCACTGATGGTAGTGCTCTTGCCCGAACCGGTGGTCCCGGCGATGATGATGGCGCCATCCGGTTGTTGCAGCATGGTCTCCAACAGGCGGATCTGACCTGGAAGGAATCCCAGTTTTCGCAGATCGGTATCCTGCCGACCCCGGTTCGTGTGCAGAATACGGATCGCGGCATGGAAACCGTGCGGATGATTGGGCGCGTGCGAATAACGCAATCGGTACTCCACTCCCTTGATACGCAATACAATATTCGCATCCTGCGTGGTTCCCGGATTGAACGATACCTCCCGGTCCTCAGCGATGGAGTTGTAGGCACAGGAACACAGGCGTTGCGCCATCCCGGTCGAAAGTTTCTGATAATCGAGCATCCGGCCATGTATGCGCAGACGGATCATGGCCTGCTCCTGTCCACGCCCGCAGACGATGTGGATGTCCGATGCGTCGCGTTTGTCCGCGTCCGCCACCAGATGGGCAAAATGCTCTTCGGTTTCGGTATTATCCATCTGCCACCCGCTACCTTCTTCCCGTTCGCGCCACTGGCTGTAGAGCGTGGCGATCAGTTCCCCGGTGGCGGCTTCCACATCATCCGGACTGTATCCCAACGAACGCAACCGACTGTGGATATCCATCGCGTCCGGACTGAGCAGCTTCTCCGGGGTAGCCAATATCATGCAGCGACGCGACTCCATTTCTTCCAGTTCCAGGGCGATAAGAAACTGCTGGCGCGACCGACTAAGCGGTACCTCGCCGTCATGCACGGTCAACACCCGGCTCCAGGGTGGAACCACAGACAGCGTTGTCAGCGACTTTTGCATGCTGGCAAATCCGTTAGTGCACCAGCTAGCGGTCCACGCGACCGTGTTCGAGGACACCCACAGGGATACGGCGCTGGAAATGCAGTTGCAGAACGCTGCCATTACGCACCAGTCGCACCTGCCGACGGCCAACCAGACTTACCTTCCAGCCGTGCAGGCTGGAGCCCCGGCGCAACTCGTGACGACTGCCACCATGTTCAACGATCGCAAGTTCATCGAATATCTCTATCAGGCGGGCCTGGGCAGGCACCGAGTCGGAAAGGTTCGCAGCGGCTGGCGGGGTCTGCTCGATCGGGGCATCGATGGTGACAGTGGGACCGGCAATACGCAGCTTGTCGTGCTCTGTACGCAGTCGTTCCAGTTCCAATTCGGCACGGCGGATATTCAGCAGATCCTCGAGTTGATCCAGACGCTGCTTGCGCCGCTCGATGCTGGCATAGTCATCCTCACCCCAGCCCGGAAGACAGACCAGTGACAACACGATCAGGACTGACAGCAATCCGCAACGTGTTTGTCCGGCCAGGCGCCGGCATGCATTACGCTCAGTTGACCACATAGTGTCCTTCCAGTGTCCAATGCGGCTTTTGCATGTCGGAAAAATCGATGCGCATACGCCGCGGCTTTATCCACGGCACGGATAGCTCGGAACAACCCGTGCGCAGCGCAGGCAACCGGCCCTGCACACGGAAATCTCCACTCTGGAACAGCATCTGCGGTGGCAACAGTTCGGCATCCTCAAACGCGGGTCGCTGCGGCTCGTTCAATTCACAGTGGACACCGAATCCGCGTACACGCTGGCAAAGCTCGATGAACGCATGGCGTTTCCCCAACTCGGTCTCCGTACCAGCCACAGACCGCCCAGTGGCGTCCAGTCCAAGCTCGGCATACGGCAGTTGCAACACGGCGAGATTCCCGTCAAGGTTGGTCTGTAACCGTGCGGCACTGACATCCAGCCGCCGGGCCAGAGTACTCAACACAGCAGCATCGGCAGCCCAACTCAGTGCACAGCCATTCAGGTCACAGACGATATTACGCAGCCGCCAGTTATCCACATAAAAAGGCACTTTGCGCAACACATGCTGGATTGTCTCGCCAAACCGCAAGGCGACCGGACCCGCCATGAGTTGATGTCTGCTCTGCTCCAGCCTGGCCTGTGCGGCAGCGCGTCTTTGCGCTTCCAATTCATCGGCAGAGACCTGCCGCGCCCCGGAAAGAAAATGCGTCACGCACAGCCAACCGACCGAAAACACGGCCAACAACAGCATGAACCACCTGCCCGTGGCCATGCGCCGTATGGGACAAACACGGCAGTGACGCTGCTGAGAGCGGCTGCAGTGTTCCGCAAACAGTTCGACAACCGAGCGCAGCCCCTGCCGGGCGGGGTCAACATCCACGATACCGCTGCCATACAGTTCAGGGCTTTGCTGCATGAAACGCGCATAGCGGGTACGCAACGCCTCCATATCGTCTATCAGGATGTCCGAATCCGGATAGACCACCCCATCCTGCAACACAACAAACCAATAGCCACGTCGTTTTTCATCCGCTATCTTTTCCACCACCATGCAACTTGCGTCTGGCGGCAACAACAAGGCGAGCCGGGCAGCGGCCGAGGGTGTCTTCCCAAGCGGGACATCGCCACCTTCCAGCTTGGCATAACCAGCACAGACCGGAGGGGTACCCACCGTGACCGCATGTGAATAACAGAACTTCTCCGCCGTCCTTGCCAGTTCGGCATGACTGCCAACATTCAGCATCCGCCACTGCAGGCCGATCAGATAGTCAATACCTGACAGGCTGATACTGCTAACCTGCTCCATGATAATCTCCGGCGAGCTGTGGTGAAATAACGATAAGGATGCGGGTCTTCCCCTTGCGCTGTTTCCCGGTTCCCATCAACCAGTTCCGGCTGTTACCAATGCCCTGATCGATACTGTCACCAAGTATCTGTTCAAAGCCCGACAACACCAGGCTCTGACCAGAACGTATGACTACCTCCTGCAGAAAGGCCCGTTCGTCGGTTTCCGGGGTCTGTATGCTGGCCCCGTCAGACTGCTGCAACTGAAAGCGCAGCAATGCGGACAGATCCGCCGCGAAACGGATCAGGATGCGATCCTCTTCCAATACGCGCGGCGTCACGGTCATCACGAAGCCGGCGGTAATCTTCCCGGGTTCCAGTGTGGTTTCGGATACACCGCTGCTACCGGTAACCACATTCGACACCGAACGCAGATACCCGATCGTGCGGGTAACCTGCACCGGTGCCGGCTGATTATTCAATGTCACCAGATTGGCGCTGGTGATGGTGCTCACATTACTCAGCGAATTGAGTGCACGTATTACCGATTCGCTATCCTTGAAATCACTGTCCGTGTCTATGATGCCCAGGCTGAGTGCGGCCTTGTTGCCAAGCAATTGCGGCGTGAACAGGTTCGCCCCGAAACCACCATCCCGATACAGCAATTTCCAACTGAAGCCATCCTCGGCGTTACTGTCCTCAGTGACAGAAAAAACATGGACCCCGAGTTTGATCTGACGGGTAAGCTGCACGTTCTGATGATTGACGAACATCTCTACCCGTTCCAGCACACCCGGGCTGTCGGTCACGATCAGGGTGCCCGTCGACGGCGAGGCATTCAGCTTGCCGTGTGTTGACAGTAATCCGCTCACCGCCTGCACCAAATCATTCCACCGGTCCATCCGGCTACTGACATCGGTGCTCTGTTTCACCTCGCCTGGCTCACTGCCAGTATCCCCGCTCCCGGTACTCTGCTGGGTACTGTCAGTGGAGCCGATAGTCCCCAGGGAAACATCGCGAGTCTGCGCCTGCCCCCCCACCGTGACATCAAAACTCGAGGTCCCCGGCAACATGTGGAGCACAAATATCCGGCTCATAAAACGGGAAAAGCGGATCTGGGCATCGGTGTATTGCCAGACAATGCCCAGACGCGCACTGATGTCATCCAGAAAATCACGTATGCTGCCACTATGACGATATGTGATCGTCGGCAGGGGCTTGAACCCGGTGTCTGCCACACCGACTGCACCGGCGGCCGATTCTGTCTCGGGGGAATGCAGTATGTCCGGTTCCAGTCGTACCGGTATCCCGGTCTTGCTGACGATGCGTGCGGCGATCTCTTCCAGGCTCTGAGGTTCCACCGTGACTATGTCAATTTCCTTCAGCAACACCTCCGGTACAGGTTCACTGAACGCGACCGTGGTATTGCCTATCCAGTTGCGCTTGTGGATGGATACCGCGGAACGTTGTTCCGTCGCATCGCTGATCCGTGCATCGATCTGCTGATCCGCGCTCTGATGAATGTCTTTGATCTCCCGTCTCAGTCGCACCGAATCACAGGCACTCAGCGCCAGCACCACAGTCAGGAGAAATAGCGAGCGACACAGCCACAGCAACCGGCGACACGGTGCATCGGGGCAGGTCGAACGTGGATACCACATTTATCTGACCCTCCTGATACGCAACACCCGATTGCCGTTGTACAGATCAGCGCCCAACGGCAACCCGGAATGCGACAGGTCATCGATCAGGTTCTCCACCGCCTGCTGATAGCCACCCACGTAGGAAGAGTGTGCATCCACGCGATAATCCTTCTCCGGCTCCCAGACCAACTGCCAACCGGCCATGTCGGACCACCGCTGCAGTGTGGCGTGCAAGGTATCTCCCTTGTCCAGCTTCCATACCTTGACCTGCTTCTCCGCATCAGGGCGGGTATGGCCACGGCTGTCCCGGACAAAATCGGGAACCGTGTTGTCAGCATCCACCGAGTCGGCAGTATGTTGCCGCAGTGCCGTCATCACTCGCAGCAGACGCGCATGTCCATCGGCATGTGCACAATAACGCTGCGCCGGCAGCACTGCGGAAAGCACCGCCAACCAGTCCGTGCCACGACGCCAGTCCACTGGAAACTCGGCATCGACCCCTTCCAATGCCAGATGCCAGTCCTGCGGCTTGAGCATCTCCAATGCGAACGCAAGCGGCACCGAGTCGCCGGAACCTTCGGCCGGACGTGATGGCACCATCCCACTCAATCGCAACTCCCCGGCGACACAAGGCCGCTGTGCCACAGTACTCCCGGCATCCCGCCAATGCCCGCCATCCGGATCCGCGACCAGTCTCCGCAACTGGTTCTCAAGCTGCCATCTGCGCTGCCGCTCGGGGGTACTGGACCGCTCTTGCACATCAATCGACGCTGTGCTGTCCGCCCCCTGCCGGTAATCGAACCAGGCCTGGGCCGGCACACCACACAATAATGCCGTGCACAAAGCCACAGACGGCAGCACACCGGACACACCGCATACAAGCCGCAACCGGGAAGACAATTCAGAAATGCCTCCTGTTCAGCGTGTGATAGCTACCTATATGGCACCAGCGATAGCCACCGGTCAGCAGATACAGAGACAGTGCACGCAGCGCGACCCCGGGCGTCATGCCAAAACACTCCACTATCCAGAATCCCAGCATGGCCAGCAAAGCCAGACACAGTGTCCATAGCCGAAGATGAAACAGCACCGGCAGAATCGCGTAGATCACTCGTGCATCGACAAACAACAAACGTGGATGACGGCCACTGTTGCGCCAGTACACCTCATTCCCCATCCGCATGCTCCCGTCGAGTACGGTTGAGTGTCTCCACGCTGACCTGGCCACGTGCATATTTCTGATGACAGTCCTGATACAGCGAATGTCCGTGCCTGCGCATGGCATCGGACAGCGCAGCCTGCAATCCATCACCACCGGCAACGCCGGACAGCAACGATTCCCGAAGCTCGGGACTAAAGCTCAGGTATTCGCGCAGTGCGATGCGCCCCCCGTCGACAGCTTTGACCAGTTGCTGGAAGACAATCATGCGCATAGCGTCCAGCAACTTGACCGTGATCGAATAACGCTCCCCGGCGGGGAATTCATCCGCCATGCGCGGTATCGCGGCAACCACCCCGGTGGTATGCACCGTGCTGTATACCAGATGCCCGGTCTGCGCCGCCCGCACCAGACCAGCCATGGTCTCGCGGTCGCGTGCCTCTCCGATCAGAATGATATCGGGGCTACGCCGCAGCGCATTACGCACGGAATGCGCGAAACTGGGCAGATCACGCGGTATCTCGGACTGCGCAACCACCCCGACGGCGTCGGGAAGCAACGACAGATTGAATTCTATCGGGGATTCATAACACACTATGTAGCGCCCTGGTGGATGGCGCAGCGTGTAGGAAAGCAGTGCGGCCAGCAAGCTACTCTTGCCTGAACCGGTAGCGCCACAGACAAGGATCAACCCTTGCGCACCATGCCTTGCAATATCCAGCAACGTCTCCGGTACATCCAATTCTTCCACTGTCGGCAACATTCCGGGGATGACGCGAATGGTCAACGCGATGCCACGGGCATTGACATCGCTACCGGTCACTGCCACCGCGTTGACGCGAAAGCGCAAACGCTGATTGCGACTCACCTTGAACTCGTAGGTGAAATCCATGTCCTGGCCACTCAGCAGACGCGCACTGGCAGACTTGATATGGATCGCATCCAGCAACTCCGCCAGCTCCCACGTGGCCACGGACCTGACAGAAAGGGCTCGGTATTCTCCATTACAGGAAGCCCAGACCGGTTTGTCCGAACATAACAGTATGTCGCTGGCCCGATTGCGGACGGCCCAGTTCAGCAGGGTGTGAAAAACCCGCTGATCCAGGGTCGCTGAGGCATTCTGCCAATCGCTTTCGGCCTTCCCTGACACGGGCATCCGTATCCCTATCGGCTGACCGGCCGCCGATTCCGCGGACGACTGAAAACCGGATCGCGAACGATACGAATGAGTCGATCATCCATACGCAGGCTGCTATCGGCAACGATAAGACGACGATCGGTCCGATCCAGTGCCGGCGGGTCCACCAGACCACGGCGGTACAGTCGGTGATACTCCAACATCCCGCTGTAGTCACGATTGAGACGGGCCAGCCGATGCTGGAAATTGATATCCGCCTGGCGCACCCCGGCCTGCCATCCTTGCGTAACTGCCGCACGCCAGTGCCGTTTTTCCCGCGCATCCGCAGGCAGCAGGCCCTCCGGGACAGGCACCGACCGCAGCTCGTGCAACAGGTAATCGCGCCACAGCGGTGGCGTAGAGACAACGCGGGCTTGACGCACTATGTGATACACCTTGCCGGTCTCACGCGCACTGCGTGCGTCATACTGGATGAACAATCGCCTCCCGGCGACGATTACCGGAGGTAATACACGGCCGTCCAGCAACAGCCGGGAAAAATTGTAGATGCTGTCCAGATGGTTCCGCATCGACTCCAGTTCTTCACGGATCTGACGGGAACGCAGCTCCAGCCCGGACTGTGCGCCCAGACGCAGTGCCTGTGTATGCTGCGCTCGCTGACGCACTCCGGAGAAACCCGTCGCCTCGGCATCCGTGTTCTCCAGTGCGTACAATGTGGAAAGGCCTGGTACCGCCTCCGAGGTTGCTGGACCACCGCCAGGAGCAGCCATCACGGCAGACAGTGCGGGACACAGCCAAACCAGCAACAACATGCAACCCGACTGCCGTCTAATACCACCCATCTTCATCCCCACCCTGCCCTGCATCGGCATAGATCAACTCAATGCGCCTGTCGGCACCGTGCACCACCACACCGGCACGACCGCCGGCCTGCCAACCGGCTTCCTGCAGCACAGTGGCAATGGGTTCTCCTCGCACATGAATGCTGATGATTATTGGCATCGCAGGCCGTTGGCCACGTACCTCAAGGCGATAAGCGAGCCGCCCGGCCAGATGCCTGAGCAGATCCACCAACTCACCGCTCCAATCCAGGCTGAGTGTCTGACGCAAGACAGGAGCAGACCGCGCCAACAACGCCGCACCAGGCTCCGATTGCATGCCACCCACTGTGCGGGTCTGCTCCAGCCATCCGAGTTTGGCCCAGATGCGTTCAATGCTGCGCGCCGAGGCCGCGATCTCCTTGCGCACCATGCTGGTGTCCATCTCGGTCGGATGGCGTTTTGTCGTGGCCACAGCCGACTGGTTCTGCTTCATGCAGGCCGAAAGGATCAGTGCCAGCGCGATTAAGGCCGAGTTTTGACAGTTCATGTCGTATCCCTGTGACTTGTCGATTGAGAATGTCTGTTATCCGCTCGGACGCAGGGTCCGTATCCCAGCATCGCCATACATTCTAGTGCCGCGTAGCGTGCGAACAAATTTTGTTGGTTTTCTCTACGCCTGGTGATCGACGCATGCACTTCCCTGATATGAAATAAAAAAATCTCTGGCTCCGGTAGTGCGGAACAGGGGCGCGTATTTTTTAGCTACTCACGCAACGGTAATCTGCGGCCAGACCCCGCAGTCACCGACCGGATTCAGGAGGCTCTTTTGGTCCGATGGCGCTGGATCATCGCCAGCGTCAGCAACGGCCCGGAGACCGCGTAACACAGCGCGATGCAAAACAGCACCAGCGGCGGGTCGAATGCGATAACGGAGATAACGCAGGTAACAGTGACGATACCCAACAACGGCACCCGGCCCTTGAGATCAAACTGTTTGAAACTGTGATAACGAATGTTACTGACCATCAGCAAGGCGCTGGAAAGGGCAATCAATATAGCCACAGGCCCATTGAACGGGAACCCGGCAGAACGGCTCTGCCCCAGCCAGATGAAACCGCTTATCAGCGCCGCCGCCGCCGGGCTTGGCAAACCCTGAAAGAACGCCTTGTCCAGACTGACCGCCTGGACGTTGAAACGCGCCAGCCGCAAAGCGACGGTCGTGGTATAAACGAAAGCCACGATCCAGCCGAGTTTCCCCATGTACTGCAATATCCACTGATACATGATAATGGCTGGTGCCAGGCCAAAGGAGATCAGATCGGAAAGCGAATCATACTGTCTGCCAAAATCGCTTTGCGTATTGGTCATCCGTGCCAATCGGCCATCCAGTCCATCCAGTAGCATGGCAATGAATGTCATGCAGGCGGCAGCGGAAAAGCGTCCG
The DNA here is from genome assembly GCA_965115915.1 of Gammaproteobacteria bacterium. Taxonomy (GTDB): domain Bacteria; phylum Pseudomonadota; class Gammaproteobacteria; order Eutrophobiales; family Eutrophobiaceae. The sequence continues at coordinate 303,243 of OZ220483.1, read as the reverse complement.
TTCATCGCCATAATCATCGCATAAAAACCGAAGAACAATGCCGCCGTGGTCAGCATGTTCGGTAACAGATAAATCCCGCGCCGTTGCATTGGTGAAGGTCGTCGTGTGGGACAGCGTAATGAACGGCACTACATGCGCCGTTGGCTCACGGTCTGCTGCTGTGGAAACCCGACGTAGGCACCACTCGGGGACGCCGCCTCGGTCGGCTGGTGAATAAAGTGGGCAAGGACGGTCTCTCCGGAACACATCCGCTGCCCTGGCTGCACACAGAGAATACTGGTCTCGGGGATTAACAGTTCCACGATGGAGGCCAGACATAACCAGCCACAACGCTGCCCCTGGCCGATGCGTTCCCCACTATACAGATACAGATGCGCAAGATGCGGCCACTGGTAGGGCAACACCGATATCAGCACATCGTCCTGCTCATCGGTCTGCACCCATGTGACGGCGACACTGGTGTTATCCACCGCGGAACGATCAAACCACTGGCGGCGGATCTTGCCCTCGGTAGGGCAACGCAAGGACCACACGTCCCACATGCGCATATGGATGCGTATACGTTGCATCCTGCACTGCAGGTGCGGATCGTCTATCACATCAAGCTCGGTAATAATGCCACAGACCGGGGCAACGATTCCAAGCGGATCAGACGGAATCTCCCGGTACGGATCACGATACAGATACAGAACGAACAACAACAGCAAGGCAGGCAATGGCAACAACCATGGCAACAAAAAATGCACCAGCAAATTGATGACAAACAGGATCGCCAGCAGCCACCAGCCTTCGCGAGCAATAAACGGGTAACGATACGAAGACATCAGAGACCAACTATAATCAAACAGGCATCTGACAGACTTTCACAGCACTATTCCCACCTGTTCAAGGCTAACTGGTCTCCCGATCTACAAGCCGATTCTGTTTTATCCATGGCATCATAGAACGCAGTTTCCCGCCCACCTGCTCTATCTGATGCCGCATGCTGCTACGACGCATGGATTTCATCACAGCGTTTCCACTCTGGTTTTCAAGGATGAACTCACGCGCAAAACTACCATCCTGTATCTCCTTCAGGATCTCACGCATGGCCTGTCTGGACTGTGCATTAATGACTCTGGGCCCGCGGGTAAGATCACCATATTCCGCGGTATTGGAAATGGAGTAGCGCATATTCGCGATCCCCCCCTCGTAGATAAGATCAACGATCAACTTGGTCTCATGCAGGCACTCGAAGTACGCCATTTCCGGCGCATATCCAGCTTCCACCAGGGTCTCAAATCCGGCCTGTATCAGCGCGGTGATGCCACCACAAAGCACGCTTTGTTCACCAAACAGATCGGTCTCTGTCTCTTCGCGGAAATCCGTAAGGATGACCCCGGCCCGTCCACCTCCATTCGCACAGGCGTAAGCCAGGGCAATATCCTGCGCCTGTCCACTACCGTCACGATGCACAGCTATCAGTGTGGGAACACCCCCACCCCCAACGTAGGTGGAACGCACCAGATGCCCCGGCCCTTTAGGAGCCACCATGATCACATCCAGATCGGCACGCGGCTCGATCTGCTGAAAATGGATGTTGAAGCCATGCGCAAAACCCAATGCCGCTCCCTGCTTGATGTGGGGCGCGATCCGATCACGATACAGCACCGCCTGATGCTCGTCCGGCGCAAGCAACATGACCAGATCTGCTTCACCAACCGCGGCTTCGATGGCTCTCACCTGCAAGCCAGCAGCCGTGGCCTTTTCAGCGGAGGGCGAACCCTCGCGCAGACCAACACAGACATTCACACCGGAATCCTTCAGGTTGTTGGCATGCGCATGTCCCTGTGAGCCGTAGCCGATAATCGCAACCTGCCGTTGCTGGATCAGGCTCAAGTCAGCGTCTTTGTCGTAATAGATTTGCATATCCAGTTGCCCCTGTTCAGTTAAGTAAAAGCCGCTCAGATGCCCTTGTCACCACGGGCAATTCCTGAAACGCCGGAGCGCACCACCTCAAGGATCGTGGCGTCTCCCACCGCCCCCAGGAATGCGTCTATCTTATCCCCATCGCCAGTCATCTCCACAATGTACGTCCGGTCGGTAACATCAATGATACGGCCACGAAATATGTCCACCGTGTGCTTGAGTTCAGCACGATTCTCTTTCAGCGCAAGCAGCCGGATAAGTAGCAGTTCACGCTCGATATGTGGGAAATCGTTGAGGTCGACCACCTTGGTAACATCCACCAGTTTGTTAAGCTGTTTCGTGATCTGCTCGATAATCTCCTCCGAACCGACAGTCACCACTGTCATCCGGGACACTGTCGGATCCTCGGTCGGAGCCACTGTCAATGATTCGATATTGAAGCTGCGCGCAGAAAACAGCCCTGCGACGCGCGACAGAGCACCCGCCTCATTCTCCATCAATAACGACAGGATGTGACGATCGCTCACGCCAGTTCCCGGGTCGGATCGGATGGCAGATGCATCTCATGGTGCCCCTTGCCCGCCGCGATCATTGGATACACATTCTCCGTCTGATCGGTAACAAAATCTATCAGCACCAAGCGATCCTTCATCGTCAGTGCCTGCTCCAGGGTGTCCCTGACCTCGCTGGCCGCGGCAACACGCATACCAATATGGCCAAAACTCTTTGCCAGTTGAACAAAATCCGGCAACGCCTCCATATAGGAATGTGAATAGCGGCTTTCGTAGAAGAATTCCTGCCACTGCCTGACCATTCCCATATAACGATTATTCAACAGCACGATCAGCAACGACAGATCATACTGCAGACAGGTAGACAGCTCCTGTATACACATAACCAGACTGGCCTCGCCAGTAATGCAGACCACAGTCTCATCACGAAAAGCCAGCTTGACACCCATCGCCGCCGGCAAACCGAAGCCCATGGTTCCAAGCCCGCCTGAATTGATCCAACGCCTTGGCTCATCAAAGGGATAATACTGCGCCGCCCACATCTGATGCTGTCCAACATCCGAGGTAATATAGGCCTTGCCTCCGGTCACGGCATGGAGTTGTTCGATCACATATTGCGGCTTGATCAGCGCACTCTCCCGATCGTAGCGCAGGCAATCCATCTTTTGCCACTCGTGAATTTGTTTCCACCAATCCTCCAACATCGCCGGGTCCGGACGGCTTGAGTCCCCCTCAAGGACTGCGATCATATCCTGCAAAACCTGCTTGACATCCCCCACGATCGGAACATCGACCGGGACATTCTTGGCAATGGAAGATGGGTCAACATCGATATGGATGATTTTCGCCAACGGACAGAACTTCTCAAGATCACCCGTCACACGATCATCAAAACGTGCTCCGATAGCCAATAGCACATCGCATTCATGCATCGCCATGTTGGCCTCATACGTGCCATGCATGCCAAGCATCCCGACGAACAATGGGTCACTGGCCGGATAGGCCCCCAGACCCATCAGGGTATTGGTGACCGGGGCCTGAAACATACGTACCAACCGGGTAAGTTCCATGCTGGCATTCGCCAGGACGACCCCTCCCCCACTGTATATCATCAGCCTCTTCGCACCGATAAGCAGTTTCACTGCGTTTCTGATCTGCAGCGGGTGTCCCTGCCTGACCGGCCGGTAGGAACGCAGTTCGATCTGTTTCGGATAATGGTACGGACAGGAATCAGCGGTAACATCCTTGGGAATGTCAACCACGACCGGACCCGGACGCCCGGTGGTAGCAATGTGAAAAGCCTTCTTCATGGTGTCTGCCAGGTCCGCGACCCGCTTTACCAGAAAATTGTGTTTGACACAGGGCCGGGTAATGCCAATAGCATCCACCTCCTGAAAGGCATCATTGCCAATCAACGATGTATGCACCTGACCGGTAAACACCACCAGCGGTATGGAGTCCATCCAGGCGGTAGCGATCCCGGTGACACAGTTGGTCACGCCAGGTCCCGAGGTAACCAGTACCACCCCGGGCTGGCCGGTGGCGCGCGCATAGCCATCAGCAGCATGCACAGCACCCTGCTCATGACGCACCAGGACATGTTCCACCGCATCCTGCTTGTACAGCGCATCATATATGTGCAAAACCGCACCACCAGGATAGCCAAACAGATGCTTTACACCTTCGTCTTTCAGCGCACGCACAAATATCTCGGCACCGCGCAACACTGGTCGTTTTTTACTCACAGGCTGTCTCCATATACCTCAGGGCACCATCCCTGAAAAAGCGAACCCGGGGCAGGACACTATGGCAGGAAAACAACGAAATTCCCTGACTGTCTTGTTTCCATCCCGCCTCTCTTCAAGTACGCCATAGCAAGATCGCAGAATGATGCTTCAATCCAGTCTCATGGTCGGTTTATCAAAATTACCCGCCCAAAGGCGTTCTGTCAAGGAGATATACCGACTCGGTACCTGATGAAACACACGGCTCAGACCAAAGGCTGTATTAGCCGACGGCGGTCGGCACACAGAGCAATACGCGCAACCCACCAAAGCGCGATGCCTGTTTACGCACGAAGGGCCACCAATCCCCGCGCTGCTGGAACAACAACGTCCGTGAGCACTGTCGGGGCATTGGAGCACCGGCACGTTATCGCCCCTCCCCCCGAGAAGGGGCGAAAGGCGTCAGCCCCTGGCGGAAAGGCTTCTCCCCACCGCGTCAGTCAGCGACATCAGGGGTCGGCTTGCGCGACTCCGGGGGAGAGTGGCAGGGACTGCACCCAGGCCACGTTCGCAGCGGCCTGTGTGCCTCACACTACCAGTGCAGTGCGCCGTGCAGCAGGACGTTGTGGCGTATGGGCTGTTGCCCCTGTTCCTCCCGCTGCCCTTCCAGGTTCAGGCTCAGCCCGGGGCCCAGTTGCAACCGGCCACCAAAGCGGTAGGCACGGCTTATCCGGTCCAGCGTGGTGCCGACAAAGGGCACCAGCACACCGCGGCGTTCGGCCAGCCCATAACCGTAGCCCAGTTCGGCCTCCAGCCCCAGTTGCCCCGATGCTGGTGTCGCCATCGGTGTGGCACTCGGGTCAAGCAGACGGTCCAGGTCTGTGCGCTGGGCCGGGCCATGACGCGGGGCCAGGCTGAGCGCAAGCCCGCGCTGGTCGGTGCCCGGGTCGATGCGCAGCAGGCCGCTGATACCCCATTCCTTGCGATCTTCCTCGCGGTGGGTAGCGAGCACCCAGCCACGGCCTTCCACGGTCAGGCCGAGTGCGGGGTCGCTATAGCGCAGCGCACCACCAACCTCCAGGCCGTTGCCTTCGGTAGCATCACTGTGGTCATGGCGCAGCGCGAGTTCCACCGACGGGCTGAACAGTGCCCCACTGGACAGGGCATGCTGATGCTGTCCCTCCAGCGCGAAGCGCAACTGGCGTGCGATAACGCTCAGTGCGCGGGTAGTGGCGTTGCCATCGATATCGAACTCGGCCAGTGCGCCCTGCGTCTTGATACGCAGTTGGCTGCTGCCACCCTGCAGCAGCCGGTCGCTGCTGAGCAGCGTGAGGTTGCCCCCGAGTGCGACCGACGCCAGGGTACTGTCACGTTCGCTGTCCGATGTGTCTTTTTCGTCGCTCAATTTGCCCCAGCCGTAGCCCGCACTGAGCCACAGTTGGCCACGGCCATTGGCGGTGGACCAACTCAGGTAAGGATGCACCCCGAACAGATGGCTGTCCTGGTCGTAGGTGCCCTGTTCAGTGCTGAACGGCGCCTGAGACCAGGACAGTGCCAACCCGGTGAGCCACTGACGGTGCAACCGCATGTCGGCACCGATCCAGCCACTGGTGACACTGCCCTCCCAATCCAGTGTGGCGTCAGGGTCGGCCGGGTCTGGCAGCTTGCCGGAAAGCTGGCGGTAGTCGCCGCTACCCCACAGGGCCAGGCTGTCCAGTGGTGTGCCACTGCTGCCGGCGACGGCGGCCAGTGGCAACACAAAGGCGGAGCGGCCGAGCAGTTGTGCCGGTTGCAGTGTCCCGGTCTGCAAGACCGGCTGCAGGGCCTGCAGGGCCCCGTGCAGACCGGACTGTCCACCGAGGCGCACCGTGGCAGCGGGAGGTGTGGTGGCGGTGGCCGCATCGATACGGCTGGAGAGGATGGCGACACTGCCTGACAGCAGGGTATCGGCGACCCGGGACAGGACCCGCTCCTCGACCTGGCGCTGGCGCTCGCCAGCATCGGTGTCGGCGCCCGGGGTGTCGGTGTCCGGGGCGACGACGTCAGTAAGGGTCAGGGCAAGGATAGCAGGGGCCCAGTCATCACGGTCGGCGACCGCGAACCGCAGGTTGAGCGATTCCTCTCCCTCCGGTGTGGTGTCACCACGGATGCGGAAGATCCAGCTTGCCGTGGTCTCGTCCTCGTCGAGTGTAACGGTGGTACCGTCGGGGTAGCAGATATCGGCATCGACAGGGCTCGGGTCGGTACAGGAAGTGGCGGCGGTGGCACTGCTGCCGGGAACCAGGCTGACAGTGATGGCAAACCCGTCTTCCGGTGCGCCCACGCCAAGTCTGAGGCTGACGGTGACAGCGGTCTCGCCCGCAGTGTCGTCACGCAGCCGCGGGCCGTCGTCGACCTCGGCGATGACAATCCAGTCGTTCGGCGTGGCTTTCAACTCGTGGGATTCGGGGCCGTTTCCCGCGGGATTGACTGCCCGCAACTTGAAGGTGTATTCGGTGCCGGAACTGAGTCCGGTAATGGTGTACTCGGTGGTAGCGGCGGTGGCGTCGGGTATGTTGGTCCAGGCACCGTAGTCGCCATCGCCAGCCTTCTGCTGGTACTGCCATGCGGTGATGGAAGCGTTATTGGCGCTGTCCCAGCTTAGTGTGACCTGTCTGCCGCCGGCGGTGATGTCAACTCCGACAGGGCTGGCCGGCGGGAATATGACCACCTCATCGGAGGCAAGGCCACTGCCACCGGTGTTCACGGCCCGCACCTGGAAGGTGTGGGTGGTACCGGCGGTGAGCCCAGTGACGGTGTACATGGTGGTAGTGGCGGTGGCGCCGGGGATATTGGTCCAGGGGCCGTAATCGGCAATACCCGTCTTCCATCGGTACTGCCATGCGGTGATGGTGGCGTCGTCGGGGTCGTTCCAGGCGAGTGTAATACCCGAGTCGCCGGAAGTAGCGCGCAGGTTGGCAGGTTTGGCCGGGACTGGCACCGTCACCGTCGCCGGTTCCGTCACCGTCACCGCGATCGTCCCCGCGGGATCAATCAGAGCGAGGCCCGGGAAGCGGGCAGCGTGGCCGATGGTGGCACTGCCGGCGGCAACGCCGGTTAGCGTCACCGTCTGTGCGGTCTGCGCGTTGTCTGCGGTGAACATCAGCGTGGACGGGCTCACCCGCACCTTGGCCGTGTCGCTGCTCGTCAGCGTGACCTCCACCGGATTCACTATGTACGGTAGCGCCGCCTCACTCAGCGCTACCGTGTAAGTGGCACTGGCGCTGCGCGCCACGCCGGCGTTGTAGGTGCTAGTGCTACCAATGAGACCCTGGGTCAGGCTGACGCTGCCGCCGCCGAACACCACCGCCAGGTTGTCGGTGTTGATGATGCTCACCTCCGCCACATCCGACCAGGGGCCAGCCCCGTCGGGGTTGACCGCCCGCACCTGATATTGACCCACACCCCCGTGCAACCCCCCGTGCGATGTGGTGCTCTTGTCCAAGGAATAAGCCCGGGTGGACGCATTGCTACCTGTAATCCTGATGGGGAACGTGCCGCGCCAGCTTCGTTCCTTGTTCTTGAACCGATACTCCCACCGCGTGATGGAGGTGTCGGTGACGGCGGCCCAGTTCAGTGTGATCGCGTTCTCCACCGCCGTAATGCGCAATTCGATGGGCTTGACAGGGGCATTGCCCACGGCGTCGGGTATAGTGGGTGTAGCCGTGGCCTCATCGGAGACGGCACCGCTGCCACCAGCATTGAGCGCCCGCAACTGGAAGGTGTATTCGGAACTGGCCTCGAACCCGGAGACGGTGTGGCTGGTGGTAGTGGCGGTGGCACCGGGGATGTTGGTCCAGAGGCCATAGTTGCCAGGGGCAACCCTCTTCCGGTACTGCCAGCCGGTGATGGAGGCATCACTGGGGTCGGTCCAGGCGAGTGTGACTTGCCGGGGACCAGCGGTAGCGCCGAAGCCGGTGGGTTTGGCCGGGACCGTCGCCCCCGCTGCCGTCACCGTCACCGAAACCGTCCCCGCGGGATCAATCAGCGCGAGGCCCGGGAAGCGGGCGGCGTGGTTGATGGTGACACTGCCGACGGCAACGCCGGTTACCGTCACCGCCTGCGGGGTCTCGGCGTTGTCTGCGGTAAACGTCAGCGTGGACGGGCTCACCCGCGCCGTGGTCGTATCGCTGCTCGTCAACGTGACTACCAGCGGATTCACTACGTACGGGAGCGCCTCCTGACTCACCGCTACCATGTAGGTAACGCTGGCGTTACGCGCCACGCTGGCGTTGTAAGTGCGACTGGCCAGGCCTCGTCGCATCAAGCTGACGCTGCCGCTGAACACCACCGCCAGGTTGTCGGTGTTGATGATGCTCACCTCCGCCACATCCGACCAGGGGCCAGCCCCGTCGCCGTTGACTGCCCGCACCTGATATTGACCCACACCCCCGTGCAACCCCCCGTGCGATGTGGTGCTCTTGTCCAGGATAGTGGTCCGGGTAGACGCCTTGCTACCCTTCACCTTGACGGTGAGCCAGGCGCGAGCACTTCGTTCCTTGTTCTTGAACCGATACTCCCACCGCGTGATGGAAGTGTCGGGGACGGCGGCCCAGTTCAGTGTGATCAAGTTCTCCTCCGCCACGATGCGCAATTCGGTGGGTTTGTCAGGTTGTGCAAGCACAACCTGCGGGGCGAACGCGGCGCTCAGTGCCAGCAGCAGCAGCAGGCTGGCAGTCAGTCCCGGAGCGAAGGCCCGAGGTGGGTTTGTCGGGCGCTGCAGTACCTTGGCCAGCAGGTTGTAACCGATTGTACACATTGCATTATCCCTCCGGCGGTTTTCTAAAGTTGCCTCGAATCCGCACTACCCGCACCACACAGTGTACCGGGAATCATCGAGTCGTTGGATTTCCGAATTATAGAAATTTTGCGGGCAGACGTCAAAACGCGACGTGCCTGACGCACTGCCGATGAAACACACGGCCGAGGCATAAGGACTGCATTAGCCGACAGCGGTTGACACGCAGCACGACTGCGTCCGCGCTTGATAGTCGGTTCACAGTCCCCATATTAAGAGGCAATGAAATGGCATCGGGAATCATTCCTGATTGACATCGAACACAACGAGGAGAAAAACCATGACCATGCTAGTAGAATATCAGCCCTGGAATCTGCTCAGCCGCTTACGCAACGGCACTGGCCCGGCGGTCTGGTCCAGCCTGGCCCGGGATTTCAGCGGCGGTGAAAGCGACAGCCAGTGGTATCCTGCGGTAGATGTCAAAGAGACCGCGGACGCCTGCGTGATACAGTTGGATCTGCCCGGAGTGGATCCGGACAACATAGAGATCATGCGGGAAAAGGGGGTGCTTACCATCAAGGGCGAACGCCATCTCCATCCAGTACAGGAAGAAGCCACTCAGACGATACATGCCGAGCGCGTCTCCGGCACCTTCTGTCGCCGCTTCTCGCTGGCAGATGATTATGCAACGGACCGTATCAACGCCCGCTGCAACAATGGCGTACTTGAGGTGCATATCCCCCGGCAGGAACAGGCACAGCCACGCCGCATCCAGGTGCAGTCCTGAACCTCCAGGGAAACCCATGCAGGCCGGCACCACCTGGTGCCGGCCTTTGCTTTCCCGCCCTCGGCAACTTCCAGGCTGCACGTCTGTCTGAACTCGGATACGGGTTGCCGGAACCGTCATCTTTGTCCGGGTACGGGAATTTGATAAACTTGCTGCCACACCGAGCTGCACAAAAAGCCGTGGATACCGCTTTTATCACACATGCGACTATGGTACTGAAACTCCGCGGCGCCGCGGTTGCAAGACAACGTCCCCATATACCCTGAATCCACCACTGAATGACGCAGCCACCACGTACCTCCGGCAGCCTGGGCTACGGGCCATGCATATTGCTGCTCCTGGCCATCATCGCGCTGTCTGGCAATCGAGTCGACGCCCGTCTACCCTGGCTGGACGATGGCAAGGGCGAGCCACCGACACTGGCCCCGATGCTCAATCGGGTAACCCCCGCAGTAGTCAACATCTCCACCGAAGGACGTATCAAGCTACAGCAGAACCCGTTGTTTTCCGATCCGTTCTTCCGTCGCTTTTTCAACATACCGGAACAACAGCTTGAACGCAGGACGCAAAGCCTGGGCTCCGGCGTTATCGTGGATGCACAACAGGGCTTGGTACTGACAAACAGCCACGTCATCGCCAACGCGCTACAGATTACCGTGTCCATGCTCGACGGTCGCCAGTTTCAGGCGGAACTGGTCGGCAGTGACCCGGAAACGGATATTGCGGTCATTCGTATTCCGGCGGAAAATCTGACGGCGATCCGGCCCGCCGATTCGGACAAGCTGCGCGTGGGCGACTTTGTGGTGGCCATCGGCAACCCGTTCAGCCTGGAACATACCGTGACCTCCGGCATCGTCAGCGCACTGGGACGCAGTGGCCTTGGCATAGAAGGGTATGAAGATTTCATACAGACGGACGCCGCCATCAACCCGGGAAATTCCGGCGGTGCCCTGGTCAATCTGCGCGGTGAACTCATGGGCATCAACACAGCCATATTTTCCCGCACTGGCGGGAATATCGGGATCGGCTTCGCCATCCCGATCAATCTGGCCTTGTACGTTGTCGAGCAATTGCAGAAAACCGGGCGCGTCGAACGCGGCTTCCTCGGCGCCCTTACCCAGGATCTGAATCCGGATCTGGCAAAGGCATTCGGTGTCGATGCACAGCAAGGGGCGGTCATCGTGCGACTGCTGGAAGACTCGCCGGCGGCAAACGCTGGCCTGCGCGCTGGCGATATCATCGTGGCCGTGGAAGGCAAACCGATAAAGAACTCGCTCGCTCTGAGAAACCGCATCGGTCTGCTACCCGTCGGGGAGAAAGTACGCTTCCGTATCCTGCGTAACGGCGTGCTGCGGACACTGACTGTGGTCATCGGCGAAAAAACCGCTGCGAAACACGGCGGAGACCTGAAAAAACCGAACTTGGTCAACCGTCTGCTGGATGGAGTCCGGGTCGGCGATATCGGCGAGGGCAATCCCCTTTATGGCAAGATCGAGGGGGTAGTCATCGTCTCCCTGCCCAAGAACGGTCCCGCCTGGCAAGGCAAGTTACGGCCTGGAGACATCGTTACCTCCGTCAATGGCACCCTGGTCAGGAACCTCAAGGAGTTTCTGCGCGAGGTGGGTGGCAAGGAAGACTATCTGCTGTTTCGCATCGTCCGTGGCAACAACGCGGCATTCATTGTCATCAAATAATCTCCGCATCTTGAAACTGACAATCGACACCGATGTGCTCAGACAACGCAAGCTGTTTATTGCGACCCCGATGTATGGTGGCATGTGCTCCGGTGAATACACCAGTTCCTGTCTGAAGCTGGCCATCCTCTGCGTCCGCTACGGGATAGAGTGCTATTTCAGTTACCTGTATAACGAATCGCTCGTCACGCGAGCACGGAACTATCTGGCGGATGAATTTCTACGTTCCGACTGCACACATATGATGTTCATAGATTCCGATATCGGATTTGATCCGAACGACGTCATCATGCTGCTGGCGCTCTGTGAACCTGACAGCGATAAGGAGGTCATCTGCGGCCCTTATCCGAAAAAGAACATCTCATGGGAAAAGATAAAGATGGCGGTGGAACAGGGCAAGGCCGATGCGGACCCCAACGCGCTGGAAAATTACATTGGCGACTACGTGCTCAACACACTCGATGCCAAAGGTTTCCCGCTGGACAAACCCGTGGAAGTACTGGAAGGCGGCACCGGCTTCATGATGATCCAGCGTTCCGCACTGGACAAGTACCGTCAGGCGTATCCACAGTTCCTGTACCGTCCGGATCATTCGCGCACCAAACATTTTGATGGCAGTCAACAGATCATGGCCTACTTCGACTGTGTTATCGAGCCGCAAACCAAACGCTATCTGTCCGAGGATTACATGTTCTGCCAATGGGCGAGAAAGGCCGGGATCCGGATCTGGATGTGCCCATGGATGCGGCTGAGCCATATTGGCACCTACCGCTTTGGCGGCTCTCTGGCCGCACTGGCGGAGATCGGCGCCAGCAGTACCCATAGCAGGGAACCGCCACGCAGTGGTGGGGTGGTAAGTTTCGTGGAAAATCCGCAGCGACGGACATAGGAGCCATGTCCTGGCCCGGTGTGGTCTGCCGGATACAGCGGTTTACATCTGGCTCACCGCAAAACCCGGACATGGCTTTCCCAGCCACCTCGAAACACGATGTGCATCGATTGGCGCAAGCATGAAACGATTGCGCATTGCATCTTCGTCTGCAATCGGATATGCTGCGGCGCAACACAGTCGCCTTGTCGACATAATCTGGCTCTGACGTATGAAATATAAAATTTTTCATGTTTTTATTGGACTTTTCTTATATTTCTGATTAAATATGCTTTGCATCATGCAAACATCAAATAAAACCCGCCTGCAAGGACTGATCTTCGATGTGGATGGCACCCTGGCCGATACCGAAGAACTGCATCGCCGTGCCTTCAATCAGGCATTTGCCGAGACCGGTCTCGACTGGCACTGGAACAAATCCACCTATATCCGCCTGCTCTCCATATCCGGCGGACTGGAACGCATCCATCACTGGCTGGACAGCAACCCCGTGCCAAACGCGCCAAAGCCCCTGGATCGGGACAACTTCATCCGCTCCCTGCATAGCCTGAAATCGGAACGCTACCGGGAACTGCTGGCCCACAACCGGATCCGCTTGCGGCCCGGGATCGAACGCCTGATCGATGAGGCGCTGGACAACGGCATCCGTTTGGGCATCGTCACCAATTCCTGCCTGAGCAACCTGGAGACATTGTTTGATCTGACGCTGGGGCGCTCGGTACTTGCACACTTCAACACGATCATCACCTGTGACCTGGGTCTGGAAAAAAAGCCTTCGCCCACGCCGTACCAGCACGCGCTCTCTGCGATGAACGCGACGGCGGCACAGACCATCGCCATCGAGGATTCCGCAAATGGTCACCATGCGGCACGGTCCGCCGGACTGAAGACCGTGGTTACCACCCATGCGATGAGCCGCGACGCACACTATGATGGGGCGGTGTTGGTAACCGACATGCTGGGGGAACCGCACACCCCCTTTCGCGTGCTGGCTGGTAACAACCATGGCTGGGACCATGTCGACCTGGCGTTGCTGAACCATCTGGTGTGCATGTCCGCCGGGACAGAAACTACCCAAACACCACCGTCGCAAAATATAGACGTCTGTCTGGCCGGCTAGCGGCCGCTGCCAGACACCCTCTCCTCTGGTCGGGCTACGCCGTCATCCGACCAGGACACGGTTCTGGTAGAATTCACACATGGAATACCTTCTGTCAGGGATCGTTGTCGGCCTGCTGTGCGGCGCCATAGCCGGATTTTTCTGGTGTGGCAAGATAACACGGACCCGACTGGATGAGTCTGCGCACAAATCCGCCAGTCAGGAATCCGCACTGGCCCTGAGCCAGCAGGCGCAGCAGTATGCGGATTCCCGTTGCCAGGAACTACAGACCGAAGTCCGGCAACAGGCATCTCTGCTTCAGCAACAGCGGCAGGCGGCGGAGGAAAAAACCACCGAGCTGACCCGGGAACTGGCACAGCGGGACGCAAAAATAGCCAGCCTGGAGACGCAGATCCGGCATGAACAACAGGCAAGCCAGGAAAAACTCGGCCTGCTGGAACAGGCCGAGCAGCGACTGAGCAAGAATTTCGAGTTGCTGGCCAATCGGATCCTGGAGGAAAAGGGCAAACAGTTCACTGAACAGAACCACGCCAGCATCAGCAGCATCCTGTCACCACTGCGCGAGCAACTTGGAAACTTTCGCAACCGCATAGATGATGTCTATGAAAAAGAGGCCAAGGACCGACGCACGCTGTATGACGAAGTGGTCAACCTCAAATCCCTGAATGAGCGCCTTGGCCAGGAGGCGCACGACCTGGCGCAGGCACTGAAGGGGGACAGCAAGAGACGCGGGGACTGGGGCGAGATCGTCCTTGAGCGGGTATTGGAATCCTCCGGCCTGCGCGCCGGGCACGAGTATCATGTCCAGCAAACACTGCGCGATGAACATGGCAGGCTACGGCGTCCGGACGTGATCGTGCATCTGCCCGGTGACCGACATGTGGTGATCGACGCAAAGGTTTCACTGAACGCCTTCGAGCGCTACCACGCGGCCGAAGATGCGGATGAACGCAGGCGCTGTCTGCAACAGCACGCCGATTCGCTGCGGCGGCACGTGCGCGATCTGCAACAGAAAGACTACAGTGCGCTGGAAGGACTGAAGACACCCGATATGATACTGATGTTCGTCCCGGTCGAGCCGGCCCTGCAGTGCGCGTTTGAACAAGACTGGGAACTGTTCCAGGACGCTTTCAACAACGGCATCTTTGTCGTCAGCCCCTCCTCCCTGATCATGAACCTGCGCCTGATACACAATCTGTGGCGCCATGAACATCAGAATCGGAATGCGAACCGGATCGCCGCACGGGCAGGCCACCTGTATGACAAATTCGTGCTCTTTGTAGAGGCACTGGAAGATATCGGCGACAAGCTGGACAAGTCCGTCACCTCCTGGCGTACCGCCTTTGAGCGCCTGTCTACCGGTCGAGGCAATCTGCTAGGGCAAATCGAGGCACTGCGCAAGCTCGGCGACCTGGACACAAAGAAATCGCTGCCAGCGTTGACCGAGGCGGAGGAGGACACCGAGACCAGACTTCGGTTGGCAGCCAGCCCGGTGGATGCAACGGAGGAATGCCCGGCGCAAGCCGCCACGGCTGGTACACAGGACCATGCGAGCTAAGGCGCTCAGGGGGCGAGGCACAGCGCAACAACCCAAACCGCGCTATCACGCCGAGGCAAGAGAACGGTTCGAGTCGGAAAACTTCCGCACTACGGTACAGGAAGAACGCAGCCGGAAGATTCTCACACGCATACAGTCTCCGGACGTGCCGCTGGAACAGTCGCTCAATCCCTATCGCGGCTGCGAACATGGTTGCATCTACTGCTATGCACGGCCCAGTCACGCATGGCTCGATCTCTCTCCCGGCATTGATTTTGAAAGCCGGCTGTTTGCCCGCAGTAACGCCGCGGAATGCCTGCGCCAGGAACTGTCACGGCCCGGCTACCGGTGTGCGCCCATTGCGCTTGGCTCAAATACCGACCCGTACCAACCGATAGAACGTCGTTGGCGGATAACCCGCAGCATACTGGAGGTGCTGCTGGAGTTTCGCCACCCCTGCACGATAGTCACCAAATCCTGGCTGGTCGAACGCGACATCGACCTGCTGCAGGAACTGGCCCGGCGGCGACTGGTACAGGTGTTTCTGTCAGTCACCACACTGGACCACGGCCTGGCGCGTATCCTGGAGCCACGGGCCACTGCCCCGCTACGCCGCGTGGAGACACTGGAACGGCTGCGGCAGGCCGGGATAAAGACCGGGGCAATGTTTGCCCCGGTGATCCCGGCCATCAATGAACACGAGATGGAAGCAGTACTCAGCCGGTGCCACCAGGCCGGCATTGCACAGGCCGGCTATGTGCTGCTGCGCCTGCCGCTTGAAGTTGAACCCCTGTTCATCGATTGGCTGGAAACGCATATGCCGGAACGCAAGGCACATGTGCTCAGCCTGCTCAGACAGTGCCATGAAGGCGAGCTGTATAGCGCCCGGTTCCATCAGCGCATGCGCGGTAGCGGACCCTATGCCGAAATCATCCGCCAGCGTTTTCACCGGCTTCAGCGTCGGCTAGGGCTGAACCGGCAGCGTGAAGCGTTGGATCGCACGCAATTTCGTGTGCCTCCGGTCAAAGGCGGACAGCGTCCGCTATTCTGAGACACGGTACCCGCAAACCGCGCACCCATGGATGCCACCACCCCCGGGCTGACACCCTGGCAACGCTACCAACGGGATCTGAGTCATCGCGGATTCCAACCAGACCCGGCCCAGGCCCAGTTGGCGCGGCATACCGACGCACTCTATCACCGCCTGCTGCAGCCCGAATCCTGGCTGAGCCGACTCCAGTGTCGCCTGTCCGGTCGACCGTTCAGACCAGTACGCGGACTGTATGTCTGGGGCGGGGTCGGTCGGGGCAAGACCTGGCTGTTGGACCGTCTGTACGAATGCCTGCCGGAAGGGTATCGGCAGCGCATGCATTTTCACCGTTTCATGCAGCGGGTACACCGGGAACTGAAGGCGCTGCCAGACACCCGCGACCCGCTGCAGGTCGTGGCACGGCGCCTGTGCGAGCAGGCCCAGGTGCTGTGCCTGGACGAGTTTCATGTCAGCGATATCACCGATGCGATGCTGCTGTCCGGCCTGCTGCAGGCCTTTTTCGAACAGGGGGGAGTGTTGGTCACCAGTTCCAACGAGGCGCCGGACGAGTTGTATCGAAACGGATTGCAACGGGAGCGTTTCCTGCCCGCCATCACGCTACTGAAACGCCACACCCAGGTAGTGCATATGGATGCGGATACCGACTACCGACTGCGCTATCTGGATAGCGCCGAGATCTATCATCACCCGCTGAATGCCCAGGCCCGGTTGATGCTGGAAGACAACTTCAGTCATCTCACACCAAACGCCGAGGCGGAAAGAGACGGATACATCTGCATCAACGAGCGCGACATCCCCTTTGTGCGCTGCGCCGAGGGCGTGATCTGGTTTGTGTTTCCCGCCCTGTGCATGGAGCCGCGCAGTGCCGCGGATTTTATCGAGCTGGCACAATGCTTTCACACCGTGTTGCTGGCCGACGTGCCCACACTGGGCGATACGGAAAACGACCCGGCCCGACGCTTTATCCAACTCGTTGACGAGTTCTACGACCGCAACGTCAAACTGATAATCACTGCCACCGTCCCGCCGGAGATGCTCTATACCGGGAAACGCCTGGCGCAGGAGTTCCTGCGCACCCACAGCCGTCTGCAGGAGATGGTGTCGCATGACTATCTGGCCCGTCCGCACCGCTCGGAATCCTGACAGCCGCACGCCCGGGCCAGGCCCCGCGCACCGTGGTGCGCGGCTTGCCGGGCCATCGCGGGCATGGCATAATTTGATTCGGCGAACCCACGAGACGGAGAGATGGCCGAGTGGCTGAAGGCGCTCCCCTGCTAAGGGAGTATACGGTTTGTCCCGTATCGAGGGTTCGAATCCCTCTCTCTCCGCCATGAAAGAAAGCACTGGTCCGGTCGAAATCGGACTGGCAGAAAGACCAACAAGCTGATCATCCCCAGGGCATTACAGGCTCCAGAAGCTGAAGTCGATGACGCCACCGGAGAATAGAGCCCGATCGGGTCGTCAGCAGACGCCGGTGAAGACAACGCAGAACGGAATGACTACGCTTTACTCCGAGCAGGTCGACCTTGGTGCGGCTTTCGTACGAAAACGCTGCGTTCAAGCCCGGAACGGAGAGACTGGTTTCCCGGTGCCCGTGCGAACAACCGGACAACAAAACGCTTATGCTGTTCAATCAGGTCGGGTTCGGTACCGTTGTGTGCCCTCATGCCCTTGACGATTTTCCGGGGAATCTCCATTTCCAACGGGAGCCATCGGGAAACGCCTGCAGGCATGGCAAAAAACCAACCGGGGATACCAATGGTCGATGCCGGTATGCGTGAGCTGTGGCAGACGGGCTACATGCATGACAGAGCACGGATGATTGTCGGGTCATTTCTGGTGAAAATCTGCGGCTGCATGGGCATCATGGCGAAAGAAACGGGGAAAACATGGCAATGAAATACGCCATTGTTCAAAGAAACGCGGTAACAATAACAAAATAATATGATAACCGTGTTCTACGATGGGAAATGTGGCTTGTGCTCGAAAGAGATTAATCACTACCGCAAAATTGCCCCCGATGGAATATTCAATTGGCAGGATATTACCAGGTCATCCGCTGAACTTGAGGCTGAAGGCATTAGCCTCGCGCAGGGATTAAAGCTGCTTCATGCCAAAGATACTGATGGGGCATTACATGTTGGTGTAGATGCGTTCATCCTTATCTGGAGGCAGTTAAAACGATGGCGATTGTTAGCCATTTTTGTATCGCTACCAATCATACGCCAACTCGCGGACCTTGCGTACGGAAGCTTTGCAAGCTGGCGTTTCAAGCGTTTGAAACACTGTCAGTTGGCTGCAAGGCGGGAGGGCTCATGCTAATACTTGTGTTCGGTGCATTGCTTGGATTTGTTTCTGTGGCTTTTGGAGCCTATGCGGAACATGGTCTGCGCGAAACGGTGAGTGAAGAACATTTTCGCTTTCTGATGACAGCCATACACTACAATCAAGTGCACGCTGTTATTATCTCGACCATCGGGTTGGTTCTTTTGAATGGTGGAAAACTTGGCAGGATTCGGGTTTTACGCTGGAGCGGCCTGTTGTTCATTGCAGGTACGGTGTTGTTCAGCTTCAGCATTTATATCTCCGTGTCTTTTGCTCTTCCGAGCCTGGTAAATGTCACCCCAATCGGTGGAATGACGATTATGGTTGCATGGCTGATGCTGCTGGCATCGGCATTGTCAGCAAGGGAAAAATTGTGAGCGCATTGGTCATCATCGAGTTGTATTCACTTTTGGAGTTTTCGCAATGGCAGAAGAAAAAGCAAAAAACATATTAGGCACAGACCTTCAACCCTGCTGCACTGATCCAATAACGGGTTTCTTCAGAGACGGATATTGTAAAACCGATCCGATGGATCAAGGCACTCATGTCGTATGTGCGATTGTCACAGATGAGTTTCTGGCATTCACCAAATCGAGGGGCAATGATCTCAGCACGCCACGTCCTGAATATCAATTTCCCGGCTTAAAGGCGGGTGATGGCTGGTGTCTGTGTGCATTGCGCTGGAAAGAGGCCCATGATGCAGGTGTCGCACCACCGCTCAAGCCGGAAGCAACGCATGAAAAGGCGCTCGAGTTTATAGACAAAGCGTTATTGGAAAAGCACTATATTCAATGAAACACAGCAAACAAAAACAAAGATGCGGATGGCAATAGTGTTGCGATGCTTACATTGCCGAATGATAAGGATGGCATGAAGAAAAAATGGATCATGATTTTAGCGATTATTGCAATCATTCTCGTCGGTGGCATCCTGTCGGGACCCATCATGAGTGATGTCGAAATACCGAATTATCAAATCATACACGCCGAAGACAATATGGAAATCAGGCGTTATGAGCCGATGATTATCGCTGAGGTAGAGATGAACGGTGAGCGTGAAGGCGCTATTGGCGATGGTTTTCGTCTGCTGGCTGATTACATTTTTGGCAACAACACCATGCAACAAGATAGCTCCAAGACCACACCCGTGCCGCAACAAATGAATCAGAAGATTGCGATGACCGCTCCCGTTCAACAGCAATCCAGTGGTGCATCATGGAAAATCAGCTTTGTGATGCCGTCTGAATACACCATCGGGAACCTGCCCAAGCCGAATAATGACCAGGTTACACTGAGAGCAATTCCAGCGAAGCAATTTGCCGTTATTCGTTTTTCCGGGACAAACTCTGATACGAATATCAAGGAAAACGAACGCAAACTGATGGAATATGTTCAGGCGAATGATATTGAGGTTATCGGCTCACCCAAATACGCATTCTACAATCCACCATGGACATTGCCTGTGATGCGTCGCAATGAGGTAATGATGGAGATTGAGCAATAATAAATAATAAATCGTGTTTCCACTTTCAGGACGCCGCCAACCGACCCGACAACGCGAGAACTTCCTGCGGCACTTCAAACACCTCTGCGACATGGTCCACATTCAAGGTTGTTAACACATTCCCTTTCACGAACATCTTTACTGCCTTTAACAAAATCACCCGCTCGACACACTGTATTGCCAAACCAATGTCGTGCATGATGATACAAACAGCGAAACGCTTTTCTATCGCCAGGCCTGATACCAGACTCGGAAGCTGGTGCTGATGCTGCAAATCAAGTGCAAAAGTGAGTTCATCCAAAAAGCTGGACCTCGCCAGCGGGCTGACGTCGCTGGCTTGCCGACACCCCTCGGCGAACCCGCAAACACAATTGACTCATGCACGCTAATAAGGATATAACACCCGGTATGAAGAGCTTGGCAAACAACCGCTGGGTTTCCCTGTTGACCGTGGTTGCGTTCCTGATGAACGTGATGCTGCCTTTCTTTGCCGTTTATAATGTGCCGCAAGCCATCATGGCTGCTCAATCGGGGCAGCCATATTCAGAGCGAATGGCCTCATTCTTTGGTGAGAAAATACTCATCTGCACCTCGGGTGGATTCAAATGGGTGAGTTGGGAAGACCTGCAGAATGGAGAAGAGCAGCCAGAACCACATCCAAAATATGAATGCGCACTGTGTTATGTTACAGCCAGTGGCTTGAAGGATTTTATTCCCGCTACAAACGCTGCGATCACCTATGGTGACATCACCCGATATATTTCTTATGACACTCCGCATGACGTAATTTTCCGAAAACATTCCTCTTGTGGATCGCAGCCACGCGCTCCTCCCGATATAGCCTGACTCCCATATTATTTCCTGTTTGTCGGGCCTGCCCACAGCATGGGTATGCCTGCCTTGACATCACGAGTAATGAAGTGAGGCCATTATGCAAAGCTCCAGGCTACTATTGGGCGTGCTGTGCGCCATTACCATCCTCGGCGGTGCTGTAAGTGCCGAGGAAAAGAAGCGATTGGACACCGTCGTAGTCACCGCGACACGTGAGGCAAAACCACAACGTGAAGTGGCTGAGTCGGTAAGCGTTACCGAATCTGAACAGATTGAATTCGTATCCCCGGCTCACCCGGCGGAAGTATTGAACCGTACTGCGGGAGTACACATCAATAATCTTGGCGGTGAAGGGCATATGACCGCCATTCGCCAGCCGATCACGACCGGAGGGGTCTATCTGTTTTTGGAGGACGGTGTACCTACCCGCCCCACCGGACTGTTCAACCACAATGCGTTGTATGAAATCAACATGCCGCAAGCAGATCGTATCGAAGTCATCAAAGGTCCGGGATCAGCGCTTTATGGCAGTGATTCCATCGGCGGTGTCATCAACTCCATCACGAAACCGAGTCCCGAAAACCCGGAGTTTGAAGTCAACCCCGAATATGGCACTTATGGCTGGAAGCGTTTGCTGGCTTCAGGTGGCGCGCCTGTCAGCGCAAATACCGGTTTTAGAATTGATCTGAATTTGACGGACAATGATGGTTATCGTGATGCATCCGAATATAGCCGCTACTCAACCACCGCAAGATTTGACGGGTATGTCGGTAATAACACAGCGTTCAAGACCATCCTTTCCTACACACATGTTGATCAAAGTGGTGTGTCCGGTTTGGAGACAGACGACTATCGTCAGCGCACGAAGAAAAACCTCTACCACAATGATGTTGGTCGCCGTGAGGTGGATGCGCTGCGTTTTTCAACCGAGTTTGCTTATGAACCGGATGACCGTAATCTCTATACGATTACGCCATTCTTTCGCGATAATCAGATGCAGCTGATGCCAGGCTGGATGTTAACTTATGACCCCAATGATCGTAATTATCAATTTCAATCATACGGAATGCTGGCAAAGTACCGACATAAAATGCCGGCAATCAAAACGGAATTGATTACTGGTGTAGACGCAGACTACACGCCATCCACCTACAGGGAAATTCGTTTAAGCACAACGCAAGTTGGCGATATTTTCACAGACACCACCCCGACAGGCCGTACCAACCATGATTTCGATGCTGACCAACTCTCCATTTCACCTTATGTGCATGGTGAATGGCAGGCATCAGGAAAACTGCGTTTGACAGGCGGCCTGCGCTATGACTACTTCCGTGTTGATTATCAGGATAACCTGCCATCATCTGTTGTTGAAACGCAGGCAGGGTTTGGCGGGTTCAGGCATCTGCGTCCGGACTCACAAGCTCTATCCTATCACCACCTCAGTCCAAAACTGGGATTGATTTATCAGATTACACCGGCACATGACCTTTATGCGAATTACCGTCATTCCTTCCGTGTTCCATCCATAGGCCAACTCTTCCGCTCGGGCTCAACGACGAATACCGCCGAACTCGACCCGGTGCAAACCGATAGCTTTGAAATCGGCGCACGTGGTCGGTGGTTCGGCTGGTTGAACTATGATGCCGCTGTTTATCGCATGATTGTAAAAGACGATATCGTCACCTATATCGACAACGTGTCCGGTGATCGAAAAGTGACGAATGCCGGTGAAACCGAGCATCAGGGCATCGAACTTGGACTGAACGGAAATATTACAGCGGCATGGGGCTTCACAACGGCATGGAGCTTTACCAGTCAGGAATACAACGATTACACAGCGGTGTTTGGCTTCCCTGCTACACAAATCAACTATGCCGGGAATGCTGTTGGCAAGGCGCCTGAAACACTGGGTACTCTAGCCGTGCAATATCGTCCTCCCAACATTCCGAATACGCAGTTTGAAATGGAATGGGAGCATGTGGGAGATTACTACACGGATGAAACCAACACCCGAAAATACGGCGGGCATAACCTGTTTAACCTGCGCGCCCATTATGATCTGAGTGACACGGTGGAACTTCACGGTCGCGTACTGAATATGACAGATACGCTTTACTCGGCCTATACCAGCAATCAGGTCGGTGAGCCCGATATCCAATATCGCCCCGGTTTGCCACGTACCTTCTACCTCGGCATCAGAGTCAGATTTTAATGTCAGGCGGCTGTTATGGCAAAACCTTTGCACACACTTGCGCTGAAAAACAGTATCAAATGGCATAAATGGCTTGGCTGGAGCGGAGGTCTGGCCCTGCTCGTTTTTGCCATTTCCGGATTGACACACCCACTGATGACATGGACAGGGCCGAAAGCCGCCTCGTTCTTCCCACCGCAAGGTGTGATGAAAGCAGAGTACGCCGCCGCCATTCCGGTGATTCTGGCAAATCACGGGATCGTAAAAGCCATCATGCTAAAGGTGATCCCGTCAGAAAAAAGTGCCGTGCTTCAAGTGACAGAAAAAGATGACGCCCCGAGACGCTATTTTGATCTTTCATCCGGGGAGGAGCTATTCGATCACGACGCGCAGCATGCGATCTGGCTTGCACGCTATTATACGGGTTTGCACGAAGCCGACATGCAGAATGTGACCTTCCAAACAGAATTTGATTCCGCCTATCCATGGGTGAATCGTTTACTTCCGGTTTATCGCATCACATTCGACACGGAAGATAATCGCACAGCTTTTATCTACACAGAGCTGGGAGCGCTTGGCAATCTGACCAATGATTATAAAACCTCGGTGCAATCCATTTTCCGCACTCTGCATACATGGAGTTGGCTGGATGGTTGGAAGCATGCGCGCGTGTTTCTGATGATGCTGCTTTTGCTATCCCTTTTTGCGCTGGCTGTGACGGGTACAGCGATGGTGTTTCTGATGAAAAACCGCAAAATGCAGCGCAGGCGCAAACTACACCGCCTCATCGCCTACGGTGTCTGCCTGCCTTTGTTGATGTTTTCCACCAGTGGCATCTATCACCTGCTGCATCATGCCTATGCCGATAATCACCGTGGCCTGCGCCTGGGCAAAGCCATTGACCTCAGCGCGGATCGTTTTAGTGAAAATACAGCGTGGCTGGAGCAGTATCAAAATGTCAAACTGAACGCGATAAGCGTTGTCGAAGGGCCGGAAGGCAACTTGCTCTATCGTCTGAGCATCCCTGAAGGTCGCCCCGGACAAAAGGTGGAACGTGCCAGGCGTTTTGATGGTGTGCCGATTGAAAAACCCGCACTGTATTTTAACGCGCTGACAGGCGAAGAAGTATCCGTCACCGATCGTGACATGGCTATCCATCAAGCAGGCAGGCAATTCGGGTTTGACGCAAGTCGGATAACCGATACGGTACTGGTCACCCGTTTTGGGCCGCATTACGATTTTCGTAACAAGCGCTTACCGGTCTGGCGTATTGATTACGATACGAAGCCAGGGGACAAGCTGTTTATCGATCCTGCAACGGGCATGCTGGTTGACAGGTTGGTGAACAGTAACCGCTATGAAAACTACTCATTCTCTTTCCTGCATAAATGGAATTTTTTGGTGCCTGTCATGGGGCGAGAGCCAAGGGATATCATCATTGTGATTATCCTGTCTTTTGCCGTGTTTTCCGCCTTTCTGGGCTACTGCATGCTTATCCGTCCTGGAGGCAGGGGCAATAAGGCAATACCCCGTCGCCAACCGCATTTATTCAGTAGGTTATTGCGCAAGATGACTGCGCAAACAGGAGGGGGATAAACTGGAACCCGACAGTGTGGGACGAGATTTTGCCGAGTCTGCTGAAATTTGGTGGACGATTTTCATCCTGAACGGATGCGGCCTGGCGGGACCGGCAGCGGGGTTCGGCATCACATGGAGTTTGCCGTCTGTACTTTTCTTCGAATAGACCGGCATGGATAATCCTCGGGTTGACCGTACCACCTGAGCAGCCACGTTTGACGCGAGAAATTGAACTTGTCCGGCACCTCCCTGGCGAACGCCGCAGGCGGCTTTCTTCTGGCCCACAAGCTCACTGGATGTCTTTCACTTTACGAATATTCTCAACCAACCTGTAGACTGTTGTACCCCAAATGTCGCGTGGCCAGTCGTCGCAGGGAGGATTATCCCGTACCTTGGCTCTGCGGACGGCATCATCAATCATTTCATTGGTTATTTTTCTTATATCGATACCCTTTCTATCATAGGAAGGGAAACAGCGCTTCAGACGAACGGTGCATTCGCGAGAACTGGCAATACCGTCTCCATCTTCGAAGTGAAGTAACAGCCAGTATTCGAATTTTGGATTGCTCAATGCAAAACCGTAGTTATCTTTCTTTTGTGACCATTCATGGAGTTGCCCAAGCTGTTCCTCGGTCCAGTGGTTTTTGTCCACCACCAGCCAGGCTTCATCCGACTCCTGCAGCATATCCTTCTTGAGGTAATATTCCATCCTTTTTAGTATCCCAGAGGGTGAACTACCGCTACCTCCAAGACAATGTAACCGGATAACTCGCCGATCCTTGAACAAGGCGAAATACTGTGGTTCGGTTTTTGTGCCTTCAGCCGCAATAATAAACAGTTTTCGGTAACGCTGCTCACCCTGCGGACGCTCAAATTTTTTTCTTTTCTGCATCAGTTTCTCCCTGTTTTGCTGAGCGTTCCGGACCAGGATTTATCAGAGTGCCTTCCATCAGGATACGGGGCACTCCGCCCAGGCGGCCTTGCAGATAGCTCTTGCGAATGTCCTTGTCATAACGAACGTCTCTGTACTCGCTGAAAGAAAACAGACTGGACACCTCCGAGGAGTCTCTTTCAGCAACCCACATTTCGTCACGGCGAAGTAACTGCTGGTCCATTAAAAGCACATCATGGGTGGTCAACAGCAATTGTGCACGACTTTCAGCAGAGCAATTGGTCAGGTACCATTCAAGCAACCGTCTTGTAAGGAGGGTATGCAGACTGCGGTCAATCTCGTCGATGACGTATACCCTCTTTGAATCAACGGCCGAGATTTCCAGAAACGCGGGCAGCAAATCGATGAGACGTTGTGTTCCACCCGATTCCTGTCTCATCTCGAACTTGGCTTCTGTTCCATCCGACTTTGTATGGTGGGTGACCAGTTTTTTGGCAATCAGCTCGCCATCCCTCCTGGTAACCATGAAGCGCTCATTGGTTGGCTCAGCCATCAGCCGAACAGCCGCTCCTTCCTTGAGCTCTTCCTGGAGTTCCGTTTTCAGAGACTCGGGAAACCCCGCCTTCTCGAAAGGGATATCCTCACCGCCCAGGTGGGCTATGCCGGTATCCAGTTGCGGCAGCATCGCGTTCATCGTCTCAAAGAGCGGATGCCTTTCATCCAAAAATTGTTCGAACGGCTCAAACCTGGTATCGGGCGCGACCAACTCCAGGGTGTCCTTGAACCAATTGTAAACCGGCTTGAATGCGTCCACCTTCTGAGACACGGAGTTGGTCAAGAACAATTGGTTGTCCCGGGTACCCTGGAAGGCAAACTGGATAAACTGATCTTTTTTCAGAGACTCGGCGAAATCGGCACTGTCACCACGGCGGTCATATAGCATTTTCTCGCTGGTGCTCGTTACGCGAACGAGTTTTTCTTCAAGAACGGCGCTTCTGGTAACCGCGAAGCTGTATGCATAGATGGTTTCCTCGACGAGGAGTTCAAAGGCAAAACATGATGGTTGATCCTCCTTCCGGGGGTCCAAACGAAAGGGCTCAATCGGGATTAGACTGTCGGGTCGGGTTCCCCTGACGACCAGTCTCCTGGCAAAACCGAGTGCCTTGAAAAAATTGGTTTTACCGGACGCATTGCCACCATAGATGGCCGTAACCGGAAGCACCCTGGTCTGATATTTTCCAATCCTGGGTACGCGCCCGCCGTGCTGACGCTCGCGACTGGCGATCATGGAAAAAGCAACACGCTCACGGAAAGACATCCAGTTTTCCACCGAGAAATGAATAAGCATCTAAGCAACCCTCGCTATGCCGTGAAATATCGTCTTTTCCATGCCGGGAATATAGCGATTATTGGCTAAAATATCAACTTGGAGAGAAAATATCTCATAAAATACCAGACCGTGTGCTCTGATTGACCGTGCCACCCGAGCCATGTTTGGTGCGAGAAATCAAGCCTGTCCGGCTACCACCCTGGCGAAGACCACAGGCGGCTTCCTACCCAGTGACCCATGATGGCCTGAAGTCAAGAAATACCGGGAACCCGAGGTCGCAACATAGATGGTCTGTGCGATACCCGGATACGGTGTTTCCGATAACCAGAGACTGCCTGCCTGATATGGTGTCATCATCGGACAAGAGAAAGTCCCAGGAGCGAGGGCTCAATCGGTTTCTTCGATTTCCATACCCAGTTGTTTTGCACAGGCGAGAAACTTGTCGATGTTGCCTTTGCCCCATTGGTTCGAAATGGCGTATTCCGACGAGTCGGGAAACTTGAGGGTCTCGTTATCGTCAAGGAAGTGACGCGCAATCCCGTGGCGCTCGTATATCGCCCTTGCCTGCGAAACGGGCACAAAGATACCACCGCTTCTGGTGTCCTGTGGAAACGCTTCCAGCAGTGCTTCGAAGGACCGGGGTTCGCTGTCGGAAACCCACTGCTGGATGACCGCAAGCACAAGCCTGCGCTTGTTGAATACCCGACCGTTGAACAGGTAACGAGTATGATCCATGGTGGATTTCCTGGCTTCCCTGCGCTCTTCCGACTGTTGGCGGATCTTGATCTGGTAACTTTCAGACTCCGGCAAAGGAATAATCTTCTGTACGTTGATCAATATCTTATCTTCAAATCTGTGGGGTATGAGACGTACGCATCTGATGTCGAGCTTGCGTTCGTTGAGCCACATCACTGACGTGGTGAGTTCCTCGGAGAAGTCCGATGCGGCAAGGACAATGCGCACATCCAACGCAAACTCGTCCTCCCTGGGTTCATCCCATCCAAGAAAGTTCAACAGTTGCTCT
This sequence comes from Gammaproteobacteria bacterium, assembly GCA_965115915.1. Lineage (GTDB taxonomy): Bacteria > Pseudomonadota > Gammaproteobacteria > Eutrophobiales > Eutrophobiaceae. The sequence goes on along the minus strand of OZ220483.1, from coordinate 275,570 downwards.
TCCGCATCCAGCGCTTTCTCGTTGTCCTGCAGATACTGCTGAAATACCTCGACTGCCCGCCTGAACCTGAGCGTAGAGACCATGGCCGCATAGCGTATGGCTTGCAGTTCCATATGTTCCCCGGTCACTGTACGCTTCAGCTCGATAACGACCAGATTGGCTTGCCTGTCTACCGCAAGCAGATCGATCCTGCGCCGGCTGCCAGTCCACTCTGAAAACTCTTCGGCGATTACCAGGCAACCGGGAGCCACCACATCAATCTGCGCTTTCAAGGCAGCTTGCAGGTGTTGGCGCTCAAGAACGCCTTCAGCACTGAAACTGGTTTCAGGGACTGTGGCAAGCCCCGCATCCTGGAAATGGTAGATAGCCATCTAAATAACGCCCTCTGCTTAGCATGTTAGAAACTTGCGCGCATAAAAACTGTGCCCGTTTCAGGTCGTGCCACTATTCTACCTGAGCGGCAACAAGAATCCGAAGGTGTAACGGTTAATCGAATAAGCCGGTGTCGAGCGCTTTCCAGATATGTCTCGCAAGATAACTTCTATAGGGACGAAACATGTCGAGTGTCGCCTCATCGTAGCCAGCGCCAAGCGCCTTGGTCAGGCCTCGCGTCAACGCCGCGTCGTTCACCGGCAATACATCCGGTAAGCGCGCATAAAAAATAGCCACCATATCCGCCGACCATTGACCAAAGCCTTGAAGGCCGCTAATCAGAGATACGATTTCTTCATATTCGCAGTTGGCTATCCTGTTGTCCGATATGGATTCAGTCAGCATGGAAGACCGCAACGCCAACAACGCCTCGGCTTTCCTGGCAGACAGGCCGCAGGAGCGCAGGATGTCAATGCGCCCTTGATCACAATAGGTTGCCAGCGGCAATCCCGCATCCTGCGCACTCGAGACCAGTCTTGCCCAAATCGTACTGGCGGCGTTTTGGGAAAGCTGCTGACCCACGAGCGTCTTTGCCAGAAATGTAAATATGTCCGGCTGGCCGGGTTTGGGAGCATACATAACGCCATTCGTGTCAATAATGGAATGCAAGCTGCGGTCCGCTTTTGCAGCCACCTCGAGAAGTCGCTTATGTATGGTGTTGGACACAATGGTAAACCGGATTAGCAAACACATTGTACGCCCCTGTGCAGTGCAAGACGTGCGTCGTCCTGGCAACATACAGACCTGCAGGGGGTGGCAAGCCGGCAACCGCGTCAGCAGCTTTCACGAACGGGGCCTGTGGGAAGCCTGGAGCTAACACGATTGCCGGCACCGGAAGACGCCCCCGGTTCCCGACAACACCCGCCGCAAGACAGCCGGCGACTCGGCTTGCCCCACGTGATTATGGCTGAACTAAAAGCCTTCGAGCACGTTTTTCCCAATGACACGGCCACTTTCCTGTTGCGCGTGCGCATCGCTGAGTGCCTCCACACCGAGCCTGCCCAGGTTGTTGGTCACCGTGGAAATCAGCGTGCCGTCATCGATCATGGCCGATATGCGATTAAGCAGTTCATGCTGTTTTTCGATGTCGTGCATCCGATGCATCGGACGCGCAAACATGAACTCCCAACTGAAGCTCAGCGACTTGAGTTTGCCGGGCCTGATGTCCAGGGTCTCGGGGTCGTCAATAAACACCACATGACCGCGAGGCCTGACCAGCGCAACGATCGCCGGAAAGTGTTCGTCGGTGGCTGTAAGCGCAGCGACATACCGGGGCTCAAGCTGCAATGCCTTGATTTGTGCCAGCAGGGATTCACGGTGGTTGACCACATGATCCGCGCCCATTTTTTGGGCCCACTGCACGCTTTCCGGACGCGACGCCGTGGCAATCACCGTCAGTCCGGTAAGCTTTTTAGCCAACTGGATCAGGATGGAACCCACACCGCCCGCGCCACCAATGATCAGTATGGATTCTCCCTCGGCCGCACCTTCTTCTATCCCGAGGGAATCAAACAGCAGCTCCCATGCCGTGATTGAAGTTAACGGGAAACCCGCAGCTTCCGCAAAGCCCAGGGATTTGGGTTTGCTTCCCACAATGCGCTCATCCACCGCGTGGAACTCGGCGTTGGTGCCTGGGCGAGTGATATCGCCGGCATAAAAAACCGCATCGCCGACCTTGAAGTTTACCACCTCACTGCCTGTTGCCTTCACAACACCGGCGGCATCATATCCAAGGATCTTCGTGCCCGACTCTGCCGGGAATTTGGCGCGCACCTTCACATCCACCGGATTGACCGAAACCCCCTTGACCGCAACCAGGAGGTCACGCGGCCCAGGCTCCGGTGTCTCCGTCTCAAACGCGATCAACGCATCCGCCGCCGTGATCGGTCCATTCTGGTTGTAGCCTATTGCCTTCATGCCGAAATACATGCCCGAAGCACACGGGCAGGCCCGCCGGGATCGGGTGCGTTGGAAGGTGCTGTTCCGATGGGTGTGCCGTGCCGTGTGCGCTATGCGGACATCTTACATTATGGCTACCTGTCTCGGTCAAGCGGCTTCACCATCACTGGTACCGCGCCCCCCGGCATCCGATTTGAACAATACGTCACTCTCCATGGCCCGGTGTAGTTACATGGCTCAGGCGCTGGTATTTCCGCCTCAAAATCTCGAAACGCATCCGCTGCCATGCTCGGCCCGTTCCGAATTGCGCCCTCGCCCCCATGTCCGAGGCCGGCGGACAGGTCGTCCGGTGTCACGGTACAAATGCGGCCGATCGGGCCATTTCCACTCCACCGCCACTCATGCGGCGATTGGGGACTGTCGCATATATTGTGTTGTGTATGGTGCAAACCCACGGTATGATGTATCTATTTGATTATATAGTACTGGTACCAAAACACTCGGAGGGCTCAAGCTCCGGGCGACTAGACACCGGTGATGGCGTGAAACGCGGCTTAGCGTACCCGCATTGTGCCTCCCGGCATGATGCGGGAATGTCACGCGCAGCAAGCACAGCATCGGTGATAAGCATATGCCTACGCAAGACCACAGGACCATACCAGCAACAGCGAACATTTTTGAACTCTCAATGACATACCACATTGGCAGTGGCCATCCTCCGCCTCTCTGGAGACCCACCCCAAAGCCTGATACGTGCTGTTGGCATGCGGACAGGCGAACGGCACCCGAACGCCTGAAACGGATGCCGAAGCCATCAACGGGGCAGCGACCGGCCATGCAGGGTTGATGAGAAGCCATGCACAGCAGCAGCGCAGCGGTTATTGATGACACAACGCCTGAGCATGCCTGCCGGGCACAGGCGACCCCCTTCGTAAAGTGGGCCGGCGGGAAACGCTCCCTGGTACCCGCCCTGCTCCAGCGACTGCCAAATGACATCGGGACGTATCACGAACCGTTTTTGGGCGGTGGCGCACTGTTCTTTGCCATCGCAAACCGCCTGACACGCACCTGCCTGTCCGATGCCAACGAAGAGTTGATACGGGCGTATCAAACCATCAAGACGGACTGCGAGGCGGTGATCGAGAGGCTGGAACGCCACAGAAAGCAGCATGAAACGCTTGGCGTGGAGCACTATAACACGGTGCGTAAAGCACACGACATAACATGCCCGATAGAGTGCACAGCCCGATTCATCTACCTGAACAGGACCTGCTTCAACGGCCTGTATCGAGTAAACCGGGCCGGGGAGTTCAACGTGCCCATGGGCAAGTACCGATCCCCCGCGATAGTCAACGCCAAAAATCTGCGGGCGGTTTCCCGGGTTCTGAACAGCCTGGACCAGGTGACTTTGGACTCGCACGATTTTGCAGACATCAAACCCGAGCCGGGCGACTTGATATATTGCGACCCCCCCTACGACACCACCTACGATCAATACACCCGGGTTCTCTTCAATGGCAACGGCCAGCAACGTCTTGCAGAGTGTGCCAATCAGTGGGCCGATTTTGGCGTGTCGGTGATCCTGTCCAGTTCGGACACTCCGCTCATCCGAGACCTGTACCGGGACCCGCGGTGGCAGATCGAAACGGTGCAGGCCCCCAACAATATCAACTGCAAGGCGGATGGCCGGGGAAAACGGCAGGAACTCATTATCACCAATGCCTGAAGCGCAGGGACAGCGCGCCAACATGACCGGCAAGAACCTGGAGCGGTTCATATCCGGCTTGCTCGACCACGCAGGCTATACATGTATCGACGCTGTGGCATTCATGGCCACGAGGACGAAGGGACTACCGATTTACGCGAGAGAATACCCCGTTGGTAAAGACCTGTATGACCGAGCGCACAAGTGTGACTTCATACTGTTCCATCCGGACAAGTACCCACACTGCCTTGTCATTGAAAGCAAGTGGCAACAAGCCAGTGGCAGCGTCGAGGAAAAACTGCCATTTCTCGTGCTGTCCATAGAGCAATCGGGTTATGACACCTTTGTGGTAATGGATGGTGGGGGATATTCCCCGGGAGCCGAGGCCTGGCTACGCAGACAAACAGGCAAGAACACCCGGCTACAGCAGGTGTTCGATATGCAACAGTTTCAACGCTTCGCCAACGATGGTCGACTATAATGTCGCCGCAATCTCCAACTACCCATGTGGCAAGGGGGTCCATGACGTAGCAAATCAAGGCACGTTGGACACCTTGTATACCGACAGGAAGACAAACAGGTACCTTGAAATCACACAGACACTCGAATACGGTAGTTCAAAGCGATGGCTGAACGACTGATCATCTCGATGCATCTCCCCAAAACCGCAGGGACTGCCTTTGGATCTTTTCTGCTTAAGCATTTTGGGGAAGACCGGACTATGCTTCAGTATGAACAATACCCATTCTATCTTCACACTCTGAAACGTGGCAAAGCCATTATCCTGGGTTGCTGTAATGCGATTACCGGGCCTGTGAATCATATAGGCTGTATTCACGGTCATTTTTATCCCGTCCAATATGTCCCCTGGATAGAAACACAGCACCTCTTCGAGAGGCAGCAGAAAATATGCTTTGTCACCTGGTTCAGGCATCCTGTGCAGCAGATGGTCTCTCATTATTACTATACCAAGCGCAATTTCTCTGAAAAGTCCGTTAGGCTTCGCTTACCACGGCGGCATCCCGGTCGCCGAGTGGTAGATGAAGACTGGAGCCTGGAGAGATTCTGTTTGGGGAAAGAGTATCGAAATATCTACAGCATTTTTTTGTGGAAAATCCGCATCGAGTGGTTTGATTTTATCGGTCTTAGCGAACACTTTGATGCGGACCTGAATCTTTTCAGCCGTTACATATTGGGAAAGGAACCCCCCGAATGCACCTATGGGGAAAATAAAAACGCCCATCCCGATATGCCCCCCCTCGCCGACAGGGGTGAGGGATACCCGTTGGAACCGGGTCTGCAAAAACGTATAGAAGCCTGGCATGCAAAGGACATGGCGCTGTATGCACAAGCCCAGGCGCGTCGCAATGCCATCCTGCACAGTTGGGGGCATTGAAATTACCCGGCATCCTTGCGCTGATTCTCTGCGGAAATTCAAGGATTGATATTTTATGCTTTCGGCGAAAAAACTGCGTTCATACGATTCGCCAAATGACAGTTTCTCGGATCCAAAATAAGACTTCCACAAAGACTGTAAAATTCCAGTGCAGAGTGTTCAACCCTGTCGATTCGACACCATGCATATTAGAATATTTTCCCGCTGTCTGTTATCAGGTCAATAAAGCGAATGGCTTTTACATCAACTCTTTTGCATACCAGCGGTATTCTATAATTATTCGGTTTTTTTGGAACTTCTGTCTGAACCTTTTCTTCGGTGACTACTATCAGGCTGCACAGGGACGCTACAGCAATCAACTCCAGATCATTCTCATCAATACCCTTACCGTTACCAATGATATCGCCTTGAAACCCAATCTGTTCCTTGATGCTATTCCCCTTTCTCAACCTTTCTTCCATTGAAACCTCTACTAACTGTATGTAACTTGGCTTTTTTCAACCACCACTGAAAGCAATCTTTGTTTTTATGCTCTACCTCACCCAACATAATCTTGATACTCTGTATACTTTCCAACCCTATTTGTTCAGCTAACCATTCCCACACACTCGGAAACTGTTTCTTTGGATAATTGTCCCAGGCATAAAGGATGCTAGACGCATCCATCAGATAATTAGCCATCATTGAGATTTTGGTCCAACAGTTTTTTAATATCTGTGGCTTTTATGCCGTCCAGACATCTGCTGGCTTTGTGCAGTGTCAGTTCTCCCTGTTGCATGGCGCCAAGTACTGTATCAACATAGCGGGGGCCAAATATATGCAATGGCTCCCTATGCCGCCATGCACGCGGTACCTTTTGCAAAGAATCTTGCTTTTCACCTTTTTTACTTTTTTCGTAGTTTTCCTCTTGCAGTTTCTTGTAAGCCTTGTAGGCTGATTGCTTGATCCGACATGTCTTCAGGAGTGCAACAAGAATAACCTCTACGCTGATGCCAAGTTCATCGCTTATATCTCTAAAAAATTCATGATATTTGCAGTGATCTGCTGGTACCTCGAGTTCTTCCAGAATGTCGTCAGGCAGCAAACATTGGCGGGCAAAATCGTTGGCCTCAACCTCTTTTTCTGAACTTGCATTGCTACGAAAATTGGCAGACTCATCCAGAAAGCTGCCTCCATGCAATAGCAAATGACCCAGTTCATGAAACAGCGTGAAGGTCTGCCTGGAACTAGAGGTCTTGGTTATAAAGATGGTGGGCAATTTTTGATGGTTTATCGAAAAGCCAAGCATTTTCTCAGGATTTCTAACCTTCCACATGCCTTTATAGTTCAAGCTTTGCAGCACAAAAATGCCTTTGTCCTGGATAAGCCTTCGATAGTATCTGTACTTGTCTTTAGCGTCTTTTACACACTTTGGATCCATTTGTAACCACTGCCTTACGCTGTCTGCCATACCAGCCGTGCTGCCCGAAAAGTCGGGCGGCTGAAAGACTGGTGCTTCCCCAGCATCCTCCAGCAGATCGATAAAAAGATCGCGGTGTTGTTCTACCCTTCTTATAATTTTGTACAGATTTTGATTTAGATCGACCTGCTTCCCAAGCGAGCGAAATTGTGCCGAGTGTATTACATTCTTGTCAGGCGACCCTGCTTCAGCAAAAAAGAATATACTGTGCCCGAAATACTCCGCCACTTTTCTCAGTTGGTTTTCAGTCAGAGTCGCCCGCCCCAGTTTTTCTTCTGGGATCTTTGTTGCATCCGAAAGCCTCCTCAGGTCTATGTGCACCTGATCGCAACACCACTGGATACGCTCCGGATTCAGGCAGGTAATCACTTCTCTGCTGGACATGTATCTATACTTTCACTCTGAGCTTAACAGTGAGCAAATCCTGCATCAGGCTCTTCTCGAGGGCTCGCAGCTTGCTGAATGGAAACCAGCACCCCTTTCAGGGCAAGGTTTTACCCCTGGATACTTCGGTGACCTTGTTCAACTCGACCCCAATGTTGTGCTTCAGGTGCTTCGAGTAGTCCCATCGTTCGCGTTCCGGCACGAAGAAGGTGTTAATGTATTTGTCTTCATTGGTAGCCAATTCTTCAGCTTGTGCCTGGATCTTACCTTTGGCAACGTAGTGGGAGACGACCTTCATCTCATCCTTCTTCGAAAGCATTTGACAGACGTTTCGAGAATAGCATCCCGGTAGTACTCAAATTCGCTCAGGCTAAGTCTATTATCCGTCATATTTAGTGGCTCAGTCCAATATGACTCTTTCAGGGTGATTTTGTGGTATCTCCCTGAAGTATTTTTGGCACTTGACGTGGTCCGGTAGATTTGGACAACCCAGTTAAGGGATAATTTCTGAAAACTGGAGTATCGAGATGACAGAGCGAAGACATTACACGAAAGCGTTTAAGTGAGATGCCGTGAGCCTGGTGATTAACCATACGGCAATCCCGTATCCACTTCCCTGACACGTTCCACCATGGTGTTCTTCAGTCTTCGGGCATAGCCCATCGCCATTTACCTGATCGCGTTTTCCGCCCTGGCGATCAGCAACGATGTTCCGTCTCCGGACGACATTACGCAGGATTATACGCAAAGACCCGCCGGGGCAGAAAGCGGTTCGTGGCATGCGTGGCATGGTCAACCGAACGGATCACAAAGGAACCGGCGATAGCAGATCGCCTCGGCGAGGTGCGCCTCGGCAACAGCGGGACTGGCATCCAGGTCCGCGATGGTGCGGGCCACCTTCATTATCCGATGCACGGAGCGTGCACTCAGACGCATCTTCTCCACCGCCTGGGACAGCAACCGCATGGATTGCCCGTCCGGACGGCAATCCTGCTGCAGCAACTGGCCGTCCAGCAGACTGTTCAGTCGGCCCCGGCGCGCATACTGCCTGGCCGCCGCGGATTCCACCCGCTCACGCAGCCCCGGACTTTCCATCTGCCGCGGCGACTCCACCTGCGACAGCACAACGGCGGCGATGTTCGGCACCTCGATAATGATATCGATGCGATCCAGGATCGGACCGGAAATTTTACGCCGGTAGCGCTGCACCTGCTCTACGCTGCAAGTGCAATGCCGGCCGGGGTCTCCGGCATAGCCACAGGGACAGGGGTTCATGGCCGCGATGAGCTGAAACCGGGCCGGATACTCGGCCTGCTGTGCGGCGCGGGAGATGATGATGCGCCCGGATTCCATTGGCTCGCGCAGCACCTCCAGCACCCGGCGGTCGTATTCCGGCAACTCGTCCAGGAACAACACGCCCTGATGCGCCAATGAGATCTCTCCGGGGCGTGGCCTGCCGCCACCGCCAACCAACGCGATGCTGGAAGCGGTATGGTGCGGGGAACGAAACGGGCGCTGTCCCCAACGGGAGACATCGAAACGCTGCCTGGAAACAGAGTACACCGCCGCGGTCTCCAGCGCCTCGGCGTCGCTCATCGTCGGCAGTATGCCCGGCAACCGTTCCGCCAGCATGGTCTTGCCCGCGCCCGGTGGGCCGATCATCAGCATATTGTGCCCACCGGCGGCGGCGACCAGCAGCGCACGTTTGGCGTTTTCCTGCCCCCGCACATCCGCCAGGTCCGGCACCTGCTGACGCCCCGTTGCGCCCCGTGCCACCTGGGTGCTGTAGACGGGCATGGGGGTTGCTCCCGCAAGGTGGGCACAGACCGCATTCAGGTGCGTGCCGGCAACCAGTCGTGCATCCTTCACCAGTGCCGCCTCATCGGCGTTCTCCCGTGGCAGGATCAACCCGCGTCCCGAACCGGCCACCGCCAGTGACACCGGCAACGCCCCATTCACCGGGCGCAACTCCCCGGTCAGAGACAGTTCGCCGATGACCTCATAGTCATCCAGCATGCGCTGTTCCAGTTGGCCGGAGGCAATGAGTATACCCAGCGCAATGGGTAGATCGTAACGGCCACCGTCCTTCGGCATATCCGCCGGCGCAAGATTGATGGTGACCGCGGCACTGGGGAAATGAAAGCGGTTGCTGGACAGCGCCGCCCTGACCCGGTCACGGCTCTCTTTGACCGCGGTCTCAGGCAGGCCGACAATGCTGACACGGGGCGTGCCTGGTGCCACAAACACCTCCACGCGGACCGACAATGCCCGTACACCACTGAGGGCACGGCTATGCACCACCGCCAGACTCATGGCCGGCGATGCCTCCCGACTGTGCGGGAAAAGTCCACGGGAACCGCCGTCAACACATGACGGGAAATGGCGTATTGACTGGGGTGTCCTTTCCTCATTCGGCGTCCCTGGCTTCAAGATTGCCGCAGCCTCTAAGGCCACAGGCAGCATGGTATCCGTACTATCCCAGAAGTACCGACAAATGACAACCACGCAGCAACCAGGGGACTGCTGGCTATGCCCGACTAGTATTGCAACGGTTTGTGGAACTTGACCGTTTTGCGCTGTTACAGATGCCGCGCTTAACCGTCAACCGGTAGGCTTGATTTGGCCTGAAGATGATTTTGCCGCCAATTTATTGATTTCATTTACGATCCTTTGCGCCGTGCTACAGCTTGTTTTGGCTTCGGAAACGCCGATTTGGATGCCAGGTTCATAATCCGCTTTTTGGCGCAGTCTTTTCAGAGAATCCAGATTATTGGCAACAATCCCATTCTTTTCATCGCGATAGTGTGATGCTACCGCTATGTGAACATTAGCTTGGGAAAAGCTAATGCCTGCGGAATCCCTTGCCGTTAAAAACGCACCATAGTAGGCACGATTGATGGCGGTTCGTAGCTGTACCTCACGATCGATTTCGTCCCTGTTCGCTTTATACAAGTCTTGCGCGTAGCGCACCAACTCCCGGGGGTCGATTGCCACTGGCTCAACTCACAGTCAAAACAATTTTTTCTTGAACCGCTGGTTCCAATGGTTCAATCAGTTTCCCGTACAATGCATTCTCCATCTTTTCCAATTCATCGAAATCTTCAATCCCGGTATCGATCAGCAAAAACAGTTTCTCCCAATGCTCTTCGATGTCCTTGTAATACGCTATCGTTGTTGAATCAATCAAATCACCGGGGAGCATGGCGGCAAAGCGGTGCAAATGCCCGACAAGTTCGGGATGCTGTGCAAGAAAATACCGCACTGCTTCGGGGTTGTCCGCCTTTAGCGGGATTTCAACCTGCTGTTCTTGCGTTGAAAAGGCTGTATCAGAAATCCCTGTGGAATCCATGGATATTTGTAAAGACTTGTTATCAAGAACTAGTGGGACCAACGTCAAGATTGTCGTATCAAGGGAACCTCCACTTGCGACCCCAGATACCAATCCAGACGGGATTTTGCCCTGGTCGCTGAATGGTGCTGACAAAAAATCTCCGGCACAGGTATCGTCGGCTGTGTTTATGTAATTTGAATTTGTAGTTGCGGTGCTAATCATCCTTAAGTCCTATCGTTTGTAGCATCTCTTGACAAAGTAGTTTCTTTAGAACCTTCTTATTTGAGTCGTGAGCAGCGTCCAGTAGTGTACTGAACCCGGTTTCTTTTTTATCGCTTCCCAAAAGAATGCGAATTAAATGGTTGACTGTCGCCTCGTGCGATCTGTGTTGTGTTGGTGTCCCATTATCGATGAATGGCCCATGGTACACATTGATATTCAGATTATGCAACATTCTAGCAGAGACGCTGCTCAACTCTTCAAACCAACCTTGATACACATGCCAGGCTTCTGGTGTATTACGGCTGATGTGAGGGGTTAAATACTCGGAATCACGAAAAAAAACGTCGTTGAAGACAATGTTGTCATCCGGGCATACAAACTTATCTGCACATTGATACACAATTTCCGTTATTGGGTTGTCTGTCCACTTGATTTTGGTCCTGGCTGCGCGAAGGTATTCGCTTGCTTTCGTCGAAACCGCTTTCCAATTCGTATACTCGCTACAGGTCACCATGATCCGATTTGCCTCGACTCGCAGTGCCCATTCGTGTCGATTTGGATCTTTTTCTGATCGCTTGAAGCAGATCACACCAATCTGCTCAAGCATCGGATTTCGGGTTATATTACTGTCCGGTAAGGTTTCTTTGAGTTCCAAGTGCAGGTCTGTCAAAACCTTGTCAACCTCTTCTTTAGAAGAAAAAAAGGCGTTGAATTGCCATACAAAGGCAAGCTCATCAATCGCGTTATCTTTACGGACTGGTTTTGTTTTTGACACTTGGTTGGCTCATAGCGTTGACCGATTGCCAGACTCGACATGCAACATATGCAGGACTCCCGAATTATACGTACCTACAGCATCCAATACCATGACCTGTGCGGATTCACGACAGTGAGACCACGGGGGTTCGATCTTACCCCCACCGCGGCAGCCAGCGCCTGACGGCTCGGCCGCCGCGTACTCCCGGGGGGAATGACGGATAGCGGCAATGCACGGGCTCGCGACGACCGGCTGTGCCCCGCTAATACTGAAAGTGCAGCGAGGCGAAGGCGTTGCGGCCCGGCGTATGGTAACTGTCCACGACCTGATAGTCCCGGTCCAGCAGATTGCCGATCTTGCCGCGCAGGCTCAGGTTGTCACCCAGTCGGTACTCGGCACCGAGATCGAGCGTGTAAAAACCTCCCACACGCCGGGTGTTGGCGACATCGTCATAGCTGTCACCCCGCGCCCGCAGCTTGCCCGCGATGCGGATGCGGCTTCTTTCCCACACCAGTTCGGCACTGAGCTTACGCTGGCTGCGCCGTGGCAGCACGTTGCCCGTGCTACGATTCTCCGGGTCCATCCATTCCGCCACCAGCGTGGCTTTCCAGTCCCGCCACAGCAGACGAAATTGTGATTCCACACCGATGATGCGCGCCTTTTCAATGTTTCGCGACATGAACAGGGCCGGGTCATAGGCAATAAGCGCTGCTATGTCGGTACGGTACAGGCTGAGGTCCCAGGCAAGTTCCCAGTCCCCTCGCGCATGGCTGCCTCTTATGCCACCAGCATAGCTGCGAGAGCGCTCCGGCTGGAGCCCGGGGTTGCCAAATCCCGGCCAGAACAGGTCATTGAAGGTGGGCGCCTTGAACGCGGTGCCATAAGAAACATACACGGTACCCAGCCCCCCCACAGCATAGCTCCCGCCTGCCGAACCGGTGCTAAAAGCACCAAATATCTGATCGACATCGTGGCGTACCGACGCGTTCAACTGAAACGGGGCATAGCGGCTCTGCCATGCCAGATACCCCGCCCGGTTGTGGCGAGCCGTCTGGGCATAGGCGGTGGTGCCCGATACCGATTCGCGCCGATAGTCCACGCCAAGGCTCAGCCGATGATCCGGATGCAGAGACACCGTGTTGTGCCAACTCCCCTGCAGATTGTGCGTATTCAACGAACTGCTCCCGAATTGCAGAGAGTTCCGGTCGCGGCTACGATTTTCGGCCAGGTTCAGCACCGTCTGCCAGCGTTGCAGCGGCCGCAACCACAGCCGTCCGCCTACGGTACGCTGCAGAAAATCGGTCTGCTGAAAGAAGCCGTCGTATTCGGTTTCTCCGCTGAAATGCAACATGTGCAACTCCAGCCCGCCGTCCCGGCCAAAACGCCGGCCTGCATGCAGTTGTGCGGCGGCATTTTCGTAGCCGTCCGCATCCGCATCGGTCACGCTACCGAAGAGCTGTGGCCGTCTGGCATCAAAACCCTCGGTTGAACGATACGAGGCACTGGCGTTGTAGAAAAAATCCCCCCGGCCACCGGCCAGCTCACCCGTGGCCCGCATACGGCCCCACCTGCCGCCACCCATACTGAGGCCATAGCGGGGCTGCTGCCGTACCGGCTGGCGCGTTATGATGTTCACCACCCCTCCCAGGGCATCGGCGCCCCACAGACTCGCACGCGGGCCGCGCACGATCTCGATGCGCTCGACCCCTGACAGTGGAAAATGCTCCCACGGCGCACCCCCCGAGGCAATATAGTTGACACGTACACCGTCCACCAGCACCAGTACATGACCGGAGTTGGTGCCACGCAGGAACATGCTGGTCTGCTTGCCCTCCCCGCCGGTGTTACGCAGATCCACACCCGGCAGACCATCCAGCAGATCCACCATGTCGCGGGCCTGAGAACGCACTATGTCCTCCCGGTCCAGCACCGTCACCGCCATCGGCAGCGCCGCCACGGACTGTTCCGTGCGGGTGCCGGTGACGATCACCTCCTCCCGGACCTGCGGCTGCGCCATCACCGTGCCAAATACCACTGTACAGATGCCCACTGCCAGGCATGGGGGAACCCGTTTCCACATCGCTTTCATCGCTTCCTCCCCGAAGTTGATTGCAACACGCCGCGAACACTTGCGTGGGGGAAAATGGGGAATCGGCAGGCACAGGAGGGCCCTGTCGGACCCGACCAGTCAACCGTCGCATTGCCCTCCGCAATGTCGAACACAAGACTTCAAGCCGGTATCCGGGCTCACGAGCGGTACATCAAACCTGGCGGATCGCCTTCCCATGCCGAAGCACAGTGGCCTTGTGATCCGCCGCAACTCGCCTACCGTTGCGGGGGCAGCGCCGGCATTGCCACGGCATCCGGGGATACCACGGCGCACCGGCTTCCCGTTCAACCCCTCGGGCGCAAACCCGCAGGGGCACTTGAAAGCCGTGCTCATGCTAGCACGGTTGCGTGCAATAACAAGCCCTGTGCGAGTTCACGACAATGAGACTAAACTGTCAGGGGGCTCGGCCTCGCCCCACCGCAGCAACCGAGCCGGCAGGCGATAGCGGCTGCGAACTCCGGAGTGATTGGTAAAGGCATACAAGGCAGTCACGCTGACGGGAAAGCCAGCCCCGTCCCTTCCACCAAGCGGTCCTGCCATATTGGCATCGGCATCACCGTCCACGGTGTGTTACAGTATGCGCTGGATTTCCAGCCACCCCGCTTTTGGACGACTGAATCAGATGCAATATCAACTTAGCAAAACCTTTACACCGGAAAGCCAGCGCACCGACTGTCTGGTGCTTGGCGTATTCGAGGACCGCAGGCTCTCCGCCGCCGCAAAGCTGGCTGACACCGCCAGCAAGCGCGATATCTCCAGGCTGTTACGCAACGGGGATATGGATGGTCGGATCGGACAGTCCCTGCTACTACAGGAGGTGCCTGGCATCCTTGCCAAACGGGTACTGTTGGTCGGCTGCGGCAACATGAGCAAACTGGATGCCGACGCCTACTCCCGGATTGTCGCGCACAGCGCACGCCTGGTCGGCGCCACCAAGGCAAGGGACGCGGTCAATCAACTCGGTGAACTCGGCCCCGCAGGCATGGATACCGCTGGACGCTATCGACAGGCCGTCATCGCAACCGCCGAGACCTGTTACCGCTTTGACCGGATGAAGTCGCACGACGCCGAGCCGCGCACAGGGCGGGAACTGCGCAAGGTACGCTTCACCTGTGGCGCGAAGGACCGGCCCAGGGACTGCAAGCGGGGATTGGAAGAAGGCATCGCCATCAGTAGCGGGGTTTCATTGGCGCGGGACCTGGGCAACATGCCTCCCAACATCTGCAACCCTTCCTGGCTCGCCAGCAAGGCACGAAAGCTGGCAAAGGAACACAGCGCTTTCAAAACCCGTGTGCTGGATGAACAAGGCATGAAGAAACTGGGCATGGGCAGCCTGCTGTCGGTGTCCCAGGGCTCCAGCCAGCCGGCCCGTCTGATAGCAATGGAGTATCAGGGCGGGGAAAACAACACCCAGCCCATCGTCCTGGTCGGCAAGGGGGTCACCTTTGACACCGGTGGCATATCGCTCAAGCCAGCCGGCGCGATGGACGAGATGAAATTCGACATGTGTGGGGCGGCATCGGTATTCGGGGTACTGCATGCCGTGGCGCAACTGAAACTGCCTGTCAATCTGGTCGGCGTGGTCCCGGCGACTGAAAACATGCCCGGCGGCAAGGCCACACGGCCTGGCGATATCGTCACCAGCCTGTCCGGACGCACCATCGAAATCCTGAACACCGATGCCGAAGGGCGACTGATTCTGTGTGACGCGCTGACCTGGTGCAAGCGCTACAAACCCGATGTGGTCATCGATATCGCCACACTGACCGGTGCCTGTGTGATCGCGCTGGGGAAACACGCCTCGGGCATGTTGAGCAATAACCGGAAACTGGCTACCGCGCTGACGCGAGCTGGCGAAACCAGCCGTGACCGTGTCTGGGAACTGCCCTTGTGGGAAGATTATCGCAAGCAGCTCCGCAGCCCCTTCGCCGACGTGGCGAATATCGGAGGTCGTTCGGCGGGCACCATCACTGCGGCCTGTTTTCTTTCCTATTTCACCGAAGATCTGTGCTGGGCGCATCTGGACATCGCGGGCACCGCCTGGAACTCCGGCCAAAACAAGGGGGCGACCGGCCGGCCAGTACGGTTGCTGACACAATACATCCTGGATCGATGCCGCTAACACCCACGGCAACGACGCATCGCCATGCGCGAATGTGCCGACTTTGCAACCACCGTGAGCGGCGACAGGGGGAAACGTCCCCGCACTGAAAACCTTGCCCCGGGTTGATTTCTACATCCTGTCGGATCCCACGGCCCCGGTACTGCGTTTTGCCTGCAGGCTGTGTGAAACGATATGGAGCAAAGGCCATCAACTGCATGTCCATACCCAATCCGAGGCGCAGGCGGACGAGTTGGATCGGCTGTTGTGGACGTTTCGCAATATCAGCTTCGTCCCGCATCAGAAACTGTCCGCCACAATGGATGCGCTACCACCATCGACGATCACCCTCGGGTGGGAAGACACGGATGCGCTGGTACCGGCACACAATGATGTATGCCTGAACCTCAGTCTGCAGATACCCGAGTTCATCACACGTTTCCAGCGGGCGGCGGAGATCGTCAGTGGTGACAAGCCCCAGCGCGATGCCATCCGGCAACATTACCGGATCTACACGCAGCGGGGCTTTGAATCGCACGAGACCAAGATATAACTCCAGCCCCGGGGCACTATGGAAAAATCCTACAAACCGCAGGATATCGAGACCCACTGGTACCGGTATTGGGAAGAAAACGGTTGTTTCTCCCCCGGCGGCACAGCACGGCAACCTTACTGCATCATGCTGCCGCCACCCAATGTCACTGGCAGCCTGCACATGGGTCACGCGTTTCAGCAGACGCTGATAGATATCCTGATCCGCTACCAACGGATGCGCGGGCTTGACACGCTCTGGCAAAGCGGCACCGATCATGCCGGGATTGCAACCCAGATGCTGGTGGAACGGCAACTGGAAACACAGGGGCAATCACGCCATGCGCTGGGCCGCGAGGCGTTTGTCCAGGCCGTGTGGGACTGGAAGCAACAGTCCGGCGATCGGATTACACGACAGACGCGTCGCCTCGGTTCGTCGATGGACTGGACCCGCAGCCGTTTTACCATGGACCCGGAAATGTCCGCCGCGGTCACCGAGGTGTTCCTGCGACTCCATGAAAAAGGGCTGATCTATCGTGGGAAACGACTGGTAAACTGGGATCCGGTGCTGCACACCGCGATATCCGATCTGGAGGTGGTGTCCAGTGAGGAAACCGGATCGCTGTGGCATATACGCTATCCGCTGGCCGATGGCGGCGATGGGCTGGTCGTTGCAACTACCCGACCAGAGACACTGCTCGGGGACATGGCCGTTGCGGTGCATCCGGAGGACACCCGCTACAGCGGCATGGTCGGAAAGGCATTGGAACTGCCCCTGAGCGGACGGCACATCCCGGTGATCGCGGACCCCCATGTTGACCCGGAGTATGGCAGCGGCTGCCTGAAGATCACACCGGCACACGATTTCAACGACTACGAGGTGGGCCTGCGCCACCAACTGAGCCCGCTCAATATCTTCACTGCCAGCGCATGCCTCAACGAGAATGTGCCAAAACGCTATCAGGGCATGGACCGCTACCTGGCCCGTCAGCGCATCCTGGAAGACCTCGAGGCCGCCAGGCTGCTGGTGCGCACCGAGGAACATCGTATGATGATCCCGAGAGGAGACCGGTCCCACGCGGTGACCGAACCCTGGCTCACTGACCAATGGTATGTGCGGGTCGCTCCACTGGCGGAACGTGCGATACACGCGGTGGAAAAAGGCGACATCCGTTTCGTACCGGAGAACTGGTCACGCACCTACTTCGAATGGATGCGCAACATCCAGGACTGGTGCATAAGCCGACAGTTGTGGTGGGGACATCGCATCCCCGCCTGGTATGACACTGCCGGAAATGTCTATGTTGGCCAGAGCGAGGACGCGGTGCGCAAAGCCAACGGTCTGGACGCAGAACTGCCGCTGCGACAGGACGAGGATGTGCTGGATACCTGGTTCTCCTCCGCACTGTGGCCGTTTTCCGCTCTGGGATGGCCGCAACAGACTGCGGAACTGAAACGCTATTACCCGACATCCGTGCTGGTGACCGGCTTTGACATCATTTTTTTCTGGGTGGCCAGGATGATCATGATGGGATTGGAATGCATGGACGCAGTTCCGTTCCGGACCGTCTATATCCACGGCCTGGTACGCGACAGTGAAGGGCAGAAGATGTCCAAGTCCAAAGGCAATATTCTTGACCCGATAGACCTGATCGACGGGATCGACCTGGAAGCACTGGTCAAAAAACGCACCAGCGGGCTGTTACAGGCACATCTCGCACCCGGCATAGCACAACAGACACGCAAACAGTACCCGGACGGCATCGCGGCCTGTGGCACTGACGCACTACGCTTCACCTTTGCCTCGCTCGCCACGCTGGGCAGGGATATCCGCTTTGACACCGGGCGCATCCAGGGCTACCGCAATTTCTGCAACAAGCTGTGGAACGCCGCACGCTATGTCGATATGACGCTGGAACGTGCCGATATGAAGAACACCGGCGAGTCGGAACTCGGGCTGGCGGAACGCTGGATCGGTTCGCGGCTGACAGCTACCGTCACAGCGGTGGATCGTGCACTGGCGGACTATCGCTTCGATCTCGCATCTCAGGCATTGTATGAGTTCACATGGAATGAATACTGCGACTGGTATCTCGAACTGTCGAAACCGGTACTCAACGACGATACCTCCAGCGCGGAGCGCAAACGCGGCACACTGCAAACCCTCGCCGGTACGCTGGAGACATTGCTGCGTCTGCTGCATCCGTTCATTCCATTCATCACCGAAGCGCTCTGGCAGAAGATCGCCCCGCTGACCGGCGTGAACGGTGACACCATCATGTTGCAGCAGTGGCCGGACAGCGGCGATATGCCATACCATGCCGACACCCTTGCCGTGATGGACTGGCTACAGCACTTTGTCGCCGGGGTCAGGAAGATCCGCTCGGAACGCAATATCGCCCCAGGCAAGACGCTGTCTGTGCTGGTAATGAATGGCAACCCGCAGGAACGGCAGTGGCTGGATGAAAATCGGCCACTGATCTGTCATCTTGCCCGGCTGGATTCCATCCGCACAGCAGACAGCGAGCCGGCTGCCTCCATTACCGCCCTGGCCGGGCAAATGAGTCTGTTTGTCCCACTGGCGGACATACTCGATACCGAACACGAGTTGCAGCGGCTGCAAAAAAAACTTGCCGCGCTGGCACAGGAGGAAGCACAGCTCCAGACCCGACTTGACAACCCCGATTTTGTGCGCAATGCTCCGGCGGAGATCGTTGAAAAAGTGCGCGGGCGGCTGGAAAAGATCAGATACACCGGCGACCGGATGCAGGAACAGTATCAGCGCATCGCCACAAAATGAGCGTGCCACAAAACGTTCCCACCGTTGCCATAACCCGCCAAGCACCCACTCACTACCGCCATGTTTGAAACCGTAAAAGAAGAAATAAACGTGGTATTCCAACGCGACCCCGCGGCACGCTCCGTGCTTGAAACGGTATTCACATGCCCTGGCTTTCAAGCGGTATCCATGCACCGTTACAACCATATGTTATGGCAGAAGGGCTGGCATCTGCTCGCACGCATCTGCGCCCATATCACCCGTTTCCTGACCGGGATCGAGATCCATCCCGCCGCCTGCATCGGCAAACGCTTCTTCATCGATCACGGCATGGGCATCGTGATCGGAGAAACCGCGGAGATCGGCGATGATGTCTCCATCTACCATGGCGTCACGCTGGGTGGCACCACATGGCAAAAAGGCAAACGCCACCCCACACTGTGCGATACGGTCGTGGTGGGGGCCGGCGCCAAGATCCTCGGGCCTGTCACCGTTGGGGAAAACGCACGCATCGGCTGCAACGCCGTGGTAGTCAAGGACGTAGAGCCCGGCGCAACCGTGGTCGGCGTACCCGGCCATGTCGTAATGCGCGGAGACAGTGCCAGCGAACAACAGGAACAGCGCCGACAAATGGCGAAAAAGATCGGCTTTGACGCCTATGCGGAACGGGAAAACATGCCGGACCCGATACAAAACGCGCTGGATTCGATCCTGGATCACATACACCGATCAGACAGCGATATTGCCGCACTAAAACAAAAGCTGGAAAAAAAATCTGCCGACAAATAAGTGGCTATCGGGCTTCCGTGCGGAACCTCGGAACCAATGTGACGACACAAACTGGAGCACCTGATTGATTCTGTCGCGCTATCTGCATCTGGAACTGTTGCGTAAGACGTTCTGGATCACCGTGCTGGTAATACTGATATTCTCCAGCAACCGGCTGGCAATACTACTGCGGGACGCGGTCGCCGGGAGTATCCCGGCAAACCTGATCGCCGGCTTGATTGGCAGCCAACTCGTGCTGGTCCTGCCCAAGATACTGCCTGCCACACTGATGCTGGCGGTGTTTCTGACCTTCAGACGGCTGTCCCGGCAACACGAACTCCTCGCAATCAGCGCAGGCGGGGCCGGGATTGCCTGGCAACTGAAGACCAGCCTGGGTTTTGCCGTAGCCATCGCTCTGATCGTCGCACTGCTCACACTGTGGCTGGCTCCCATGGCGGGCCATCATTCACAGATGCTGCGGATGCGGGCCAGCCAGGAGTTAAGTCTCTCCGCCTTCTCGGAACAACAATTTCACACCTTTGATAACGGCAGCAAGACCCTGTTCCTGCAGAGACTCAGCCCGGATCGACAGTCTGCCGAGGATATCTTCATGCACTCACGCGAATCCGGAGAAACCGGCATCTCGATATCCGCCAGCGGGCGGATCACCGTCGACCCGGCTAGCGGTCTGTCTTTCATTACTCTGCTGGACGGGCGTAACTATCGGTACACGACGGGACAGTTGGATTACCAGATCACCCGATATCAACGCTATTCGATCCTGATGGACAAAAGCCTGAGACCGAAACTCCAACATCTGAAGACCTCCTCGCTATATTTTTCCACCCTCCGGGACAGTGACAAACCGGAGCATATTGCTGAGCGGCACTGGCGTTATGGCCTGATCATTGCCTGCCTGCTGCTCACCGCCTTTGCCGTGCTGGCAAACCAGTCTGCACACAGTGGCGCCGGGATGCCACAGATGGTATTCACACTGATGACGTATCTGATATACAGCAATCTGCTGGTGATCGGAACCTCGCTGCTGAAACGCGGCGTTGTGCCCGGCTGGATCGGTCTGTGGTGGGTACATCTGCTGATGCTGGGCACCGTAATGCTGATGCTTTGCCTGCCCGTGCTATCGCGACAACGGATGGCAGGCACGAAGCCAATGAACAGTCATGCCTGATATACTGGAAGCATACGTCGGTCGCCTGTTTTGCCACTACGTGCTGCTCGTGCTGCTCGCGCTATCGGCATTGTTTCTGTTCGTCGATGTCATCGATCAGATCGGAGATATCGGGAAATACAGTTTCACATTCTGGCATTCGCTGGCATTGGCGGCACTGCACCTGCAGCAACTACTCCCGTTACTGATACCCATAGCGGCAATGATCGGGGGCATGGCCTGTTTCGGGGTACTCGCAAACAACGGGGAACTAATGGTGATGCGCTGCTCCGGAACGTCCCGTCTGCGACTTGCTCTTGGTCTGACAAAATACGCACTGATATTCATCCTGTTGCAGATGATACACAGCGAAACTGTGGCGCCATGGGCGTTGCATCATGCACGGGAAATGCGCACGGAACTGCTCCGACAACCACCACCCGGCACACGGCATTTCTGGATTCGACAGGGCAACCAGTTCACTGTGATCATGGACATGCCATCAGACTCGCAGATCAATGGTATCGATGTCTACGATTTTGGACCGGACCGGACACTGCTGAGCCATTTTCACGCGCACCGGGGGGAGTATCGTGATGAACGATGGATACTGCACGATGTGGTGCAAACCGAACTGCAGGAAAAACAGGTATACAGTCAAAAACTGTCACTGGCAATGTGGGACACCCGGTTGGCGGCAGCGATGATCGCCCCCGGGCTCCAACGACCGGATGAATTGTCCACGCTGCAAATCCTGCGACATCTACCCCATCTGCGTGCGACCGAACAGGACATCACATTGCATCTGCAAACCTTGTTCAAGCGCATACTGCAACCGCTGTCAGTGATCGTGATGCTGCTACTCGCCATGGCGATCATCAACCCGGCAAGCCGGGGTGTGTCACTCGGCCGACACATCGCCGGTGGCTGTCTAATCGGGGTAATCTGGTATATCGCCTCGGAGATCTCCGGCAATCTGGGGCTCGTGGTACCCGGTCTTTCGCTGGCCGGCAGCATGCTCTTCCCGTATGTGCCACTGCTGGCGTTCATCGGCTGGCGGTTGAGCCGAAGCAACTGAAAACCGCAAGGTACTCGGATCCCGTGCGGTACGGCGAGTACTCAGGCCACCTGCACAGGTATGGATTCTCTGGTGCGCTTTATGCAGTTTTGACCGTCCAGATACAGCAGCTTCGGCTTGAAACCGGTGACCTGTTCCTGTTCCAGCGTGGCATACGCGCAGATGATGACGCGCTCACCCGGTCTGGCCTTGTGCGCGGCGGCACCATTCAACGAGATAATGCCGCTATTGGCCTGCGCTCGGATAGCGTAGGTGATCAGACGCTCTCCATTGCTGATATTGTATATGTGAATTTGCTCAAACTCGGCGATGCCAGCCGCGTCCAGCAAGGCGGAATCCACGGCGCAGGAACCGTCATAATGCAGTTCGGCATGTGTCACCGTGGCCTGATGCAACTTACATTTCAGTAGCGTCAACTGCATATACTCCCCCTCCAAAGACGATCCGATTCAACGGAATCCAGCCGGTGCCAGTATTGAACACTAATGCCCAAACTCGGCATTATTGCGCTGCACTATGATATTGTCAATCAAACGTACATCGCCCACCCTGGCGGCAGCCAGCACCACTTTACTCCCGGCACCAGGCGCAAGTAAGGTCTCTGCATCGCAAATAGCGATATATTCAGGAGAAAGTCCGGCTTCCCTGAGCCGCTCACAGCCTTGATTCTCCAATTCCCCATAGTCCAGTTCACCACCAGCCATCCGGGTAGCGAGATATTTCAGGGTCTGATACAAGGCACCCGCCTGCCTGCGCTGGCCCGCCTCAAGCAAGCGGTTCCTTGAACTCAACGCCAAGCCATCGGCCTCGCGCACCGTCGGCACCGCATGGATCCGTATCGGGAAGTTCAGCGCACATACCAGACGACGGATCAGCAACAACTGCTGGTAATCCTTCTCTCCAAAAACGGCATGATCCGGCTGCACGATGTTGAACAGCTTGCACACCACTGTCCCCACACCTCGGAAATGGCCCGGCCTGGACTGTCCACAATACATGTCCTCCAACGGGCCAAAGCGGATGACTGGCTGCTGCGCCTCATCCTCCGGGTACATCTGCTTGATCTCCGGGATAAATACCGAATCCACCCCCAACTCCTGCAACAGACCGCAGTCCGCATCCGGACTACGCGGATAACGCCGGTAGTCTTCGCTGTCATCAAACTGCGTGGGATTGACAAAGATCGATACCAACACCTGCCCACCCAACTGCCGCGCACGGCGTACCAGTGCCTGATGCCCCGCATGCAAACTGCCCATCGTAGGCACCAGAACGATAGGTTCCCGCCCACGAATATCCCGTAGATGGGCACGCAGGTCAACGATGTCCCGGAAGCGAAACATTCAGTCCACCGTATGCTCCGCAGTCGGGAAAGCACCTGATTTTACTGCCGCTAGATAGGCCGCAACCGCCGCCTGTACACTGCCGGTTTGCACATCCAGAAACACCTTGGAAAAACGCTTTGGCGGTGTGAGGCCCAGCATGTCGTGCAGTACCAGCACCTGCCCATCACATCCACCAC
Organism: Gammaproteobacteria bacterium; assembly: GCA_965115915.1. Classification (GTDB taxonomy): domain Bacteria; phylum Pseudomonadota; class Gammaproteobacteria; order Eutrophobiales; family Eutrophobiaceae. The sequence continues at coordinate 251,928 of OZ220483.1, read as the reverse complement.
CGGCGCCAATGCCAATCACCGGGATAGCGAGAGCCTGGGTGATCTCGGCCGCCAGCCTGGCGGGGACACATTCCAACACCAGCATCATCGCACCAGCCTGTTCCAGAATGAGCGCGTCCTCGCGCAATCGTTGCGCCGACTCCGGGTCCTTCCCCTGGGGCACATACCCTCCTATACGGTGCACCGACTGCGGGGTCAAACCCAGATGGCAACACACGGCGATACCACGCTCGCTCAACAGACTGACGGTATCCCGCAACTCCCTGCCACCTTCCAGCTTCACCAACTCCGCGCCACCCTCGGCAACAAGCCTGCCGGCATTACCCAGGGCCTGCACCGGCGTGGCATAACACATGAATGGCATATCCGCGACCAATAACGCACGGCATCTACCCGCATCCACCATCCGGGTGTGATAGATCATGTCTTCCAGACGTACAGCCAGCGTGGTGTCATGATTGGCAAGCACCATGCCCAGAGAATCTCCAACCAGCAACACATCGATACCCGCTGCATCCAGCAGACGGGAAAAACAGGCATCATAGGCCGTCAGACAGGCGATCTTCTCGCCCTGTTTACACATGTCACGCAGGGTCGGCAAACGTATCCGCTTCATGGACCATCAATGGAATTGAAATAGCGCCGGCCCTGCCGATGAAGCCGCATCTGCTCCAGCAACATCCGATACTCCTCGTCCCCAGCAGCCAAATCCAGGGTATCGGTGTTTACAATCAACAGCGGCGCCTTGTGGTAATGATGGAAAAATTCGACGTAGGCATCGTTTATCCTGCGCAGATAATCCCTGGTTATGACAGATTCATAGCCCACACCGCGCCGCATCACCCGTTCAAACAGCCTGTCAATGGACGCCTGAAGATAGATCACCATATCCGGGATCGGCGCCACCGTGTGTAGCCGGGAATACACCTGCTGATACAGCGCATATTCATCATCGTCCAGGTTGATCCTCGCAAACAACTGGTCTTTCTCCAACATGAAATCCGCCACATATCCCGTCTTGAAGATATCCCGCTGCTGCATAGGTCTTACATCCCGAACACGCTGGAACAGGAAATACAACTGTACCGGCAAAGCCACGTTACGGGGATCAGCGTAAAAACGGGGCAAAAACGGGTTCTCTTCCGGGCGTTCCAGATACAATTCATACTCCAGCGTGTCTGCCAAACGCCTGGCGAGCATCGTCTTGCCAGCCCCTATTGGGCCTTCCACCACGATATGGCGCAGACGCTTGTCGAGCCGGGGCAGTTCAGTCACCTTTCCCAAACAGCGGTCTGATCGGATTGGGAGGGCAGGCCTCCAGCAATGCGCTGATCGGCCCAAGGCCAGGAACCGTCAAACCCGGCTCCAATTCCGCAAGCGGAAGCAAGACAAAATTGCGCCGACTCAGTTCCGGATGCGGAATACGCAGCCGTGCATCATCAATACGGCGTCGCCCGTACATCAGGATGTCCATATCCAGGGTACGGGCTCCCCAGCGTTCCTCCCGTTCACGTCCCTGCCAACGCTCTATTTCCTGTAGCACGTCCAATAGTTCCCACGGTTCCAGAAAGGTCCGGATACAGACCACCGCATTAACATAGTCCGGTTGCCCCGGCGGACCCAGTGGATGGCTGCGATACAGGGAAGAGACCGCCTGCACAGTACAGGAACGCAGCCTGCCCAGGCTTTCCACAGCCTGCTCAAGCTGCCCCTGCGGATTATCCAGATTACTACCCAGCCCTATATACACAATCTGCAATGGCGGTACACACGGCTCTCTCATCGTATCCAGTGCCAGCATCAACGCATCACGGTATACCGCAACCGCCAGCATCAGTTATCGAGGCGACCGGGATGCCGACAAACGGCGGCGACGTCTGCGCGCCTCATGACGCGTACCAGTACCACGTCGCACCGCACACGCCCGGCTGAGCTTGCCCCAGAACGCGACCGCTTCATCCAGTCCCTCGGAAAGCTCGGCACGCAACAGCAAAAAATCGTAGGCGGCGCGAAAATACGTCTGCCCCGCCAACCGGGTCGCGTCTTTGCGATGACGCTGCCCCACCAGCCGCCTTTGCATCGACCAGATATCGCGTGTCATGACACTGACCCGGGCCGGGATGGCCAGGGCCCGCATCTGCTGTGACAACACGGTATCAATGGCCAGTTGCATCGCCTCATGCTCGGGGAGCCCGACATCCCGATTCCTGCGCCAGATTTGCTGCAGCGGGTCCCACAGCAGCACGGCGATCAGAAACCCGGGGGAAACCGGTTTCCCTTCGTTCAGACGCAGATCGGTATTCTCCAGTGCCCGTGCAATGAAGGTATGCGGGAATCCACCTTCCTGTTCCTGCAGCGTTTGTTCCGTCTGCGGGAACAGATGGGCAAAAAGACCATACTGACGCAACAATTCATAAGCCTGCAGAGACAGACCGTTCATAAAGACCTTGAGCACTTCATCAAACAGACGTGAACGGTTGATCGTGACGATCTGCGGGGCCAGACGCATGATCGGGGCAGCGGTTTCGGGATGGATGCGAAAGCCCAGCTTGGCAGCAAAACGCACAGCCCGCAACAGTCGCACCGGATCCTCCACATAGCGTTGCTCCGGGTCACCAATCAGACGCAACTGTCCCCGCTTCATGTCTTCCACACCGCCGACGTAATCGACCACCGCGCCATCCGGGAAACGGTAATACAAGGCATTGACAGTGAAATCCCGGCGCCAGACATCCTCTTCCAGACTGCCATACACATTGTCCCGAATGATCCGCCCTTCGCTGGAACGGACAACCTCCTCCTGCCCCTCGCCACGAAAGGTTGCAACCTCTATTATCTCCCGCCCGAAACGCACATGGGCAAGCCGGAAGCGGCGGCCGATCAACCGGCAACTGCGAAACAGCACCTTGACCTGTTCCGGCAACGCGTCGGTGGCGACATCAAAATCCTTGGGTTCGCGCCCAAGCAGCAGATCGCGCACCCCGCCTCCAACCAGAAAGGCCTGATAGCCCGCGCTGTGCAGACGACGCATCACCTTTTGCGCCGCATCGCCGATCAGTTCCGGCAACACGCAGTGTTCACCAGCCGGGACGATCCGCGCCTTGATCGGCAGAGAAGTGACTGTTGCAGGAAAAGTCGGTAATGACATCAATGACTCAGCGGGGTCGCCGGATGGAATTTCCTCTCTGACACCCGATAGCCAAACGACAGAACCGCCACAACGCCAATTGCCACAGGCATTTTATCCTCCAAGGAACATTTCACCCATAAAACCGAGATACCGGTATAATAACAGATTTTGGTTGCTCCCTTCGTCTAGTGGCCCAGGACATCGCCCTCTCACGGCGGAAACGGGGGTTCGATTCCCCCAGGGAGCGCACGGTCAACTATGAACAGAAGTCCGAACCTGTGTCTGAAACATATTGCAGCCTTTGGCGACGTTTGCTGGTAATCGGCTATGACTTGGTGCTGCTATTTGGTATATTTTTCGCGTTTACCCTGTTTCTTATCCCGTTCAATCATGGTGACGCGGTGGAAAGCAATCTTGTTTATCAATTTTTTCTATTCTTCATTTGCAGTCTTTATTACTGCTGGCACTGGGTGCACGGCAGAGAAACGCTGGGGATGCGGGCCTGGAAGGTACGCATCCGTGACAGCCAGGGAAAAACACTGGGCTGGTCACGCGCAGTCTTGCGCTTCTGCTGTGCGCTGGGATCCACGCTGTGCCTGGGGGTCGGGTTCGCCTGGGCGCTGTTTGATGCCCGACGCCGCTGCCTGCACGATCTCACATCCAACACCTTTCTGTTGGTATATGATGACAAACCACAAATCACCACGGGTGCTGAATAAGAATGGCTACAGATAACAAACCGACAAACGCTGAAAATACCTCTGCTCAAACCCCGTCACTCACACTAATGGCAAAACGTGAGCCAGATTCAGACGTTTTGAGCAAACTTCTCAAAGAAAATACGTTCTTCAGCAGTTTTGAGCCGGATGACCTCGTGGCACTCTCCTACTGGATAACCGCCTGGTCGGCTCCTACTGGCACCGTGCTGATGGAGGAGGCTCACAAACAGACTGTGTTGACCATTGTTGCCCAGGGGCAAATCAATGTCTTCAAAAAAGTCTCCGGGGAAGACGAACACGTGAAGGTGGCTGAAATCGGACCCGGAAACAGCATCGGCGAAATGGGCCTGCTCGATGATCAGCCGATATCTGCTACCACCATCGCTGCACAGGACAGCATACTGCTGATCCTCAACATTGCGGATTTCTGGAAGCTGGTCAAAAAAAACCCGTTCCTCGGCAATCTCATGCTGATAAAGATCGCCCAGAGCATCAGCAGCCGACTGCGCAGTACCACCTCCTTACTTGCCGACATGCTGTCCCACAAAAACCGACCTCATTGACGCACCGAATTCGGACACCGTAGCGCACAGACTCGAGTCGGGCAATAATGACGCTGCACACACCGTCTGTCAGACCCTGCCATGCCTGAACAGCAATCCACGGACCTGCACCACGCACTGGAGCAAGAGGACCTGGACAAGGCCAGGGGACTGCTCGCCGGGGAACACGCCAGCGAGATAGCCCGGATACTGGAGAGCCTGCCAGGCAAACAACGCTCTGTTGTCTGGACGCTGGTAAAACCTGAGCTGCGCGGAGACGTACTCACCCACCTGGAGGAGGACATACGCTCCGGGCTACTGGCTGAAATGCAGCCAGATACCGTGGCACAGATAACCCAGGGACTGGAGTTTGATGATGCAGCCGACATACTGCAACATCTACCGGAAGATGCCCTGTCCTCCGCTCTGGACTCCATGAATCAGTCCAATCGCGAGCGCCTGGCATCCATCCTGTCCTACTCCAAGGACACCGCTGGCGGCCTGATGAACACCGATGTGGTACCCGTCCGGGCAGACATCAATCTGGATGTGGTAATGCGCTATCTGCGGGCCTTGGGGGAAATGCCGGAGAAAACCGACAATCTCATGGTCGTAGACCGCGATAACCACTATCTCGGTGTGCTACCACTGGCAAAAGTGCTGGTCAGTGAACCCCAAAGCCTGGTCCGCGACCTCATGGAAGAAGAGCAAGCTGTGCAATCCGATCTGCCAGAGACCGAGGTCGCCCAATTGTTTGAACAGCTTGACCTGGTCTCTGTCGCGGTAGTCAACAAACAAACCCAGCTATTGGGACGGGTTACCGTCGATGACGTGGTCGATGTCATCCAACAGCAAGCCGATCAACAGATGCGTAACATGGCCGGGCTGGGCGAGAGAGACGTGTTTGCCCCGGTACTGTTCAGCACCCGCCGCCGCGCCACATGGCTGGGCATCAATCTGCTCACTGCCATTGTGGCCGCATGGGTGATTAGCCTGTTTCAGCAATCCATACAGAGCCTGGTAGTGTTAGCGGTGCTGATGCCGATTGTCGCAGGCATGGGAGGCATAGCGGGTATCCAAACCCTGACCATATCCATCCGCGGCATCGCGCTGGGACGACTGGGCAAAGAAAATCTCAGGGCACTGTTGCTAAAGGAACTCGCTGTCAGTTTCCTTAACGGGGCACTATGGGCCATTGCCATGGCATTGATAGTGATACTGTGGTTCGGTGATGGCATGCTGGCAATGATCACCGCTGCCGCCATCATCATCAATCTGTTTTTTGCCGGCTTTGCCGGGACCATGATCCCGTTCGTTCTCGAGCATTTCAATATCGACCCGGCGGTAGCAGGCGGGGTGATACTGACCACCATCACGGATGTACTGGGCTTTTTCAGCTTCCTCGGGCTGGCGACCATCATTCTGCTGAACTGAACGCATCATGTCCTCCCAAACCATCCTGGTAGTCGACGACGAACCGGATATCCGTCATCTGCTGAAAGACATCCTTGAAGATGACGGATTCTCCGTGATGATCGCGGAAGATGGAGCACACGCACGCACGCTGTTTACCAGAGAAAAACCGCAACTGGTACTGCTGGACATCTGGATGTCGGATGTCGACGGGATCAGCCTGCTCAAGGAATGGAAGAGCAAACAGCAAAGTCCGGTGGCGGTCATCATGATGTCGGGACACGGCACAGTGGAAACCGCGGTCGAAGCAACTCGGCTCGGGGCATACGATTTCATTGAAAAGCCGTTGTCACTGGCAAAGCTACAGCTCACGGTAAAACACGCGCTGGAAGATTCCGGTCTGCGCCGGGAAAATCAGCATCTGCGCTGGATCTCAAGGAGCAAGAACGAGCAGATCATCGGCAAGAGCAACCTGATGAAATCGCTGCGCGAAAAACTGCAACGCATGGCGGATTACAGCGCGCCGGTACTCATCACCGGGCCAATCGGAACCAACAAGGAGACATATGCCGCTTATATGCACAGCATGAGTTCGCGCCAGGGGAACGCGTTCGTCCCGGTGAACATCAGCGGGCTGGACAAGGTCCACATGGAACAGATCCTGTTTGGCGACGCGGACTCACCCGGGGCACTGGAACAGGCAACGAATGGCACCTTGTTTATCAAGGACATTGCCGACCTCGACCCGGTACTGCAATCGCGTCTGCTCAAGACCATGGAACGCAATTCCCTGACACGTACAAACAACGATGCCATTCCCATCAATACGCGCATCGTTGCAGCGACCCGCAACAGCCTGGAAGAACTGGTGCGGAAGCAACGCTTCGACCCCGATCTTTTTTATCTGCTCAGTGTGCTTCCGGTTGAGGCACCGACGTTGGCAGAGCACTGCGAAGACATGCCGGAACTCATCCAGTACTATGTCGACTCTCTGGTGGGGACCGAATCCCTGCCATTTCGCCACTTCTCCGTCGGTGCGCAGAATCGGCTGCGCAGCCACACCTGGCCGGGGAATCTGCGCGAACTCAGAAATATCATCCAGCGCCTGCTTATCCACACAGACAATGAACTGATCGAGGCCGATGACGTAGAAGCGGCGTTACACGCCAACACCGAATGTGGGACTGGCAAGGCGCCTGACAGACAGTATCTTGACCCCTTTAATCTGGAGTTGCCACTGAGAGATGCGCGGGAAAATTTCGAACGGGAATATCTAAGTCGACAACTGAAACGAATGGACTGGAACATCAGCCGTACCGCCAGTGTAATCGGCGTTGAGCGTACTCATCTGTATCGAAAACTGAAATCCCTTGGCATACGCATAAAATGAAGATCATCATCCTCGGGGCCGGCCGGGTTGGCAGATCGGTTGCGGAAAATCTTGTCGGAGAGGCGAACGACATCACCGTCATTGACAGTAATCCCGACGCTCTGCATTCGCTGGACGAACACTACGATCTGCGCACTATCTACGGGTTTGCATCGCATCCTTCAGTGCTGGAAGAAGCTGGCGCACGAGACGCGGACATGATCATCGCGCTCACCAATAGCGATGAAATCAACATGATGGCGTGCCAAGTCGCCTATACGCTGTTCCATGTGCCAACCAAGATCGCCCGCATCCGCCACCGGGAGTACCTGGGCAAAGAGACTGTTCTGTTCAGTCAGGAAGCATTGCCCATCGATGTGCTGATCAGCCCGGAGCAGATCATCACCCAGTATATCCACCGTCTGATCAGCTATCCCGGTGCACTACAGGTACTGGATTTCGCCAATGGAACGGTACAGATGATTGGTATCCGGGTATATCCAGGCAGTCTGCTTGACGGCATCTATATTGCCGCGCTGAGCGCGATCCGCCCGGACATCGAGTTCCGGATCATGATGATATTCCGTGCCGGCAGCCCGGTGGTACCCGTTGGGAAAACGATATTGCAGGAAAACGACAAGGTATATCTGATCGTTGCAAGCAAACATGTGCGGGAATTGCTGTCGGTAATCAGCCGAGACGAACAGCGCGCAAGAAATATCATTATTGCCGGCGGCGGTAATATCGGCACCCTGCTCTCCAAAGAGCTGGAGGCAGAACATATCTCGGTGAAACTGATAGAGATCGACAAAGAACAGGCCAAGTCAGCCTCTACACACCTGAAAAATACCGTGGTACTGCACGGCGATGCGGCCGACAACGAACTGCTTCTGGACGAAGGCATTGAGGAGACCGACGCGTTCTGCGCACTGACCAGTGCCGATGAAGCAAACATCCTGTCTGCCATGCTGGCAAAAAATCTCGGGGCAAAAAAAGTCATTTCGCTGATTAACCGTCCTACCTACGTGGAGCTGGTACAAAGTGGCAGCATTGACATTGCCATCTCCCCACAGTTGATCACCATCGGCAGACTGCTGGCACATGTCCGACGTGGCGACGTGGTGGAAGTACATTCCCTGCGCAAGGGACTTGCCGAGGCCATAGAGGCGATCGCCCACGGCGACTACCGTTCCTCAAAAGTCGTGGGGCGCACAGTTTGCGAGATCAATCTGCCGCCAGACACCACCATTGGTGCCATAGTACGCAACGGCGAAATGCTGATCGCTCACCACGACAGTGTTATCGAGGCTGAGGATCACGTTATTCTGCTGGTATCCCACAAAAAATACGTGCCCCATATCGAACGACTGTTTCAGGTTGGAGTCACATTTCTGTAGCCCTCCATGCAATTCACAGTTGTCCAGCGCGTCCTTGGCCTGCTGATAGCGTTCTTCAGTCTGACATTGCTACCGCCAATTGCAGTGTCACTGGTTTCGTCCGACGGTAGCCTGCAAGCCTTTTCATACTCTTTTCTCATCATACTGAGTTGCGGATTGCTACTGTGGTGGCCAGTCCGTCACGAGCAGAGGGAATTCCGGCTGCGAGACGGATTTATCGTCGTGGTAATGTTCTGGATCAGTCTGGGCCTGTCCGGCGCGGTGCCGCTGCTGCTGGTCAATGATCCGGATCTGGGCCTGAGCGATGCGGTATTTGAATCGATTTCCGGGCTGACTACGACTGGTGCCACTGTGCTGACCGGGATAGACCAGCTCCCGATATCGGTGCAATACTACAGACAACAATTACAGTGGCTGGGCGGCATGGGCATTATCGTACTGGCGGTTGCCATATTCCCGATGCTGGGCATCGGCGGGATGCAATTGTATCGGGCCGAAATTCCCGGTCCGATGAAAGATTCGAAACTGACGCCGCGTATCACCGAGACCGCCAAGGTGTTATGGTACATCTACTTCTGGCTTACCGTCGCCTGCACATTATGTTACTGGGCGGCTGGGATGTCGCTGTTTGATGCCATCTGTCACAGTTTCTCGACCGTTTCCATCGGCGGATTTTCCACCCATGACACAAGCATCGGGTTTTTCCAAAATCCGTACATCGAGTACGTCGCCGTGCTGTTCATGTTTCTCGCGGGTATCAATTTTTCACTGCATTTCCTGGCCTGGAACAGCCGTTCCCCATATCGCTATCTGGGCGATTCGGAATTCAGGGCCTACTGCCGCATCCTGAGCATCGTGTGCCTGATCTGCATCCTGTACCAAAGCCTCTTCCCGAAAGTGTCAGACCATGGCCTGGGGGAGATCATCCAGCACAGCGTCTTTCAAAGCATATCGATAACCACGACCACCGGCTACGTCACCAGTGGTTACGCAACGATGCCGGGGTTTTTACCGATACTGCTGCTACTCGCCAGTTTCATTGGCAGTTGCGCAGGCTCTACCGGCGGGGGATTGAAAGTGATACGCATTGTCCTGCTTTATAAACAGGGCGTGCGCGAAATCCGGCGTCTGGTACACCCGAACGGTGTCTTCATGATCAAGCTGGGAGGACAGTTGCTGCCGGAGCGCATCATAGAAGCGGTGTGGGGTTATCTTGCCGCCCATGCCGCGGTGTTCGTCATCCTGCTGCTCGCGGTCCTCGGCACCGGACTGGACGAATTGACCGCGTTCTCCGCTGTCAGTGCCTGCCTCAACAACCTGGGTCCAGGCCTGGGAGCGGTCAGCCAACACTACGGCGACATCAACACCGCCGCCAAATGGATCCTGTGCCTGACCATGCTGCTGGGACGGCTGGAGATATTTACTCTGCTGGTTATCCTGAGCCCGGTTTTCTGGAAACGCTAAGGCGGCCTGCAACCCCCCGGCTCATTCACGCAGGCTGGCAATCTTCTCTGCGAGTTTTTCCAACAGCCCGACCATGCCCTGTTGGCGTATCACGGCCGAGTACTCGGCTCGCTTGACTGCGAGGTCATTAACACCATTGGCTATCACGCCCAGTATACGCCACTCGCCAGCCTCGGACTGATCCAGTAGATAATCGAGTCGTACCGGCTCCTCTTCCTCACGCAGCAAGCGCGTCCTGACCAGTACGCGCCCACCACGGGTGGATTCGACCGCTTCGGTGACAAAACGTGCGTCTTCCCAGGTATCGAAGCGCGTGGCATAGGTAATGATCGTCAACTCCCGAAAACGTTCATAAAAGCTCTGCTGCTGTTCCGGCTCGAGCGCTTCCCAGTGTCTGGCACCGACCGCAAACCGTGCAATGCGCCGCAACGCGAAACGCGCATCCAACGCCGTACTCAGGTATTCGCTACGCTGCTCAAAATCCCAGTCCTGTGCCGCCTGCATCGACCGTAACAGCGCGTCATGCAGTCCCTCGACCACCATAGCCGGCTGTGTCGATTCCTCCACCGAACCCGCCCAGACAGCGGACAGCCACAGCGAACATACCAGACCCCACGCAAACCGACGACAACCAGCCACAGACAAATCAGCAGACGTTTCGCTCATGCGTTGCACCATTGTGTAGTCCGACCGGCGTTTTCATCAGGCAATACCCGGGGAGTCTGCGCCACATGCCACAGCCCCGGGAACAGGAAAAGATTCGGCAACAGATCCGCCGCATGGCCGTTTCTCACTCAGGGATATTGACGCCCCTTCCAAACCGCGCCGCGACCACAGTGATGGGCCAGTGCCGAATGCCACGTCATCGGCAAAAACAGCAACCCGGCCAGCAGTATTCCCAGGCCGCAGGACATCGGCAATTGATAGTATCGCAGCGTCGGCAAAAACACAAACAGCATCAACAGCAGGCTTGCCACAGCCGCGGCAAGCGCCAACAGGTCGCCAGCAAACATCCCCCCAATCAGACACAGCGGCGGCAGCACAAAGGCGGCACACATGAGCAACGTACACAGCAGCAGCAGCAATGGGGAGAAACGCAACTGGCTATAGGCGGTACGTCTCACCATATCCCACACCGCGCCCAGCCCATGGCAGGGACGGGTACTGTGGGCGGAATGGGTCAGTCCGATCCAAACCGGATAGCCACAGCGCTTGACGGCTCTGGCCAACGCACAGTCATCGATCAATTCATGATGTATCGCAGCGAAGCCACCGGCTCTGAGCAGGGCCTGGCGACGGATCAGGATCACCCCGCCGGCGGCAGCGGCCACCGGGATGCGCGGGTCATTGACCAGCCGGAACGGATACAGCAACTTGAAGAAAAAGACAAACGCGGGGAGCAGCAAACGCTCCCACAGGGATTGCATCCGTAACCGGGCCATCAACGAGATCATGCCGAGCGCTTCGGTATGCAAGCGCTGACACAAACTAGCCAGCAGGCCCGGAGCCAGGCGGATATCGGCATCCAGCAGCAGTATGTAGTCCCCCTGCAGATAGCGCGTTCCCTGTTCCAGCGCCCACAGCTTGCCACTCCATCCGGCAGGCAACGGAGCGGAACGCACCACCCGCAACCTGCCCATCGCAGACAACGGGTGCCGCGCAGCGAGTTGCGCAGTGTCGTCGTCGGACTGGTCATCGATGAGCACCACCGAAAAGCCCTCACCCTGCCGCTGCAACGCAGAAAGGGTGTCAGTCAGACGCTCGGCCTCATTGCGCGCCGGTATCAGCACCGTTACGCGAGACAGCACCGCCGTGTTGTCTTCCACCGCCTGAGGCTCCACATCCATACGTTCACGCACAGACCAGGCACGCCAGGGTAACAGCAGGATGCACAACCAGATAGCCAGCCCCGGCAGGCTGGCCAGTGCCCACAGGCTCATGTCAGCAGGCGATGCGACTCTTCTTTTCGTCGGGGTCGGCAGGCAGCGCCACACCACCCTCAACCAGTTCCGGGACAATATCACCGGTAACCGGCGCATAGTGCACCGGCAACTCCGGGGCCATGTCGCCCTCGGTCCGTGGCCCGAACAACGACACCTTCAGGGCCTTCAGCGGATTGCTTACCACATCATCCACCGCGGTCGCCTCAAAACCGCAATGCACCATGCAGTTGGCACATTTCGGATTACGGCCAACTCCATAGCGTTCCCATTCCGTTTCTTCCATCAGTTCCCGGAAAGTCTTTGCATAACCCTCCCCGACCAGCAGATAGCAGGGCTTCTGCCAGCCAAACACATTGCGGGTCGGATTGCCCCACGGGGTACACTGGTAACGCTGGTTGCCGGCAAGAAAGTCCAGGTACAACGCGGACTGGTTGAAACGCCAGCGCCGACCCCGGCCAAGGCGGAAGATGTCACGGAAAAGCTGCTTGCTCTCGGTACGCTTGAGGAACACATCCTGCTGCGGGGCACGCTCATAATGGTAGCCCGGCGAGATGGTGACCCCTTCAACCCCCAGCCCCATGGCCATGTCCATGAACTCGGCCACCTCATCGGCACTCTCCCCCTGAAACAGCGTGCAGTTGATGGTAACCCGAAACTTCCGACTGCGTGCGAGACGGATCACCTCCACACATTTGTCGAACACGCCATCACGGCACACCGAGGCATCGTGGCGCCGCGCATCGCCGTCCAGATGGATGGAGAAGGTCAGGTATGGGGACGGGGTGTAATCCTGCATGCGCTGCTTGAGCAACAGTGCGTTGGTGCACAGATAAACAAACTTCCTGCGGCGTACAAACCCCCGCACAATGTCCGGCATCTCCTTGTGGATCAACGGTTCGCCCCCGGCGATGGAAACGATCGGGGCGCCACACTCATCGATCGCCTCCATGCAATCCTGGTAACTGAGCCGCCGGTTCAGTATCTCTTCGGGATAGTCGATCTTGCCACAACCGGCACAGGCCAGATTGCAGCGGAACAGCGGCTCGAGCATCAGCACCAGCGGGTAACGCCGTTCACCCCGTAACCTCTTTCCCAGCAGGTATTTACCTACCCGGAACTGCTGTATCAGCGGTACGCCCATTTGTGTTCCAGTGACCCCCCATGTTCGGCCAACGGCCCACATCGGATCGGCTTTCGCTCCGGGGTGGGCCGTGAAACGCTTCATTAAAGCCTGTTATTATCACACAGGCCGGTGCCATACTGCAAACGGCGATGACCGTGCGGGATCCGCAGGCACGCCGTGCCGCACCGGCAGACGTACGGACCCGCATAACACCTCATATCACTCCCCCCGGGAGTCGCGGCAGCCGAGCCGCAAGGCGATGGCTGCTGCGGTGGGGGGAAGCCAGGCCCCCACAGCCTCACCGTCATAAACCCGCATACGGGTTTGACCTGCCCGGCCCGGCTTGAGAAAATGCCTCGGGTCGCCACCTGTTTCACGGAGACACGCCGAACCACACCGGAACCCGAGCCCACGCCCATCATGTCGGAAAATATCCAAGCCATCGGTTTGCCACTGCCGCCGGAGCTCTCTTGGTTAACCTGGTAGCCCCATGGCTTAACATCTTATCGTGGCTCAGCAGGATTCCGATACGCAAGCGGTGTGGCACAACATTCACTAACAGCCTCTTGTGAGGCGCCTTGCCCGGCGGAAACAACAATGGTACGGGTTCCGATGCAAGACTTCGGTTGTCATCGCACGGCATGCGCTCATGCCGCTGGCATACGCATGATGGATGATACCGGGACATCCGGGACATGGCTGTAGAATCGCTCAGGGGCACAACGATCCTGTCCGTGCGGCGGGACGACACTGTCGCGATGGGCGGCGATGGGCAGGTCTCGCTCGGCAACACGGTGATGAAAAGCAATGCCTGCAAGGTGCGCCATCTGCATCAGGGGAAAGTGCTGGCAGGCTTTGCCGGAAGCACCGCGGACGCCTTCACGCTGTTCGAGCTGTTTGAAGCAAAACTGGAGCGGCACCAGGGCAAGCTGATGCGTTCCGCGGTCGAGCTCGCCAAGGACTGGCGCACCGATCGGGTATTGCGCCGCCTGGAGGCCATGCTGTGCGTGGTAGATCGCACAGACTCCCTGATCATATCCGGCAATGGCGACGTGATAGAACCGGAAAACGCCATCATGGCGATCGGGTCGGGCGGGGATTTCGCCCGCTCTGCCGCCCTCGCGCTGCTGCGACACAGTACGCTTACGGCACCGGAGATCGTCTCGGAGGCACTGGGGATAGCGGCTGATATTTGCATCTATACCAACAACGCACTGACCATTGAGGAATTATGAAAGCAGAGGAGAAAACTGCGAAACCCGTGGCACTGAGCCCCCGGGCTATCGTCAGCGAACTGGACAAGCATATCATCGGCCAGGACGCCGCTAAACGCGCCGTCGCCATCGCGTTGCGCAACCGGGCCCGCAGGAGTCAGGTAGACCCCCCGTTGCGCGATGAGATCACGCCCAAGAATATCCTGATGATCGGCCCCACCGGGGTCGGCAAGACCGAGATCGCCCGGCGTCTCGCACGTCTTGCCGATGCACCATTCATCAAGGTGGAAGCGACAAAGTTTACCGAGGTAGGCTACGTCGGGAGGGATGTGGAATCCATCATCCGTGACCTTGCCGACAGCGCGGTCAAGCAACTCCATGCACAGGCAATGGAGCAACTACGCCCACGGGCGAAGGAACAGGCCGAAAAAAGGATACTCGATGCGATACTCGGTCCACTGCCACAGCCAGCGCCTGAGGAAGAAGACGCGGAGTCCGATGAACAGGCGGATGAAGATCCGGCCGCACGCGGCAGTCATCGGCGCACCCGGGAACGCTTTTTGCAGATGCTGCGCAATGGCAGCCTGGACGAACGGGAGATAGAGATAGAATTGAGCAGCCCGATCCTGGGACTGGAGATTATGGCACCACCGGGCATGGAAGAGATGACCAGCCAGCTACAGGAGATGTTTCAGGGGATGCATGCGCATGCCGGCCGGACGCGGACGCGGAAGTTGCTGGTAAAGGAGGCGCGGGGGCTGATTGTTGACGAGGTGGCGACGGAAATGATCAATCCGGACGAGATAAAAACGGATGCGATTGAACGGGTGGAACAACACGGGATCGTGTTCATCGATGAGATAGACAAGGTCGTCGGACGCCGCGACACCAGCAGTGCCGATGTGTCACGCGAAGGGGTACAGCGCGACCTGCTTCCACTGGTGGAAGGCCTGACGGTAGTAACAAAATACGGGGCGGTAAAAACCGATCACATCCTGTTCATCGCGTCCGGCTCGTTTCATCTGTCCAAACCCTCGGACCTGATCCCGGAACTGCAGGGCCGGCTGCCGATACGGGTCGAGCTGAATGCGCTGCAGGTGGAAGATTTCATCCGTATACTGACCGAACCGGATGGCGCGCTGACCAGGCAGTATACCGCCCTGATGGCTACCGAAAACTTTAGTCTGCGCTTCGCCGAAAACGGTATCGTGCGCATCGCCGAGGTTGCCTGCGAGGTCAATGAGAGACTGGAAAATATCGGTGCCAGACGGCTGCACACGGTGATGGAATATCTGCTGGAGAAAATATCCTTCGAGGCCTCCGAACGCTCCGGGGAAACGCTGGAGGTGGATGGCGAATATGTGGATCAGCACCTGAAAGGACTGCTGCGGGACCACGACCTGACCCGGTACATATTATAAATGGCCGATGCCGTTCCGATACCGACCGATATCAGGCTGCATAAGAAATCACGCCGTCTGCAGATCGATTTTGATGACCGCAGTTTTTCGCTGTCCTGTGAATACCTGCGCGTGTTTTCCCCTTCCGCGGAGGTCCGGGGCCATGGCCCCGGACAGGGCGTGCTACAACACGGGAAAGAGACGGTAAACATCAACATGATAGAACCGGTAGGCAATTACGCGGTAAAGCTGCATTTTGATGACGGCCACGATACCGGCATCTATTCCTGGGCCTATCTGTACGAACTGGGAATACGGGAGAAAGCGAACTGGAACACATACCTTGCCGCGCTACAGGAAGCGGGACACGCACGTCGGGGGCCAAAATGAAGTCGGATGAACATACCGATTTCGGCTATCGGACGGTCCATGCGGACGAAAAACGGGAGCGGGTTGACCAAGTGTTTTCTTCCGTCGCCCCACGCTATGAACTGATGAATGATCTGATGTCACTGGGGATGCATCGGGTATGGCGGCATCAGGCACTGTTTGCGATGCATCTGCGTCCCGGCATGCGTGTGCTGGATCTCGCCGGTGGCACCGGACACATGAGCAGAATGATCTACCGGCGCCTGTCCGGAAAGGTTCATATCGTGATCTGCGACATCAATGCGGAGATGATCCGACAGGGACGCGACCGGCTGCTGGATCGGGGCATTTGCCAGGGCATTGATTATGTCCGTGCTGATGCCGAGCACCTGCCCTTTGCCGATTACGAGTTCGACCTGGTCGTGATCGCTTTCGGACTACGCAACATTACTGATCGGAAGTGCGCCCTCGCCTCAATCCACCGCAAACTCAGGTACGGCGGCCAGTTGCTGATCCTGGAATTCTCCCAACTGGATATCCCGCTGCTGTCCAGGCTCTACGACGCATATTCCTTCGGACTGATCCCACTGCTGGGGAAGGTAGTGGCAGGGGACGCCGGGAGTTACCGCTATCTGGTCGAATCCATACGCAAATATCCAGCCCCCGGAACACTGGTGCAGATGCTGCATGACAGCGGCTTTGAACACGCCGACTACCTCCGGTTGTCCGGCGGGCTCGTCAATATCCATCGGGCATACAAGCTATGAACACGATGATCCAACGGCTACTGCAAAGCCTTATCAACCAATGCCTGCGACTGGATGAAGAACTTCCTGAACTGCTGCAGGACATACAGGGCAGGACCGTGCTGCTCAGCGTCCGCGGTTCCAACATGCGCTATCTGCTACAGGTGCATACGGACGGCATATCCGTCAGGTCCATGCCCGATGGCTACCGGGAAGAACCGGATGTGCGTATAGAAAGCAGCCTTTCCGGCATATTTTCACTGCTGTTCGACGCACGGGGGGCCGAACTGCCAGGGGATATGCGGATCGTTGGCGACGTGACAGTCCTGCAGGGCATGAAACGTGCCCTCTCCAATTTCTCCCCCGATTGGCAAGAGCCGCTGTCCCGGGTTATCGGCGATGCCGCCACACACCGGGCGGGCCTGCTGGTCGGCGGTCTCCGGAAACGATTGCATCACGGCGGCCGACATCTGCTGAAAGACCTGGGAAACTATCTGCATTATGAGAAACAACTGTTGCCTGACGCCAGGGAAGTAGAACGCTTCCACAGTGAGGTTGACGATCTACGCAGTGACGTAGATCGACTGGAATTGCGTCTGCGTAAACTTACTGGCAAGAGAAAAATACCGTGAGCACACCATGAAACGGTTTCTGCGTCTGCTTTCCATACAGCAGGTACTGCTAAAGTATGGACTGGCATCCTATATCGCTGTTACTCCCCGGCTACGCAAACTGCGCTTTTTTCTTTTTCTGCTGCCGCAGCAATGGAAATCCGCACAACAGATGCCGCTGGCGACCCGGCTGCGCAATGTACTGGAAGAACTCGGCCCCATCTACGTCAAGTTTGGACAACTGCTCTCCACACGTCGTGATCTGTTAAGTAGCGAGATCGCTTCCGAACTGGCGATGCTGCAAGACAAGGTTCCACCCTTTCCCGGAAGCAAGGCACGCGAACTGATTGAGCGGGAGATACAGTGCCCGCTGGATCAGGTGACACTCGCGTTCGATGAGGTCCCATTGGCCTCCGGCTCCATTGCGCAGGTTCACGCTGCCCGACTGAAAGACGGGCGTGACTATATCATCAAGGTCACTCGACCCCGCATCCATGAACAGATTTGTGATGACCTGGCCCTGATCCATTTTCTGGCAAGACAATCGGAAAAATACTACGCGCAGGGCAGATCGATGCGTCTGACCGGTGTCGTCAAGGAGGCGGAAAGGACGCTGCTCAATGAGCTTGATCTGAAACGCGAGGCGGCAAACGCGTCACAGTTGCGACGCAATTTTCGTGATGAGCCACAATATTACGTGCCCGAGATCAACTGGGAACTGACGCATGACAACGTGCTGGTGATGGAGCGTATCAGCGGTATTCCAATGAATGACATTGCGCAGCTTCGTGCAGCCAATATCGATCTGCAGTGGCTCTCCCGGTTTGCAATGCAGATATTTTTCACCCAGGTGTTTCGGGACAATTTTTTCCACGCCGACATGCATCCGGGGAATATGTTCGTACAACCAGCAACCGCCACCAGACCGGTACGACTTGCGGTCGTGGACTTTGGTGTGATGAGCTCATTGACGGAGTTTGATCAGCGCTATCTTGCGGAAAATTTCATCGCCTTCCTGAACCGTGACTATCATCGCGTCGCAAAGCTGCACCTGGAGTCCGGATGGATATCGGTCAACACACGGTTGGACGATCTGGAATTCGCGGTACGAACCGTCTGTGAACCACTGCTGGACAGACACGTAAGCGAGATATCTTTTGGAGAGGTGCTGCGCCGTCTGTTCAAGATAGCACAGCATTTCAATGTGGAAATCATGCCGCAGCTTCTGTTGTTGCAAAAAACGCTGATCACGATCGAAGGCCTGTGCAGACAACTGCACCCGGATATGAATCTGTGGGACATTGCCCGCCCGCAACTGGAACAGTGGATGAAACAGCGCGTGGGTGTCAAAGGGTTGCTACAGTCCACTGTCAGGCACTTCTCAAACTGGGGAGATCGTTTGCCCTATCTACCATCCAGGGCACTGGAACTGCTGGATCGTGCCCACGAAGGGAAACTGGAGATGCAATTCAGATCGGAGGATATCCGGAATATCCGACGGGATCTGCGAATTTTCTATCAGCGTATCATCCTGACCATGCTGGGTTGCACACTGCTGACCTGCGCCGTACTGCTATACGGCTTCGGTGATACGCTGTCCCCGTTTACCACAGACGGCCCGCTGCTTGCATCGGTATTGACCGGGCTTTCAGGCATTGTGCTGATTCTGAGCGCGCTGAAAAACCGCTCCTACAAAGACAAATAAGAGAGACCTCAGCAGGCCGCTTTCCTGGCCACAGACTTTGGCCGAAACCTGGAAAGCTCCAGCCTGTTCCATATCTCGACCGTGGAAGCGGACTGATTCAAGGTATAGAAATGCAACCCCGGGGCACCGTTTTCCAGCAGGCAGTGACATAATTCCACCACCACATCGACACCGAACGCCCTGATGGATTTCCGATCATCACCAAACTCCTGCAGACGCTTCAGTATCCAGCGAGGGATCTCCGTGCCACAGCCTTCCGAGAAACGATGCAACTGGGTACAGTTGATTATCGGCATCACGCCGGGAACTATAGGGACAGACACGCCCAGACTTTCACAGTGATCGACAAAATGAAAGTAAGCCCACGGATTATAGAAGTACTGGGTAATAGCGCTGTTCGCCCCGGCATCGATCTTGCGTCTGAAATTCTCAATGTCGGCACTCGGGCTGGCGGCCTGAGGATGGAATTCCGGGTAAGCAGCGACCTCAATGTGAAAATGCCCCCCCGTCTCCCGACGGATGAATTCCACCAGTTCACTGGCATAACGTAATTCTCCGTGACCAGACAGACCCGAAGGCATATCGCCACGCAACGCGACGACGCGGCGAATGCCGCTATCGCGGTATGTCTGTAGTGTCTGGCTGAGTCTGTCCCGCTGCATTCCAATGCAGGAAACATGTGGGGCCGCATCGATACCAGTACGCTGATTTATCTCAATGGCGGTCTCCAACGTGCGCTCGCGTGTGCTGCCTCCGGCACCAAAGGTGACAGAAAAAAAGTCCGGCCCCAGCGCGGCGAGCGCGCTCTGGGTTGTCAGCAGCTTGCCAGCGGCTTCCTCGTTACGTGGCGGAAAAAACTCACAACTGAATACCTTGGCAAATTCTTTTTGCGTCTTCATGCCAGCCAGAACAATTCAGTAACGGTAATAGTCCGGCTTGTAAGGGCCATCCACCGGAACACCAATATAGTCAGCCTGCTCCTGATCAAGCACTGTGAGCCTGGCGCCAAGACGCTCCAGATGCAAACGGGCAACCTTCTCATCCAGATGTTTAGGCAACATATGCACCTCGTTCTGATAGCGCGCCGCATGGCAAAACAGTTCGATTTGCGCCAACACCTGATTGGTAAAGGAATTCGACATCACAAAACTGGGATGGCCCGTGGCACAGCCAAGGTTCACCAGCCGCCCGCGTGCAAGCAGAATGATGCGTTTGCCATCCGGGAAAATGACATGATCCACCTGCGGCTTGATCTCCTCCCATTGATAGTGTTCCAGACTGGCCACATCAATCTCGTTGTCAAAATGGCCGATATTGCACACGATGGCCTGGTCTTTCATCTTCAGCATATGTTCATGACGCAACACATGGTAATTGCCGGTCGCGGTCACAAATATGTCCGTCCGAGCGCAAACCGCATCCACGTCCACAACACGGAAACCCTCCATCGCTGCCTGTAACGCACAGATCGGGTCGATCTCGCTGACCATCACCGTCGCACCCAGGCCATGCAGGGCCTGTGCACATCCTTTGCCGACATCTCCATATCCCAACACCAGGACGGTTTTCCCCGCGATCATGGTATCGGTCGCACGCTTGATTCCGTCAACCAGCGATTCCCGACAACCATACAGATTGTCAAACTTGGATTTCGTCACCGAGTCGTTCACATTGATGGCAGGAAACGGCAAGGTACCCTGCTGCTGCATCCGGTACAACCGTTGTACACCGGTTGTTGTCTCTTCCGTCACACCGCGAATTCCTTCCAGTATCCGGCTGTAATAATCCGACTGCCTGTCCAGGTTTTTTTTGATTGCGGAAAATAACTCCCGTTCCTCGGCACTACCAGGATTGTCCAGCAACGCAGGGTCTTTTTCCGCCGCGCTACCAAGGCTCAACAACAAGGTCGCATCCCCGCCATCATCCAGGATCATGTTGGGAAAACCACCGTCATCCCATGCCATTATGCGGTGTGTACAGTCCCAGTATTCAGCCAGGGTCTCGCCTTTCCAGGCGAACACCGGAATGCCCTGAACGGCGATTGCCGCGGCCGCGTGGTCCTGGGTGGAATAAATGTTGCACGAGGCCCAGCGTACCCTGGCCCCCAGCGCGATCAAGGTCTCGATAAGCACGGCAGTCTGTATGGTCATGTGCAAAGAACCCGCTATGCGGGCGTTACACAAGGGTTGGCTTTCCGCATACTCGCGACGAAGCGCAAGCAAGCCGGGCATCTCGGTCTCCGCGATGCGGATCTCCCTGTGCCCCCAGGCAGCCAGGTTTATATCCCTGACCCGGTAGTCGGAGTTGATTTCAGAAGCTATGGCAGTCATGGGCTCCCCCGTAGCGATTCAGTTCTGATGCCACACACGGCCTGTCCGGAGCACATGGCCGGGTCTTTATTGTGCCCACCCAGCGCTATGCGCCTGCCTCCGACACGAGGCAAGCGACGTGTCACCAAATCATCACGCAGGGCATGCACTTCCACCATACAGCGTATACCAATCAATCTGACACCATGCCGCTCAATATCCGAAAGGCGTTGGTGCAACATGTCCAGGGTATCCGGGTATGGATGACCAATGGCAATAGCATACCCCTTACTATGCGCGGCATCCACCAATCTGTCAAACTGCCCCTGCGCATATTCCAGCGTCGCCTGGTTGTCCAGAAAGATGTTGCGCCGAAGAAACGGCACCGCGTTACGCTGTGCCACTTTATGCGCCACACTGCGCGGGCTGGTTAAACTGTCCACATAAATCAGATCACGCGCACCAAGGACCTCCATAACCCACTGCATCGACCGCATATCCCGGCTAAGCAGACTGCCCATGTGGTTGCTGACACCGATGATACCAGGGAACAGTGCGAGATTCTCCTCCAGCGTACGGACAAAGCGCCGCCGATCCATATTCAGGTACAGTGCCCCGGCACCCAGCCGGGTATGATCGGAACCTGTGGCAAATTGCATGGGTTGATGCAACAGGATGTCGCTGCCACGCTCCGCAGCGATTTCCGCCATACGTTTGCCAAACGGTGTATGTGGCAGGATCGCGTATGTCAACGCCCCGGGCAATTCCAACGCACGCAGGCCGGAACGTTTACGGTATCCCAGGTCGTCGATGATGATGGATATGAATTTCTGGTCCTGAGCCTCCTGCACGGAAGGGCACATAGCGTCGGCGAATACCGGGACAGACAAACCAATCCATAGCAATCCCGCCAACAGCAGGCGCGAAACCGGCCAGATCCGCATCACACAGGGATTTGCCTCAACGCTGCACTTGCTCAATTTCTTCCGGTACCGCACGCGGGGTCCGCTCCGACTGACTTTCAATGTTCTTCTGAATATGCATGGCCTTCAGAATATTGAACGCCTCGTACAATTGGTAGTCATCACGCAACGAAACCTCACGATATTTCCGCTTCTCCGCCTGTGCATCCTCACCTGAATCCTGTGCCTCCGTTTTTTTCCGCCCTGCGTCCTCCTCTTGTTCATCTCCCTCCTGTTCATCTCCCTCCTCGTCTGTCCCGATCGCATTCATCAGATGCCGATTCAGATCAGCCTCTTTGATCGCCGGGACGGTTTCACTCTCTACCGGATCCAGCTTGAGGTTTGCAATCCGGATGTCCGGGACAATCCCCTCGGCCTGTATCGAACGTCCGGAAGGAGTATAGTAACGGGCCGTTGTCAGCTTGAGGGCACTGTCTTCATCCAACATCAACACCGTCTGCACAGAGCCCTTGCCGAAACTCTGTTCACCGACGATTATCGCACGGCGATTGTCCTGCAGTGCGCCTGCCACAATCTCCGCGGCCGAAGCCGTGCCTTCATTGACCAGCACCACCATCGGCACCCCATTCAAAACATCCGATGGGTTGGTATGAAATTCGGTTTCGGAATCCTTGCTGCGTCCTCGAGTATAGACTATGAGACCAGTATCCAGAAACAGATCGCCCACCCCCACTGCGGCACTGAGCACACCACCCGGATTGTTTCTGACATCCAGTATGACACCTTTCAATGCGGCACCATTTTCAGCCTTGAGCCGTTCCAGTTCACGGGCCAGATCTTTCGGGGTGTGATCCTGGAAACGGACGATGCGGATATAACCAAACCCCGGCCCCAGCAAGTCGCTTTTGACACTCTTTACTGTGATGATGACGCGGGTCAGTTCCACGTCGAAGGGTTCCTGATCATCCCGCAGTATGGTCAGGACAATTTTGGTACCCGGCTTGCCACGCATCAGTTCAACCGCTTCTCTCAAATCCATGCCCTTGGTTGATTTGCCATCAACACGGAAAATCACGTCGCCTGCCTGTATGCCGGCACGCTGTGCCGGGGTATCATCGATCGGGGAGATGACCTTGATTTGCCCCTCTTCCATGCCGACCTCGAGCCCAAGTCCGCCAAACTTCCCGGCTGTTCCCTCCTGGAGGACTTCAAATTCATCGGAACTCAGATAAGCCGAATGTGGGTCAAGACCAACAAGCATCCCGCGAATCGCGTTATCCAGCAGTTGCACATCGTCTACCGGCTCCACATAGTCACGTTTGATGCGCTCAAAGATCTCACTGAAGATACGCAACTCGCGCAAAGGCAACGGTTGACCTTTGGCCTGTGTGTCCACATCCACCGATTGCTCAGTCTCTCCATGCGTATCCTCCGCCGGCTCTCCCTGGGCCACGGCCTGGTGCAAGGCGCTAAATACTAGCAGGATAAAAAATAATTGGCACTTTCTCATCGATATCACCGAACGCCTGCACTGGCAGACAACGAAATTGACTCCTCCCACTCCCCCCGCAAAGCACAACCGTGCTCCTGCCGAAAAGCAAATGCGGCCTGTCCCAGCGTAACACCCCTTCTCACGAACAGGAACAACACATGGAAGATGCCCGCACACATGATATGCGATTCATGGACAAATGGTCTAATCGGATAAACAGTGTGAGCACCTACCTGCACCAACTTGCCGGGTCCAGTGGAATCCCGTTCCTGCGCAACTCGAAATACAGCCCCGGCACATCCTGTCCACCGCTGTCTCCCGTACTTGCCACATTTTCTCCTTCCAACACCCAGTCCCCTGTCTTTTTCAGCAGTCTCCGATTGCGCCCGTAAAGACTCATGTACCCGTCCCCATGTTCCACGATCAGCAACAAGCCCTGACCACGAAACCAGTCGGCAAATACCACTTTCCCATTGCCAACCGCATTGACAGCGGTACCCGGTGGGGCATCGATCAGCACACCATTCCAACGAATGCTACTGTCCTGACGGTGAGGCTGACCAAAACGATGTAGCAAACGTCCTCTGACCGGCCACGCCAACTCCCCCTGCAGACTGGCAAACGGGACCCTGTCCTGAAAATCTCCCGACTGGAGCAAGGACTGTGAACTCAAACTATCCAGCAATGCCACCAATTCCTGCTCGTTTCTTTTGAGAAGCCGCAACTCATCGCCCCGCTCACCAAGCTCCTGCTGCAAGGCGGCAATAATGGAAACACGGGCCATGCGCGTATCCTCGTATTTTGCCAGCCGCGTCCGCTCTTCATCCTGCAACTTCAGGAGTAACTCGCTCTTGTCATTGATGTGAGTCCCGATTTCGTCCAGACTGGAAAGTTTTGTGCGCATGTCCGCTATCCGGCGCGAACGTTCCCGGGTATGGTAACCATGCCATGCCAGCAGACGATCCACACTGCTGGGGTTTTGCTGATTCATCAATAATTTCAGGTAGGAATTCCGTCCCAGCAGAAAAGCAACACGAATCTGTACACCAAGCTTCTGTCGACTGCCGGAAAGCTCTGTACGCAACTGCTCCCGTTGCTGCTTGAGGGACTCAAGTCCCTGCTGATGTGTCTGTATCTGTGCGTGGATTTCTTCCAGGCGCTGCAACGTCTGCGCGGTTTCCAACTCGTTCTGGCGCAACTCCTGGTGCAGCACGCGAGTCTGCTCGCGCATGTCTCCGATATCGTTTTGCAGGGACTGGATGCGTTTGCGCACGGTTTTCAACTCCTGTTCCTGCGTCACCACATCCACCTGCTGCGCACAGGCAGTCGCCGGAAGGTTCAGCAGCACCATACACAACCACCCGACTGCAACCCGCCACAGAATCATTTCCCCACAGCCCTGGACAGCGCATCCGGCTCCCGCAATTTCAACAGACTGTGCCCAGTCATCTCTTCAGGCACTGGCAGGCCCAACAGATACAGCATGGTCGGGGCAATGTCAGACAGAGAGCCGTCCTCTGTCAATATGCTGGCAGAACGACCGACATACAGCAGTGGGACCGGGTTGCTGGTATGGGAAGTGACTGGCCGCGATTTGATCTTCTCCGTGGTGTAGGTACGCATCTGTTCGGCGTTCCCGTGATCGGCAGTAATCAGCACCTCGCCGCCAAACCTGCGTGCCGCATCGACAATCTGGCCCAGGCAACTGTCCAGGATCTCCACCGCCTTGACCGCCGCACCAAAATCACCGGTGTGTCCAACCATATCCGCATTGGCCAGATTGCTGATAATGACATCGTGCTTGCGGTGCTTGATCGCCCTGGTGATCTCCTGCGTCACCTCAAACGCACTCATCTCCGGTAACAGGTCATAGGTGGGAACATGCGAAGACGGTACCAGAACGCGGTCTTCCCCGTCGAAAACCCGTTCTTCTCCGCCGTTGAAGAAAAAAGTGACATGGGCGTATTTCTCCGTCTCTGCGACACGCAACTGTTTCATGCCGCGTTTGGAAATAAACTCGCCAAAGGTGTTATGCAGACAGACCGGCGGGAATGCCACCGGAAAATCATAGTTGGACTTGTACGAGGTCAGGCTGATCAAACTGCTGAAACGCGGTTTGCGTTCACGCGGAAAACTTTTGAAATCGTCCTTGCTGAACGCCCGGGCAAGCTGCCTGGCGCGGTCAGCCCTGTAATTGGCAAAGACGATTGCGTCGTCATCCCGGATAATCACTGGTGGCTGGCCCGCGGGTGTTATGGAGGTGGCACTGACAAATTCATCGCTTTCTCCCCTGGCATATGCCATGTCCAAGGCAATAAAGGGATCCACAGAACGGAATTCGGCCTTGCCCTGACTAATCAGATCATAGGCTATCCGGGTGCGTTCCCAATGCCGGTTCCGATCCATGGCGTAGTAACGCCCGACGATGGAAGCGAAACGGCCAGATCCGAGCGCATTGAGTTTGCTTTGGGCCCGGAAGATCGATTCCGCAGCGCTCCTCGGGGGCATATCGCGTCCATCCAGAAAGGCATGCAGATAGATCGTTTTCACCCCCCTGGCCTTTGCCAGATCCATCAGGGCATAGATGTGATCTTCATGGCTATGCACACCACCCGGCGATAACAGTCCCAGCAGATGCACCGCATGGCCGCTGGCACTGACCGTGTCAAAGGTTTTCAACAGTATCGGATTTCTGGAAAAATCGCCGCTCCTGATGGATTTGTTGACCCGGGTAAACTCCTGGTCCACCAGCCGACCCGCCCCGATGTTCATATGGCCAACCTCGGAATTCCCCATCTGCCGGGGAGGCAGACCAACATCCAAACCGGACGCCCCTATCAGGGTCCTTGGACATTTCTCCCAAAGATCGTCCCACACCGGCTTTTTGGCACTGTGTATGGCATTGTAAAACGTATCTTCGGAGTAACCCCAGCCGTCCAGGACAACCAGGACCAGCGGCCTGTCAGGCGACATGGTATTGGAAACAATCAGTCAGAAACATGGAGGATTAGACCACCGCCTTATAACGAGGCATCTCGCCAGCGGCTGTACCTGACGCAGGAATAGAAAAAGGCAATCCATGAGCAGTCTGGGGCCTGCCACAAGGAACGGTTCAAACGAAGGGATTATCTGCCGCGGTAAATGATGCGCCCCTTGCTCAGATCATAGGGCGTAATCTCCACGGTGACCTTGTCTCCGGTCAGTATGCGAATGTAGTTTTTACGCATCTTCCCCGATATGTGGGCAGTGACAGTATGTCCATTCTCCATCCGTACCCGGAACATCGTATTTGGCAAAGTCTCAATCACTTCGCCTTCCATTTCAATCTGATCTTCTTTTGCCATCAAGAACACTGGTTGTCAATTCGGAGTGTCATAGTACCCGTTTTTTTGGTCCAGGGCAAAATTGTGTAGTGCGGGTTCACGGCATAATGAGACGGTGGGGACTCGGCTTCTCCGCTTCGCGTGCGCATGGGGCCTCAACTACCAGTGCAAGGTGCCGTGCAGCGTACGGCACCGGCGGCACCGTTCGGGGCGGGCCGCGTTGACAGTCGGCAATCCCGGAGATGTCAGGAAAGAAAAGGCTGGCTATACCTGGCGGTTGTCATTGACCTGTTTTCCAGGCAATGGTGGGGTGGAGCATGAGTTCGCGGATGAAGGCGGCGGTGGTCTGTGACGCGCTGAAGATGGCGATTTGGCGGCGCGGACCATAAGCTGGCTTGGCTCATTATTCGGATCGGGGCAGTCAATATACCCGCCAGGCGTTCAGGCGATTGCTACGCGCTCATGGCGTCCTGGGCAGCATGAGCCGCAAGGGGGATTGTTGGGACAATGCGGTTGTTGAGAGCTTTTTTGGCAGTCTGACGCAGGAGCGGGTTCAATGGCAAAGCTACCAAACCCGCTGGGAAGCCCGGCAGGATATTCCGCAATACATTGCCGTTTTCTATAACGGATACCGGATGCATTCGACGCTGAACCATGTCAGCCCGAATGCATATGAGAGGCAATGCCATGACGCAAAATGCCGCTTAACTGAGTGTCCAAAAAAGCTGGACCACGTCACGTCCAATAGCTCTCCTTTAATACTCCTCATTGCCCATCCCATTTATAGCTTCGATGACTTGTGCAGTTTGTAAGCAATCAATTGCAGCTCCATGTATTCCGTCGCTCTTTGATCTAAGGCCTTCCACTCCAAGCACTTCTGTGAGCAAATCCAGCGACGGACCTCTGTGGCTACACGGAAGATTCTTGGCTTGAGCCCAGGGAGTAGCTGCTTTCTGACTGCAAAATACGCCTTTGATTTGCCGCATCGTTAAATCGTATCGGGCAACGTGATCCAGCAGGATGGGCCAGTCAAAACTGGCGTTGTGGATGACGATGAGTTGATCTTTCAAATATTCGGCAATCTGGCTCCACTGTGATTCGAAGGTTTCAAATGTGGCAGCTTGCTCATCGGTAATGCCGTGTACGGCTTGCGCTTCCTCTGAAATTGCTCGCGTCGGCCGTATTTCAAACTCAATGGATATGGATTCCGCTATTTCCCAGCCCCTGACAACCGTTATACCCAGCGTAACAATATCGGTCAGACCACTCTCATCTGGCAGCCCGGTGGTTTCGGTATCGAGAACGATGTAATCGTCGGGGAGTTGAGCAAAGATCCATAGCAGTTCGTTGTGCATGGTCGTTACCTCCTGTCACTCCCGTCCAGGGGTTCAACTTCGACAATCGATCCCTGGTCATAGTGGTAACGCAAGTAGCGCCAGTGAACGGCATCCGATAATGCTCGAGGACGCATCACGCCATAACATTCACCTTCTTCTCTAACACTCTGGTAGTGAACGCCATAGCTCCTGGCACCTCGCAACGCATAACCGAGTTGCTGAGCTTCTCCGTAATCGTCCGGGTTGTATATGGCGTGCCCAGTTAGTTGTCGCAAGTCATGCAAAGAGGTAGCGCCTAGTTGCGCTCGTAAAACGCGCATGTCCTGGGCAGTTTGTTCAATTCGAGATTCGCGGAGAAACCGTGCCCGGTGAAAAGAAGATTCGGCGATAGCTACCGACTCATCGGCCGCGCAATAATAGATGCCGAAATCCCGGTTGAAGCGACCGCCACGACCATCTACCGGAGGGTGCGTGAAAGCAGCCATAATCCAGGATGCGCCATCGCCGTAAACCCGATCTCCCGGTGGTACCAGTCGAATATCACCAACCTTATCACGCAGCCTGGGATTGGTCAGAGACTCCACCGCATAGAGCACATCCCAGTCTTCTGGATTAGAAACTCGTTCGAATAAGTCGATCTGGGGATAGCGAGATAGAATGACCCGGTACACCGGTTCATTCACCTCGCTAATTGGCAGCGCTTCGATATCAATCACCAGCCACCCTGCTCCGCGTCGAGGAAGCCCCTGACCACGGCCAGGTCCACTACTTGACCAGCCAGGAGTCGATCCAAGGGAGCTGTGCCGTTGAACAGTGGATTGTCATTGGGCGAAGACAGCCATTGATCGGCCAGTGCCTGATCGGGCAACAGGATTTGCAGAGACTTGTAGATACCCAGGATATAGCTGGCCCGCTCCAACAAATCCCGTGTCAGCTTGGCTTTCTCCGGCAGACTCTTCCAGTTGTAGAGCGTTTTCTCATTGCTGAGTCCCAGCAGGGTCATTTGCTGGGCACCAGTCAGTTTCCACTGGCTAAAGATATTAAAAATCGCTGGCAGCAGTGAGCTGGTTACACTGGAACCACGTTGCAGCAATTGTTCGGCTTGAGCGATCATACGCACCT
The DNA here is from genome assembly GCA_965115915.1 of Gammaproteobacteria bacterium. Taxonomy (GTDB): domain Bacteria; phylum Pseudomonadota; class Gammaproteobacteria; order Eutrophobiales; family Eutrophobiaceae. Next base: position 222,277 of record OZ220483.1, on the reverse strand, counting down.
CTATTGCTGTAATATTACAGAGACTTGACACAGCCTAGCAAACTGTAGCATTACAGTCAAGCATTCAGAAAGACTTCTTGAAGGTACTTGCGGTGAGGGTGACGGCAAAGGTGCAACGGTTCGGTGGTTTGTTGGCTGGACGGCGTGCATCGCATACGTTGGGGGCTTTGGCTTTTGCCCCCCACCAGTGCGCCTGCGGGCTGGCACCTTTGGCTTGCCGGCCCCCCTCGAGGGGGGAGCGATGGATGGTGGCATTGTGCGGGTTCGCGACGACGAGACCGCACGGGCTCGGCTTCCCCCACCGCGGGCGCATGGGGCCTCAACTACCAGTGCAAGGTGCCGTGCAGCGTACGGCACCGGTGGCACCGTTCGGGGCGGGCCGTGTTGAAGTCGACAGTCCCCGATGGGATGTCAGGAAAGAAACGGGATCAGCAAACCAACAGCGGCAAACACGATCAGACCCAGTGTGATGATCATGCGGATCTCACGATTGCGAGCTTTGGCATCAAACAGGGCGAGACCGGCCTTGAGTTCCTCTCTGAGGGCCGCGTTGTCTGCCTTGAGCTCTTCCCTGAGGGAAACGAGCTTGGTATCAAGTTCTTCCCTGAGGGCAAAAAGTTTGGTATCGAGTTCCTCTCTGAGGGCAGCGATATCCTTTCTGATGTAGTCGAATTTGACATCGTTCCCCTCCTGGAAGAAGCCGAGTTTGGCATCGATCTCCCTTTTGGAAGCATCAAAATCTTTTCTGAGGGCAGCGAGTTCGGTCTGCAAATCCTGCCGGGTTGGCAGGTTTTCCACCATTGTGCCGAGCGTGGAAACCATGGCCTCCGCCAGCAGGGGTTGCGCACCGGCCTGGGTGAGTTCCTTGACCACTTTATGTGTGTCGAATGCGTACATCTGCTTTTCATGTAAACCTCCCTGGTATTGGGGTTGATCCGTGAGAAATGGTTGCTGAAACGCTGTCCAAATCCACCATACACCGCAAGCACGGGCGTGTCCAATGTGTCAGTGCAAATTCACAGTTAATGGTGAATGGCTCACGGCCGCCGCGTACTCCCGGGGGGTGATCGATAGCGGCGGTGCGGGTTCGCGACAATGTCCGGGACGGCCTGTCACGGAGGACCATCGGCACGGCGTCGGCAACGCTGTAAATCGGCCGGGGTATCCACACCGATGCCAGGCGGCTCATCGGCGACGCCCAGCAGTATCCGCCAGCCATGATACAGTGCGCGCAGTTGTTCCAGCTTTTCCCGTTGCTCCAGAATGCTCACTTCCAGTCTGGCAAAGTCGCGCAGCATCGATACCTTGTACGCATACAGACCGATGTGCCGATAATAATGGCATGGCGGCCCATCATCAGTGTGACTCCAGGGGATGGGGGCACGGCTGAAATAAAGCGCAGTGCCATCCGCCGCCCTGACAACCTTCACCACGTTGGGGTCGGCAATAGCCTGGGAGTCCTCCAGCGGTTCACACAGCGTGGCCATCTGCGCCGTGGCCGGGTCCGGCAACAATCCGGCAAGCTGATCGATCAGACTGGCAGGCAACGCAAACTCGTCCCCCTGCACATTCACGACCGTTTCGTCCTGCGGCAACCCACACAACTCTACCGCCTCGGATATCCGCTCCGTGCCTGAACGATGCCGCACCGATGTCATCACACCCTCCGCGCCAAACGCCGCAACCGCATCGTACACTTTCAGATCGTCAGTGGCGATGATGACACGCCGCGCCTTGCTGTTACAGGCCGACTCATACACATGCTGTATCAGGGACTTGCCATGGATCTCCAGCAACGGCTTGCCCGGCAGGCGGGTAGATGCATAACGTGCGGGGATGATTACCGTGTAACTCACTTCCGGGGACGGTACTTTTCAATCTCCGCAATGTCGAGTTCACGCGCTTCCTCAGGCAACAGTACCGGGATATCGTCACGTATCGGATACGCCAGTCCGGCCTGAAGTGAAATCAGTTCTCCCCTCTGCCGGTCATGGATCAGTGGCGCATGACTGACCGGACAGACCAGTATTTCCAGCAGATTCTTGTTCATTCCACCGGGGTGTCAAGCGGTGTGTCGGCCGATTCCGGTGTGGAATCGAGTGCGGGGACACTCTTTACCGCAAAGGTGATCTTCTGCAATCCGATCTGCCGGGCCGCATCCATGATTGAGACCACCGACTGGTGGCTGGCCTGCTCATCCGCGCTAATCACAACCGGTGGGTCGTCAACATCCATGGCCGCCTGCTGCAGTGCGGACTTCAGCGTGTGTATGTTGCGGTCCACCAACGGTTCCTGATTGATAAAAAAATCCCCCTGTTCGGTGACCGCGACATATATCGCATGCGGCTTGCCGCTAAGCATTTCCAAGCTCGCCTCCGGGAGACGAATATCGATCTCCGAATTATGTTCAAAGGTAGTGGAAACCATGAAAAAAATCAACAACAGAAACACCACATCAATCATCGGGGTCATGTCCAGAGAAACCTCCTGGCGTCTACCAGAGGAAAGATTCATTCGTCCAGATCCTCCATCGTCCTGTGGTCACGCATCCCTACCATAACCTCCACCAGCTTCAGCGCCTGCTTCTCCATAGTGACGATCAGGCTGTCTATCCGACCGCGAAAATAGCGGTAGCACATCAGCGAGGGGATGGCCACGGAGAGACCGAACGCCGTGGTAAGCAACGCCTCCGAAATGCCTTCAGCCAGCACAGACGGGTCCCCTACACCATGCACGGTGATCACGGAAAACACCTTGATCATGCCAACCACAGTCCCAAGCAGACCCAATAACGGCGTGATGGAGGCGATGGTGCCCAACATGTTGAGACGGTATTCCATCTCATGCGCCACATGCCTTCCCACATCTTCGATGCCCTCCTTCATCAATTCCCGGGAACTGTCCCGATTACTGATGCCAGCGGCAAGGACACGACCGAGCATGGAGCCTTGCTGCAACTGCCTGAGACGCTTGTTGTCCAGGTGCCCGCCACGTTCCCATTGCCAGACCTTGACCAGGAGGCCATCCGGCGCGATATGCTTCTTACGCAGAAACAGGAAGCGCTCAATAATGACAGCCAGTGCGAGGACCGCACACAGCAGGATCGGATACATCAGAAATCCTCCCGATTTGAACAATTCCAACACAGTCGTTTCTCCTACGGCTTCTTATGGTGTACAGCTATCCAGTATCCACCGCACGAAATGCGGATGATCAGGTATGCTTCAATATCCGACAAGCGGCAATCTGCCGACATGGCAGAACCGACCACGCCCCCCACAATCCGCCAGACCGGATGCCGTGAGCCTGCGAACAGCATAGTGCTCAGAGACGCTCCGGGGGACGCAACCAGAATCGCCGCCGGGTCTCCCGGTATTCCCGTACCCGGATCATCCCGGATTCGCGCCAGACCCGGATCGTACCACTACCGGCAGAGGAATACATGTGCGCACCCAATGCCCGATACCGTTCCACCACTGGCGCCCTGGGGAAACCGAAACGGTTCCTGTAGCCTGCCGGGAACAACACGAACTGCGGGGCAACAGCCCGGATAAAGTTCGGGGAAGAGGAACTCAGGCTGCCATGATGCGGCGCCACCAACACCTGTGAACGCAACTCGTCCGTGCCCAGGGCGAGCAGATGCGACTCGGCCCGGGCCTCGATGTCTCCGGGCAACAAGACCCGCATCCCGGGCTGGGTAACGCTCAGCACGCAGGAATTGTCATTGCCCGCCATATCCAGCCCAGGTTCCGGGTGCAAAATACGGAACCGGACCCCATCCCAGTCCCATTCCATGTCTTTGACACAGGGACGGTGCCGCGGATGTCCCGAACGCGGGCGATGGCCCAGCACCTGTTCCACCGGGTAGGCCTGAAGCAGACTGTCGGCACCGCCAATATGGTCACGGTCACCGTGGCTGAGCAGCAGCATATCTATACGGTTGATGCCCATATTGCGCAATACCGGCACAACAACCCGCTGGCCCGCATCAAAATTTTCCGACCATGCGTCTCCAGTGTCATATACCAGCACATGATTGCGGGTCCTGACCAATGCCGAAAGCCCCTGCCCGACATCCAGCAGATACAGCCTGAACTCGCCCTGCGCCGGCACATCCCGCGACGGGAACAACAGCGGTAACAGCAGGAAAAATCCCAGCCAGCGACCCGGGACACCACGTGGCATCAGCAACAACGCGACACCCAGCAATGCCAATATCGCGCCAGACAGGCCGGGGGCTGGATGCGCCAACGTGGCCAGTGGTAAAAGACGAAAGCAGTCCAGCACCTCAAACAGCCATCCCAGAAACCAGGCCGCCAGCTCAAACAGTGGCAGAGCCAACCCAGTCACGCCGCTCAACAGACAGGCAACAAAGATCAGCGGCACCACCGTGAACGTCAACAACGGGATCGCAATCATGTTTGCAAACCCGGAATACACGGCAAACTCCTGGAACCATAACATCAGCAACGGCAACAGACCGATCGGGATCAACATCTGCAACAGCAGTGAACGCTTCCATCGTGCGCCAGACCCACTACCGAGCCGGCAGCGGCAGCAAACCAGCCAGGCGATCACGGATACCGCCAGAAAAGACAGCCAGAACTCCGCCGTCAGCAGGGAAAACGGATGGTACAGCAGAATCAATCCAAGGGCCGCCGCCAGTATGCTGCTCATACGCCAGCGGCGGCCAGTCAGGATCCCGGACATGAACAGGCACAACATGATCAACGCACGCTGGGTCGGTAAGGAAAAACCGGCAAGGGCCGCATATATCAGGGCACAGGCAATCGCGCTCAGCGCACTGACATAACGGGTCGGCAGCAGACCGCTCAGGGCCGGATGCACACTCCACAGCCCACGTCCCAGCCAGAAGCCGAACATGGCTATCAAGCCGATGTGCAAGCCGGAGATCGCCAACAGGTGTCCGGTGCCAGTGGCTCGCAGAACCTCCCATTCATGCCGGCTGACCGCACTGCGCTCACCCAGTGCCAGCGCACGGATGAGTCCGTGTTGCGGATTATCACCCAGCAATTGGTCGATGCGTCGGGACAGGGCGTAACGCAGGCTGGGCAGATACGCTCTCCAGCCAATGGCCGAAAACAGGCGCACGCCGCTCCGCACATAGCCAGTGGCACGTATCTTCCTGGAAAACAGCCAGGTCTCATAGTCGAAGCTGCCCGGATTGGCAAAACCCTGTGCAGGACGCAATTTGACATTCAGTCGCCACCGCTCCCCGGGGAGCGGTCCGGCGGCACGACCATACCAGTTCAGCCGTACCCTTCCGGGGCTGGGATAGCGCCCGCCGTCGGGACCATGGACCTCGGCGATATCAAACAGAAAACGGACTCGTTCCGGGCTTTGCTCCGGCAGAGAGGTCACCTCGCCGATAACGCTGGCAAACGCCAGCTCCTCCGGCCACTGCGATTCCAACTGCCGCTGTCCCTGGAACAGGGTCCAGACCAGACCGAAGAAAAACAATGCGAGACCATGCAGCGCTGGACGAGTCAACGCGAGCAGACAACAACCCATCAACGCAAGCTGCCGACCGGGGGAAGGCATCATCGGCAGGCCGAGCGCACTGGCACAGCCGAGCGTGAAACACAGTACCATCAAGCGCATTGTGCGCCTCATCACCCCTCAGGGATAATGGCCCCGCTCAATTCATTCCCGTCAGGGTGATACGACGGCATATCGCGTTTGCATTCTGATCGGCAACAGGCATCATGGGCAACATACCGGTCAACCCGGATTGACAAACCAGTGACAAACACCGGAGCCCTCCACATGACAGACGAACAGGAAAAATGGAACCAACGTTACGCCGCGGCCGATGGGGCTCCCGGTGCTGGCAATCCACTGCTGCGAGACTGCCTGTATCTGTTGCCCACCCGGGGCCTGGCACTGGATTTGGCCTGCGGTTCAGGTGCAAACGCCATCATGCTGGCCCGACACGGGCTGACAGTCAGGGCGATGGACATCTCCAGCGTGGCCATTGCCCGGCTTGCCGCTTATGCCTCCGAACATCAGCTACCCATCACCGCCACCGTCCGCGATGTAGTCAGCGAACCGCCGGGCCAGGATAGCTACGATGTGATCGTGGTCTGTCGCTTTCTCGATCGTTCACTGATCCCCGCGCTAAGGCAGGCACTGCGTCCTGACGGGTTGATCTACTACCAAACATTCATCCATGAACGGACAACCACTCAAGGGCCTGAAAATCCGGATTTCCTGCTTTCGGCAAACGAACTGCTGACGCTGTTTTCAGGATTACGCATATATTGCTATCGGGAAGAAGGTCTGTTGGGAGATACCCGCAAAGGGGTCAGAAACGAAGCCATGCTGCTCGCGGGCCGTCCCTGTCACCACTGACACTGGCAGGGCAGGGTCAGTGACAAGTTTGTCACCGACCCTGCCGGAATCCGCAAGCCGGCTTCATGCCCGCAGACAAAAGCACCCTTTAAGCTCAAAGGTCAGTCGAGGAAATGCACGGTACACCATCCAGTGAGCGTCTCATACCGAAGTTCTCCGCATAGTTCAGGATCATTTCAGCAAACGGCCCCGTTGTCAGATCATAAACCAGAAAAGCCCGACCAGAGGTGCCCGTCTTCCGGTATATGTTCCTCAGATGCGTCTGTACTGTCTCCCGACTGATGTGCAAAAGCTGGGCCATCATCTCGGTACGCGGATTGAGCAACAGTGCCATAACCACACGCGCCTCCGCCGGGGTAAGACGGTAAAAATTCCTCACCGCCTGCTTGAGTTGTTTCGGGTTGGACGTCTTTTGTGTCGAATACCTGGACGAGGTGTCCTGCGCAGCGACACCATCAAAGAATGCCAGTGACAGACATGCCCTGAAATCCTCCTCGCGCAGCGGCTTGTTGATGAACCATTTCGGACGTACACGCCTTGTCCGGACCAGAGTACGCTGATCGTTGTTGTTGGTCACAAAAACCAGCGAAGTGTCGATATCCCGGTTAATCAGTTCCGCCGTTTCAATCCCATCGATCTCTCCACGGATATTGATATCCATGAAGATCAAATCCGGCTTCATCTTTTTGGCCAGGGATATGGCCATGGCGCCTGTCCTTGGTAACTGCTCAATCACCGTACATCCATATTTTTCCGAATAGACCGCGATCATGTACGCAGAACGCGGATCGTTTTCGACGATTAGAACTTTATGCTTGTCACTGTTAAGCATCCGGCTATCCTCCTCTATCTATTTTTCTATATCTTCTTTTCTCGAACTCCGTACAGAGCTCATGTTCTACCGCCTTGGCGATTGTACGAGGAATCCCGCGCAGGGAAATACCCTGAAATAATGAATCTTGTGTTGCTCGCCGTCAGGTATCTCGCTGCTTCATCACGGCCCATCCCTCGGGGGAGTACCCTGAAACAGTGACATGGCACACCCACCGTCGGCCATTCCACCCCCTCCCCGATACCGCTTGGCCTGCGGAAAATACCCCGAAACAGGGACACGGTACGCCCGCCGGCGGCATCCCATCACCCAGACATCAGCCCTGCTGCAGGGGATGCCCGAAAACGGTGACCCGTTCGGGGAACGGCCTTTTTGATTCAGGGAGAGGTAGCGATCACGGCAGTTCGGCCACCGAAAACCGAAACCACCGGCAGAGCCGGGTCAGAACGCCGATGGCATCTCCGCACGCCGGATGTAGATAGAGTACACGCCCTGGTGTTCCTCGCAGCACAGCAGTTCGTGACGGGTTCTGGCACAGTATGCTTCGAAATCGATACTGGAATGCGGATCGGTAGCGTCTACCAGTAGCACCCGACCCGCACTCATGCGGTGCAGGATCAGCTTGGCCTTGAGCACAGGGAGCGGGCAATTCAGTCCTTTTGCATCAAGATACTCGTCATGTTCCATAGACACCTTTTCTTCAAAAAGCCACGCCCAGACTGCGTCAGGTACCTGAACGCCTTCCCGGCCAGACCGGAAAGCCCGCACTCGCGGTCCACGGCTACGCAGCGGTCCGACCCGGCAGTCACACAGCATGGAACGGCACAGGCAACGCTGCCACAGCATAATGCCGAACTGTGTGAAAAGCAATCGCATACGCAGATTCACGACAGTGAGACTGCGGGGGCAATGGTCTCCCCCACCGCGGCAGCCAGCGCCTTGCGGTTCGGCCGCTGCAACCCCCGGGGGAGTGATATGAAGTTTCTGCCAGCCCAAGTTTAGCAGCAGCCTGTGTGCCTCAGTCTACCAATGCAGCGTGCCGTGCAGTAGCAGGCTGTGGTATGCCGGCTGTGTGGCCGCTTGCTGACGCTGCCCTTCCAGGTTCAGGCTCAGACCGGAGCCCAGTTGCAGCCGGCCACCGAGACGGTAGGCGTGGTGTGTCCCGTCCAGCGTGGTGGCGACAAAGGGTACCAACACGCCGCGCTGTGCGGCCAGCCCATAGCCGTAGCCAAGCTCCGCCTCCAGACCGAGCTGCCCCGGTGCCGGGGCAGCAACCGGTGTGACACTCGGGTCAAGCCGGTGGTCGAGGTCCGTACGCCGGGCCGGGCCGTGACGCGGCACCAGGCTCAGCGCGAGCCCGCGCCGCTCGGCGCCCGGGTCCAGGCGCAACAGACCGCTGACGCCCCATTCCCTGCGGTCTTCTTCACGGTGGGTGGCGAGCACCCAACCGCGGCCCTCCAGCGTCAAGCCCAGCGCCGGGTCGCTATAGCGCAGCGCGCCGCCGACCTCTATGCCATTGCCCTCGGTCGCGGCGCTGTGGTCGTGGCGCAGCGCGAGTTCCACCGAGGGACTGAGCAACACCCCGCCGGACAGCGTGTGCTGGTGCTGTCCCTCCAGCGCCAGACGCAACTGCCGGGCGACGGCGCTCAGGGCGCGGGTGGTGGCGTTACCATTGACAGCGAACTCGGCCAGCGCGCCCTGCGCCTTGATACGCAATCGGCTACTGCCACCGGGCAGCAGCCGGTCGCTGCCAAGCAGCGTGGCGTTGCCCCCGAGCGCGACCGATGCCAGGCTGCTGTCACGCCGGGCGTCGGGCGTGTCCTGCTTGGGGCGCAGTTCGCCCCAGCCGTAGCCCACGCTCAGCCACACCAAACCACGGCCATCGGCGGTGTTCCAACTCAGGTAGGGGTGTACCCCAAACAGATGGCTATCCTGATCGAGGCTGGCCTGCCCGGTGCTGAACGGCGCCTGGGACCAGGACAGCGCCAGCCCGGTCAGCCACTGACGGTACGGCCGCAGGTCGGCACCGACCCAGGCACTGGTAACACTACCCTCCCAATCCAGTGTGGTGGTGGGATCATCCGGGTTCTGCAGCTTGCCGGAAAGCTGGCGGTAGTCGCCTCTGCCCCACAGGGCCAGGCTGTCCAGTTCGGTGCCACTGCCGCCGGCAACAGCGGACAGTGGCAGCACGAAGGCGGATTGCCCGAGCAGTGGTGCCGCACGCAGTGTGCCGCTTTGCAGGGCCGGTTGCAGGGCCCGCAGCGCCGCATGCAGGCTGGACTGTCCGCCGAGGCGCAGCGTGCTGGCCGGTGGCGCGCCGCTGCTGGCCGCATCGATACGGCTGGAAAGCATGGTGACACCGCCCGCCAGCAGCGTGTCCGCCACCCGGGCCAGCACCCGCTGCTCGGCTTGGCGCCGGCGCTGGGCCGCGCTGGGCGCGTCCACGGCGGTTTCATCGTCTATCACCCTGAGTACCACATTGGCAATGTTCAGTGCGGACCCGTAGTCGGTGGCGCCGCTCGCGCTGTGTGTCAACGTCACACTGTCGTCCGTGGCGTCGGCGTCCTGCCCGGCACTCACCGTCACCGTCTGCATGCTGTCCCAGGCGTCGGTGCCAAAGGTCAGTGTCGCCGGGTCGACCCCCACATCGCTGCCCACGAAACCCGCCACCGTCACCGTCACCGCCGCGCTCGGCGCGCTGTCCAGCACCACCGTGTAGTTGCCGGTGCCACCCTCGTCCAGCGTCAGTGCGGCCGCACTCAGACTGACACCCGCCGGCCGGTCGTCGTCCGTGACCCGCACCGCCACATCGTCTATGACCAGCGCGGGCCCGTAGTCGGTGGCGCCGCTCGCGCTGTGCGTCAGTGTCACGCTGTCGTCTACGGTGTCAACATCCTGCCTGGCCGTCACCATCACCGTCTGCGCCGTGTCCCAGGCGTTGACGGCAAAGCTCAGTTCCGCCGGGTCGGCCCTCACATCGCTGCCCGCGAACCCCGCCACCGTCACCGTCACCGCCGCGCTCGGGCGGGTAGCCAGCACCACCGTGTAGCTGCCAGCCACACCCCCCTCGCGCACCGCCAACCGGGTCTCACTCAGACTGACACCCGGCGTGTCGGTGTCCAGCACCGTCATCGTGACTCCGCTGATCACCACCGCGTTGTAGTCGTTGTCGCCGCTGCTCGCCGTGTGTGTCAGTGTCACGCTGTCGTCCGTGCTATCGTCATCCGCCCCCGCACTCACCGTCACCGTCTGCGCCGTGTCCCAGGTGTTGGGGGCAAAACTCAGTGTCGCCGGGTCTACCCTCACATCGCTGCCCACGAAACCCGCCACCGTTACCATCACCGCCGCGCTCGGCCGGGTGTTGAGCCGTACCGCGTAGTTGCCACTCGCTCCCTCGTTCATCAGCAGCGAGGCACGGCTCAGCGTCACGCCTGGGGTCGAGGGCGGCGTGTTGTCCGTCACCCGCACCGTGTCAGTGCTATCGCTGCCCACCGTGACCCTGGTCGGCGGGGCGTCCAGCGTCACCGTCGCCGTGTAACTGCGCGCCGCGTTGTACTCGCCATCGCCGGCACTCGCGGTCTGCGGCGCAAAGCTCGCGTTCGCACGCCTCTGGCCCGCCGCGATACGGAAGCTCGCTTCCGCCGCTGTGAAATCGTCCGTCGGCATACCGGTTGACAATGTCACCTTGCCGTTCACCACCATATTCGCCGCCGCGCTCAGCGTCACCGGCACCGTCAGCGTCTGGCCCTCGACCACCGTCAGTGTGGTGCTGCCCAACGTCACCTGCGCACTGTCGTTGTCGTTCACCGTGCCATCCGCATCCGCATCGCCGCCCACCACATAGCCGCTGCCAGTGTTCAGCGTGACGCGGTAGCTCTCCGTCCCCTCCACGATGGTATCGTCCAGTGTCGGGACCGACACCGTCCCCGTCGTGCCGCCGCCAAAATCGTCGGTGGTCACGGTCTGCGTCAGCGCACCCCGGATATCCGCCGCGCCGAAGCCGCTCGCGCCCCGATCGGCCAGCGTCAGGCGCACCAGCAGCGTGCCGGTCAGATTCCTGTTCGAACTGAGCGTCAGACTGATTGTGCCACCCTCGGTCACCGCGGCCGGGTCCGTGGCCAGCGTCAACGTCGGAGTGGTGTCAATAACCCGCACCACCGCACTGTCTATGGCCAGCTCGGAGGTGTAGTCGGTGGCGCCGCTCGCGCTGTGTGTCAGTGTCACGCGCTCGTCCGTGGTGTCGGCGTCCGACCTGGCCTTGACGATCACGAACTGCTCCTGGTTCCAGTTGCTGGTGGAGAAGGTCAGTAGCGCCGGGTCGACTGTCACCGTTGTGCCCGCGAACCCGGCCACGCTGACGGTGACTTCGGCGTCCGGGCGGGTAGCGAGCACTACCGTGTAGCCGCTACCGGTAGGGTCGCCCTCGGCCAGCGTCACTGGCGACCCATCCACCGTGACGCCAGGCGGGGGCACCATCGGTGTGGCCGTGACCTCGTACAACCAGCGAAGGTTCCCGGGGGGAGGCTCCAGGAGGTTAATGACTTCTGACACACGGAACGTATATGGCACGCCATTTGTCAGTCCTGTGACCACGAACGCACTACTACGGGTTATACCAGTGCGTTCTGATGAGGAGTAAGCCTCATCGCCAGACTTGTACTGGTATATCCAACCTTCGGTAATGCTCTCCTCCCGGCCGGGCCAGCGCAGTGCGATCTGGCCGTCGCCCGCTGTGGCGGTAAGCTCGGTGACCACCGGCTCCTCGGGCAGTGGAAGACCGCCGGGGGCATGCGCCTGTGCGGTCGGTATGGCAAATACGGCAGACAGTGCCAGCAACAGGGCGGCGAGTGCCGCCTTCGGGCGGTGGCGTGTGCCGTGCGGGTCGTGCTCAAATTGGGGGGGTAGGAAAAACGCTCTGTTGTCAACCATTTGCCTTCCCACACGCAGGAAAACGGTCCACACCACGTTACAGATATATATATAGTTCATCGTTGTATTCCTGTTATTCGGATATTGTGATGGTTTGTGCCGCACGAAGTACTACGGACTATGCCAGCTTCCAGCGTGTGACAACTCGGATAGTCATCCGCCACCCGTGTCAACAGTGTGCGCGGATTTACGACAGTGAAACCGCGGGGGCAATGGTCTCCCCCCACCGCCGCATCCAGCGCCTTGCGGTTCGGCCGCTGCGACTCACGGAGAGAGTGATATGAGACTTCTGAGCCACACGTTTAACCACAGCCGCGTATGCCAAAGTCTACCTGTGTGCAGTGTGCAGGCGGCGGATGAAGACGCCTCACCGGGCAGAAACAACGGCCCCATAACCGCTATCCCAGCCTCACAGGTATCCGGATCCGGACCCGGACACGCAACCACTAAAAATCGATGGTCAACCCCACGTCAAATCTGCGTCCCCTGATTGGGAGATCCTCTTTAATCCTGGATTCATGCATCCGGCCAAAACGGTCCAGCAAGTTGCGCACCTGCACGTAAAGCTTCGCGCCAGGGCTGCCGGGGCGATGAAAATTATAGTCCGCACGCAGATCCACCGTATTCCACCCGGCTGTCTCCGTCTCCAGCGGGGCAACCTCCGTCTGGCGAAAACGATGCATCACATCCAGCGTGACATCCAGCCTGCGCCACGCGTGCTCCAGACTCAAGCCGATACGGGGAGGAGAAATCCTCGGCAGGTCAGCCCCGCCGTCTATCCTGCCACGCACATAATCGGCAAACACCCGGCCATGCAGGCTCCAATCGCCTGCCATATGCAAGGGCCGGCGGACATCCAGCTCCACACCATAAAAAATGGCATCGTCCTGGCGATACTCGGCGGCAGCAAACTCTCCACTACTCATGTCGGCCATGCCATCATCATCATGGTCCACTTCCTGCAGATAAATATACTCTTCGATGTAGGACACAAAGGAACCCAGTCTCCAGGCACTTGCCTGCGTCTCGTCCGATCCGATAAAGAGTTCCAGGTTGTTGGCCGTCTCCGGTTGCAGATCCGACCGTCCCGTTTCGTTGACACGCACCGAGGTGTGGTCACCGGCGGAAAACAGCTCCTCTATCGATGGCGCCCGCTGTGCCCTGCCCACACCCAGCCCGACAAAATACTTTTCAGTCAGATCCCAATGCAAGTCGCCGGAGAGTCCATAGATCGTATCGGTAACACGAACGCCACGCGCCTCCCGGCGTTCATTGTCCACGCGCACACCGAGGTCGAGATTCACACTACCCAGATCAAAGCCTTCCAGCAGAAACAAGGAAACAGTATGGGCATCCGCCAGTGGCGGCAACCAGGACGGTTGTTCAGTCACGGAACGGGCCTTCAGGTCGCGCACATTGAAGCGCACGCCCAGTGTGCCTCTCATGCTCCCTACCGGCCGGTGGGCCCATTCCAGTATGCCTTCCCACTCCCTGTTGTCGATCCGGCTGATCCCTTCAGTGTAATAGTAGTCACCGTTTGCCACCCGAATACGAGTAGACTGAATGAAAAAATCCGGATGTTGTATGTAAGCGGCCAAATCGTATCGGGTCTGCTGGCTGTTTGCGTACTCGTCACCCTCTTCCTCGTGGTGTTCCTCCTCTTCCTCATGCTCCTCCTCTTCCTCATGCTCCTCATGCTCCTCATGGTGGTGCTCCTCCTCTCCATGATGATGTCCGGCGATCGCATACCGCGAGTTCAACCGGGACATGGACAAGCCCACATAACCCATGTCGAGGAAATAGCTTAGCCCCATATTGATGTGGCCATTTCTGTACTGCGTGTCAGGCACATCCATGTCATCCGCCGCCCGGTAGGCCTTGGCGTCTCGCACCAAACCATCGATGTTGTATGCCAGGTTCCGGTAGCTGCCACTGCGCTTGAAGGCACCCGTGCCACTATACCCATTGGAACCGAAACCATAGTACAGGCGGCTTGCCGACTCCAGGAGGCGCGCCGGAATGCGGTCATTGACCACATTGATCACGCCGCCGAGCGCGTTCCCTCCATACGGCAAGGCGGCGACCCCGCGCAGGATCTCGATCCGGTTGCTGGAAAGCGGGTCCATGGCGACCGGATGATCGTCCTCGCTGGACAGGTCCATCGTGGGAAGACCATTTTCCAGCATCAAGATACGCTCGCCCCGCAAACCACGGATGACCGGATGGCCGATGGCGGGACCAAAACTGTCCATGGAGATGCCGGGCAGGTCATCGAGTATTTCTCCCAACACGTAGGATCTGCGCCGTTCCAGTTCCCTGCCGGACAATAGCGATATCGTCTGGCCAATATGTCCGGGTTTTCGCAGACCCGGAGAACGCTCGCTGACGCGGATGATTTCCTCCCGGACCGGAACGGCATCCTGCGCATCGACATGGGCCGTCACGGCAACGAGGAACAGGAACAACACACCGCCTGTCATGCGAAAATACTGTAAACTTGGTCCGCTCCTGGAACGAAACACCTGACTCAACATAACCGAAACCTCTCTGAAGTGTGATTGTAATAATATAACATTTGTGACATTGTAACACCCATACGGAACCTGTCCAGTGACAGATTCGGGAAAAACACCAGTACCTGAACGATGACGAGCAGCAGCGGTAGCAACAGCCGCGTTACCAAACAGCACGCCGCTGGAGACTGGATATTCCAGTCTTTTCAACCCGCCAGCCACAGCCACGCGCTATGCATGCAACGTGCGCTGCTGGTCGCGGAACAGCAATGTCGGAAAAAACGCATCCGTCTTACCCATCTGCGCCGGAGGGTCCTGAGCCTGATCTGGGAGGATCATCGACCGATAACGGCATACGCACTGCTCGACCAGATGAAAGTGGAGTATCCACAGACAGCCCCCATCACCATCTACCGCATACTGGAGTTTCTGCGCACCGCGGGTCTGATACACCGCTTGGAGTCGATCAATGCCTTCATTGGCTGTGGACGACCGGAACAGCAGCACAACGGGCAATTCTTGATCTGCCAGCGATGCCGAACCGTGGCCGAGATCGATGATCGCACGATAGACCTTGGTCTGTCCGAGGCCGCTGCCAAACTGGAATTCCGGCTACAAACAAACATGGTCGAGCTGTACGGTCTATGCAAGGACTGTGATAGATGAAGCGGGCAGCCATGCGCCTCGCCGCCATTGGCGCCACCTGCCTATATGTCTGCCAGATCCAGGTAGCAGCCAGACCAGACCAGCCGATCCCGGTTGTCGTATCGATTACCCCACAGAAATTTTTCGTGCAACGGATCGGCGGCAAACACGTTGACGTACAACTAATGGTACAGGGAGGGGACAGACCGGACACCTATATGCCAGGCCCGGGACAGATAAGGCGACTCTCGTCGGCAGAGATATTTTTCTTTGCCGGGATCCCGTTCGAGCGGGCATGGAGGAAAAAGCTCCAGCAGAACTTTCCCGGGCTCAGATTGGACCACTGCTGTCCCAACATCGAACTGATACGCGATGCACACGATGAAAAACACCACGATCCGCACATCTGGATGAGCCCCCGCCAGGGGCGTCTGATGGCAGCGCATATCTATAAAACACTTTCCGAGTTACGCCCGGAACTGTCCGCGGAACTGGAAACAAATCATGCCCGGTTTGCACGGGAACTATTGCAGATCGACCGGGACTTCGCACGGGAGATTGAAAAAAGCCGAACCCGGGTCATCCTCGTCGCCCACCCCTCGTTGGGCTATCTGGCACGCGATTACGGTCTGGAAATGGTATCGCTGGAAGAATATGGGCGTGATATAGGCGGAGGAAAACTGCTGCAAGTGATCGAGCGCGCACGCAAGGAAAAGCTGGACCGGATATTCGTACAACCCCAGTTCAACCAGCGGGCGGCGCGCGTGGTGGCAAAAGCGATCGGCGCAAGGCTCATCAGCATTGACCCGCTGGCTGAAGACTACCTGGACAATATGCGCTACATAAGCACCATCATCACCAACTGATACCGATGCAAATGAGCGAAGTTGCCATTGACATCTCCGGTCTGGATTTCCACTATCAGAAGGTGCCAGTGCTGGAAAATATCGAACTTCAGGTCCACACCGGCGAATACCTGGGCATCATCGGGCCGAACGGGGGTGGGAAAACAACCCTGCTGCGACTGATCCTGGGGCTGCTTGCGCCAACACGCGGCAGGATTACCGTGTTTGGCTCCAGCCCGCACAAGGCGGGACGCCTGATAGGCTACGTACCACAGTCTTTCCGTTTTGATCGCAAATTCCCCATCACGGTGGCACAGATGGTGATGATGGGGAACTGGAACAGCGGATGGGATCTGACACGGCGCAGACAGGCCGCACAGGAGGCGATGGCTGTCACCGACACCCGGGAATTGGACGGTGCCTTGCTGGACACCCTGTCCGGTGGACAACTACAGCGCGTACTCATCGCCCGTGCCCTGGCCTGCCAACCCAAAATACTGATCCTCGATGAACCCACATCGAATGTGGACCATGTGGCAGAGCGGGACATCCTGTCACTGTTCCAGGCCTGCGACAAGGCGTTCACGATCCTGATGGTATCGCATGACATCGGTTTCATCTCTTCCCAGGTATATCGGGTCGCCTGCCTGAACAAAACCCTGATCTGTCATCCCACGGAAAAGCTCAGTCCCGACATGTTTGAAAAAATGTATGTCGCTCCGGTTCGACATGTACAACATGGAAATATCTCGGAACATGGAAATATCTGAACTGCTGCGAAATTACGACTTCCTGCGGCATGCTTTGCTGGCCTGCATACTGGCCAGCATCGGCTGCGGGATTATCGGCAGCTTTGTGGTAGTGGAACGCATGAGCATGATTAGCGGTGGACTGGCACACTCGGTATTCGGCGGGATGGGGATCGCATACTATTTTGGCGCATCTCCCATGTCCGGGGCCTGGACAAGCGCGGTATTGGCGGCACTGCTTATCGCCTATTGCCGCACCCGCTGGAGACAGCGGGAAGACGTTCTGATCGCCGCGTTATGGTCACTGGGGATGGCCATTGGCGTCATTTTCATATCCCGTGCCGGGGGAAGCAATGTGGATCTGTTCAGCTATCTGTTCGGCAATATCCTGCTGATTGAACACTCCGACCTGCTGCTGATGTTCTTGTTGGACATCGTCATCGTCTCCATCGTCTGGTTCGCCTGGAACCCGCTACTGTCGGTGACATTCGACCCGGAGCATGCAAGATTACGCGGCATCCGGGTAGCATGGATGCAGGCCCTGCTGCTGGTGCTTATCGCGCTGGTGATAGTGCTGCTACTGCGCATTGCCGGATTGATACTCGCGGTCTGTCTGATCAGCATACCGGCGGCAACAGCGGTGCTGTTTGCACGCTCGCTGCAACAGATGATCGGAATATCCTGCCTGCTATGCCTGCTCAGCACCTGCACCGGGCTGGGATTGTCAATCAGGCTGGATCTGCCCGCCGCCGCGGTCATGGTCATCCTGAGTTGTGTGTTCTATCTGAGCGCGCTTTGCGTGCGTAGATAAAACCACCTATATAGCAGCCACAAGCAAATACCGCCGGAGGCCGGCGCGCCGTCTACAGCAAGCTTATTTGATTCTTGCAGCAGACGCCTCGGCGAGCTGCGCGAGCAGTTGCTCCGTATCCTCCCAGCCCAGACAGGCGTCCGTGATACTTTGCCCGTACACCAATTCCCCGGGCGCGGCAATGTCCTGCCTGCCACCGACCAGATTGCTTTCTATCATCACACCGAAGATGCGCATATCGCCCGCTTTCAACTGCGCCGCCACGGACTTTCCCACCTCCATCTGCAGACGGTGCTGCTTCCTGGAGTTGGCGTGACTGAAATCGATCATGATACGCACCGGCAGAGACGCCTCTTCCAGTTCCATGCCAACCCGATTCACGCTGGCCGCGTCGTGGTTCGGCTGCTCACCGCCACGCAGTATGATGTGACAATCCTGATTGCCAGAGGTCTCAAAGATGGCCACATTGCCCGCTTTGCTCAGAGAAATGAAATGATGGGGTCGGCTGGCCGCAGCGATGGCATCCACCGCAATCCTGGTGGAACCATGAGTGCCGTTCTTGAACCCCACCGGGCAGGAAAGCCCGGACGCCATCTCCCGATGTACCTGACTCTCGGCGGTTCTGGCACCGATAGCGCCCCAGCTAATGAGGTCGGCAACATACTGCGGGATGATCAGATCCAGGTATTCGGTGCCCGCCGGCACGCCCATTTCATTCAGTCCAAGCAACAACTGCCGCGCCATGCGCAGCCCCTGGTTGATCTGGAAACTGTTATCCAGCATCGGGTCATTAATCAATCCTTTCCAGCCAACCCGGGTACGCGGCTTCTCAAAATACACCCGCATGATTATCAGCAGGGAATCCGCATATTTCTGCTTGAGGGCAAGCAGTCTTCCGGCATACTCTCTGGCCGCATCCACATTGTGGATGGAACAGGGCCCCGCAACGACCAGCAGCCTGGGGTCCTCACCACACAGTATGTTGTGGATGGCCTCACGGGTCTGACGGGTAACCTCCATCCCGGACTCGGAGGCCGGTATCTCCTCGCAAATCGTCTGTGGGGTGGATATCGCCCTGATCTGGCTGATGCGCAGATCATCCACACGGCTGGACATGTCGTTACGACACTCGCTACTTTCGTCCATCGTCACGGCAGCTAAAGCAACAGCCCGGCGCCACTAGCCCGGCGGCCAGCCAAATTCCCGGCCAGCCAGGATGTGCAGATGAAGATGAAATACCGTCTGCCCGGCACCGGCGCCGTTATTCACCACCAAACGGAAGTTGTCTCCCACGCCCTGCTCACACGCGATTTTCCTCGCAGTCAGCAGCAGATGACCAAGCAAATCCTGATGCTTGTCCTCGGCGTTGACCAGCATCGGCAACGGCTCTTTCGGCACAAGCAGGATGTGCACCGGCGCCTGTGGATTGATATCGCGAAAAGCAAGACAATGTTCGTCCTGATACACGATATCGGCTGACATCTCGCCAGCAATGATCTTGCTGAATATGGTATCGTTCATATCTCTACTCCCATAAAACCGGCCCGCTGCAAGTACCGAAGACAATCCCACGCCTTCATGCCCGAGATTATCCACCGAATCGCATGTTGGCTGTGAAAGCGTTCCATGGTGGGCCCGGTAGGACTCGAACCTACGACCAATGGATTATGAGTCCACTGCTCTGACCAACTGAGCTACAGGCCCTCGGTATATTTCAACCTGTTTCAGTAATTCCTGAAGGTATCGATCTGTCTGGAGCGCGTGCGGTTCGACAGTTTTCTGAGCGCCTTCGCTTCAATCTGCCGGATCCGCTCCCGAGTCACCTCAAACTGTTTGCCTACCTCCTCCAGGGTATGATCGGTATTCATGTCAATCCCGAAGCGCATGCACAACACCTTGGATTCGCGCGGGTCCAGGGTCTTCAGAACGTCGCGGATCGCCTCCGCAAGACTGGAACAGTCCGCCTGCTCGCTGGGAGACAATGTGTTCGTGTCCCCGATAAAATCACCCAGACAAGAATCATCGTCTTCCCCAACCGGGGTCTCCATCGAGATGGGGTCCCTCGATATCTTGAGTACCCTGCGCACCTTCTCCACCGACAGATCCATCAACTTGGAAAGCTCCTCCGGGGTCGGGTCACGGCCCTTCTCCTGCACGATGCGCCTCGAAATCCGGTTCAACTTGTTGATCGTCTCTATCATATGCACCGGTATGCGGATGGTACGTGCCTGATCCGCGATGGAACGGGTAATCGCCTGACGTATCCACCACGTCGCATACGTTGAGAACTTGTATCCACGCCGGTATTCAAACTTGTCCACCGCCTTCATCAGACCAACATTGCCTTCCTGGATCAGATCCAGAAAAGACATACCACGATTAACATACTTTTTCGCAATGGAAATCACCAGACGCAGATTGGCCTCGATCATTTCCTGCTTCGCTTTTTTTACCTTGGTCTCTCCCAGAGACAGCTTCCGACTGATCTTGCTGACATCGACGACCGCCAGCAGATCACCCTGCATGAATTCGGACAACGGTCTCTGGGCGGCGATGATTTCCTGCTTGTATTCAGCTATCCCTGCGGAATAGGCATCCTTTCTCCTGATCATTTTCTGGCACCATTTGATATCGGACTGATTTCCGGAAAAACTGGCCCTGAACTCATCGCGCGGCATCTTCAGTTTTTCAACACAGATCTTCTTCACCGCCCCTTCAGTATCCCGAATCTGCCGAATCAACGCACGCACATCGTTCATCAGTTCGTCAATAAACTTCGGGGCCAGACGCAACTCAAGAAACATGTCAACCATCTGCTTCTCCAGTTTCGCGGTGCGCTGGTGTTCCTTCCCGTTGCGTTTGATTGAACGCAGATACTTGGCCTGAATATCCTTCATCTTCTGCATGTGCGCAGAAATCTGTTCCATATCCAGCCCCGGTTCCGAATCCGCGCCCGCCGAGTCCTCATCGGAATCCTGTTCCGGGACACGGCCATTATCCGGATATTCATTCATGTCATTGAAGCCAACTACCACATCGGACAGTTTGACCTGCCCTTCCAGTGCTTCCTCATATCTGAGAAACAGCCTGTCCGCGGTTCTCGGCATGGAGATCAACGCCGCCAATACCTGCCGCGTCCCGTCCTCGATACGCTTGGCAATCTTGATCTCCCCCTTGCGGTCCAGGAGTTTTGCAATGCCCATCTCCCGCATATACATACGGGTGGGGTCCGTGGTTCTGCCAAGTTCGGCCTCAATGCTGCCTATCGTGACAGCGATATTTTCTTCATCGGACACAGGGTTTCCCGCCATCGCCATCGTTGCCTCATCCGGTGGCACCTCATATACCCTGACCCCCATGTCGTTGATCATGCCAATGACATCCTCCACCTGTTCGGAATCCACAATGTCATCAGGCAGATGCTCACTGACCTCGTTATAGGTCAGAAAACCCTGCTCTTTGCCTTTGGCAATCAGCAGTTTCAACTGTGACTGTTCGTCTTCGGTATGCTGTTCAGTATCGTTCATGGTTCAGTTCAAGTTCATCATAGAAGCCAGCAGGCGGGAATGCGCCTGCGAAACATGAAGGCTCAGGGCCGGGCAAGCCTGAAGCCAATGGGCGGGTTTTTGGCCAGGTCGGCAAACATGTCCCCTGCCACAGCCTGTCTTTTCGTCAGGCATAACTGGTATATTGTACCACATATCGGATGGCATGTGGCTGCCCACGTCCAGTCCGACCTCGGTCCCGAGGCCCCAGGCCGTTGCGGACTGTGCCAACCCGCCCGACCCCCGGCGCGGGGAACCGCCACCAGCAGGACGGCCGGCACCGTCAGGACCTGCCAAACCGTGCCAGCAGCAGGTCTTTTTCCTCGGCGGTCAACTCACTGGGCCGTTTCTGCCGAAGCGGGCGCAGCCGTTCCCAGTCGGTCTCCCGTTGCAGCCTGTCCAGTGCCCAGACCAGGGTATCGGCAGGCGCCTCCATCCGCCCACTCTCCGTATCGGGTGCGTCCGCCTCCATGGCCAGCAGTTCCCGCAGCCGCTCGGAAACATTCGACTGCTGCCAGTGGCCCAGCAACTGTGCAGGAGTGCAATCCGGATGCTGACGCACAAAATCGACCATCTCCCGCAGCAGAGTCACGCCTTCCGCCTCTATGGCAAGCAGCCGTTTCTCCACATCCTCCACCTGAAACACCACCTCCGGACAGCACAGAACGGTACGGATAGCACGCGCCAGCGGTGACAACGGGACACAAGGCGCCTTCCGCCATTTGGATGTGCGCACCGCGCCGGTCGCAGGTGCGCGTGTCTTCGTATACAGACTGGCGGCATCCAGTCCGCTCAGCCTGCGCAATTCCTCATGCAACACATTCTTGAAGGCACCTTCGGGCAAATCGCGCAGGTATGGCGTGGCGCGTTCGACCAGTCTCGCCTTGTGCTCGGCCTGGTTCAGCCGCAACCCACGCTGCAATAGCTCCAGCAGATACGCGGAGAGCGAGACGCAGGCATCGGTATCCACAAAATCCTCATAACCCTGCTCACGGATATGGCTGTCCGGGTCACTACCCTCAGGCAACAATCTGAACAGCACTTCGCGGCCATCATACAATAGCGGAAGGGCCTGGGTCATTGCACGTTCACAGGCCTTCATCCCCGCCGCGTCACTATCAAAACAGAGTATCAGCGTGTCGCATACGCGGAACAGACTCTCGAACTGCTCCCGCGTAACCGCCGTGCCCATAGTGGCAACCGCGTTGCGCACACCGTGCTGCGCCAGGGATACCACATCCATGTAGCCTTCAACCACATACAAGGCACTGAGCTTTCTGTCCTGCACCGCCTGGTACAGAGCGTAGATCTGACGTTTTTTATGGAAGACCTCCGACTCGGCGGAGTTCAGGTACTTGGGCTTATCGTCCGCGGCGATAGCACGACCACCAAAACCAACCACCCGGCCACGCACGTCGCGTATCGGGAACATCAGCCGGTTACGAAAGGCGTCTCTGGCAGAATCGTCCTCTTCACTCACCTTGATCAAGCGGGTCTGCTCCAGCAACGTCCTGTGCCCGGGCTCGGAGTAGCGACGCAACAGCCGATCCCATGCGGCAGGCGCATAGCCAAGCTCGAAACGCTCAGCCGTCGGCTCGTCCACTCCACGCCGCTGCAAATAAGCCCGTGCCACACCCCCCACCCCAGGGTCCAGCAGATTGTCACGGAAATACCGCGCCACCCGTTCCAGCAGTTCATAGCTCGCCTTGTGACTGGCAGGGCTCTGCACCACACCGGAGGCATAGCGCACAGTCATCCCGCAACGGGAGGACAACTCTTCCACCGCCTCGGTAAAACCGAGCCTTTTATGATTCATCAAAAACCCGATCGCGTTCCCCCCGGCCTCGCACCCGAAGCAGTAATACATCTGTTTCTTCGGGCTGACGGTAAATGACGGCGTCTTCTCGGCATGAAACGGGCACAGGGCCTGATACTCCGCACCCGCCTTCTTCAACGGGACGTGGTCATTTATCAGCGCGACGATATCCACCCGCTCAAGCAGCGCATTGACAAATTCCGTCTCAATCCGTGCCATCCATCAACCCCGCAAACCGCACTCACCCACCCCGGTATCCCGCGCACGAGGACAACGCGACCCGAGATACGGCAAAACCGGCCTAGCCCGCTTTTTCTGCATCTGCAACAAACTCGGCATAGTCTTCTTCGTCCATCAGCGCGTCCATCTCCTCCGGGTTGTCCGGGACGACCCGAAAGAGCCAGGCGTCCCCTTCCGCATCCGCATTGATCAGTTCCGGGCGTTCCCTGAGCGACTCGTTGACCTCCAGCACATGACCGCTGATCGGGGAGTATATCTCACTTGCCGACTTCACCGATTCCACCTGCGCCACCTCCTCGTCCTGCGTCACTTCCCGTCCCGGAACAGGCAATTCCACATACACCACATCACCCAGCGCCTGCTGGGCGAATACGGAAATACCCACCAGCACATTACCGTCGCTGCTCCATTCAACCCACTGATGCGTCGTACTGTATTTTTTGGCCATATGAACTCCCGCAAGTTTCGCGAAACAATGATTGATTTACGATTTATCTCCGGCGCCCCGTTGCGCCATCCACAGACACCCGGCCCGGCAAAGGCGACGACCGATCACGGCCGGCGGGCGACTCAGACATGCGCATGCGCGACCGGAGCGATCCGGCACCAGGACTGGTCCAGCCTGATCCCCTGCTGCAACAGGCTGTTGATGCGGGTCTGTATCGCCGCACCGGACAGAATATTTCTTGCCACTTCGACGACATGGCGCTGACCGACAGACTCCAGGAAACTCCCCCGGCACCATTCATTGAACGCCCCGATGGCCGGGCCCGCCCAGATCTGGTAGTCCGCCTGACGCTCGGCAAGGCCCGCGTTCGCCCAGTGCGAGGACAGTCCCAGATACCAGCGAAAGACCAGCGACATGCGGTATTTGGGGTCCGCCTCCGCCTTCTCAAGCTGAGCCGGGTCGTGCCTGCCAAAAAACTCCCTGGTCTCGTGCCACACCCGATGCAGCGGCAGACGCAGTATGTCCCGCTCCAGCTTCCCGCGTTCCTCCGCAGGCAAAGCCTCCAGGGACTCATACTCGCGATACAGTTCCCACAGACGATTGGCACGCATGGCAAACAGCGTACCACGCTTGAGCACCTGAAGCTTGACCCCCATCTCGAACATGTCGACCGCCGGGGCCATCATCACATCGGCCTGCTCGGCCTGGGCGAGCATCTGGCGCACAAGTTCGCTGGTACCCGCCTCCTGACAGGCCTGATTGATCGTTCCGGTAACAATATAGGCGGCCCCCATCGCAAAGGCCCCGGCGGCAGACATCGGCGTGGCTATCCCGCCCGCGGCGCCAACGCGCAACGGCCGTCGGTAACGGTACTTGTCCTGCATCCGGTCCCGCAACGCGATCATCGCCGGCATCAACACCAGCGCCGGACGATTATCGGTATGGCCACCGGAATCCGCCTCCGCGGTCAGATCCTCGGCCATCGGTATCCGCTCCGCCCACATCGCCTGCTGCGCACTGATCACACCTTGCGCCACCAGGGCCCGAAGCATGTCCTCCGGTGGCGGACTGAACCACCTTTGCGCCACCTCCAGACGGGACGCCTTGGCGATGACGCGATTCGGCGCACACACCTCCCCATCGGCATCCTGTCGGATGCCGGATACCCGATAGCGCACCACCGCGGGGGTCAATCGGATATAGGCCGAGGTCTCGACCAGGCGCAGGCCCCGGCGCAGGTACAGGTCGACTACCGCCTCCTCCTTGTCCGGCTGCTGCGGGGAATGGATCAGGTTGCTGGCAAAACACGCATCCGGCAGCAGGCGCTGCAAGCGCTCAAGCGCCGCTTCCAGTTCAGCGATTTCCAGCCCGGCCGCACCGAAAGACGATAGCATGCCAGCACGCGCCAGCGCCTGCACCATCTCCACCGAGGCGATCCCGTTGGCCATGGAACCGGCCATGTAGGGCCAGGCGACCCCGTGGCAGGACAGAAATCCGGCGTCGCCCAGTTGCCGTGCGGACAACGGGGCGACCCAGGCGAGCAACGGGTATGCCGCGCCAGCGGCGCCAGTGGCCTCACCCGCCACACCGGTCGCATCAAGGCACAGTGTGCCGCCCTGCGCGAGCATCGCGTTGCCATGGTCGCTGACCACGCAGATCGCCCGCGCCGGTTCGCGCAGACGCTCGGCGAGTGTGCAAAAGTCCTCCAGCCGACCCGTGCGACCCGCAACCCATACCGCGCCGGATGCGGGGTACTGCGAGGTGGAGGTCTCCGGGGATGGCATCGCTTCAGCTACAGGTGTCAATGATCACAGTGTGGCAGGCAACGGCTCGGGCCGGGCTCGGATTCGCTCGGATTCGCACCACCGCCACACAACAGTGCCCACTCCCACAGACAAGCCGCGGAACGGACCGCCATAGTCTACACCACATCGGCACAACGCACAGAACGCAAGCCCGTCGCACCGTGCCCATACAACGCCCCCAATCACTCCCCCCGGGAGCTCGCAGCAGCCGAGCCGCAAGGCGATGGCTGATGCGGTGGGGGGAAACCATGCCCCCACAGTTAATCACTTGCCTGCCGTACCTCACATGGCACGGGTAGACCGGGGCACATAAGTGGTCAGCAATCGTAGCCTGGGTGCAGCCTCCTCATAATCACTCCCCCCTGGAGGGGGAGTACGCAGCAGCCGAGCCGCAAGGCGATGGCTGATGCGGTGGGGGGAAACCATGCCCCCACAGTTAATCACTTGCCTGCCGCACCTCACATGGCACGGGTAGACCGGGGCACATAAGTGGTCGGCAATCGTAGCCTGGATACAGCCTCCTCATAATCACTCCCCCCTGGAGGGGGAGTACGCAGCAGCCGAGCCGCAAGGCGATGGCTGATGCGGTGGGGGGAGGCCGCGCCCCCACAGTTAATCACTTGCCTGCCGCACCTCACATGGCACGGGTAGACCGGGGCACATAAGTGGTCGGCAATCGTAGCCTGGGTGCAACCTCCTCATAATCACTCCCCCCTGGAGGGGGAGTACGCAGCAGCCGAGCCGCAAGGCGATGGCTGATGCGGTGGGGGGAAACCATGCCCCCACAGTTAATCACTTGCCTGCCGCACCTCACATGGCACGGGTAGACCGGGGCACATAAGTGGTCGGCAATCGTAGCCTGGATACAGCCTCCTCATAATCACTCCCCCCTGGAGGGGGAGTACGCAGCAGCCGAGCCGCAAGGCGATGGCTGATGCGGTGGGGGGAGGCCGTGCCCCCACAGTTAATCACTTGCCTGCCGCACCTCACATGGCACGGGTAGACCGGGGCACATAAGTGGTCGGCAATCGTAGCCTGGATACAGCCTCCTCATAATCACTCCCCCCTGGAGGGGGAGTACGCAGCAGCCGAGCCGCGAGGCGATGGCTGATGCGGTGGGGGGAGGCCGCGCCCCCACAATCTCACTGCCGTGAACCCGCACACCATTTCACAATATTCATTCGACTATTCACCCTAAAATGGTGAATATCACGGTCACGACGGGCATTTCATCCCGAAGCCGCTTAAGATACAGGACCCGGCCCGGCATCGGGGCCGGCACACGCCTGGAAACCGAACAGCACAATGCGGATCACGGACTGGTTTGTCGACGAACGCCCCAGGGAAAAACTGCTGCGTCTGGGACACGGCAGCCTGTCCGATGCCGAATTGCTGGCGCTCATCCTGCGCACCGGGATAGCGGGACAAAACGCCATCGAACTCGCCCGCTGTCTGCTCAAACGTTTCTCCGATCTCCCCGGGTTGATGCGGGCCAACATCGACGAACTGGGCACAGTAAAAGGGCTGGGACAGATAAAATGCATCGAGATAAAGGCGGCGACGGAACTGTCACTGCGATATCTGAGACAATCCACGCCACAGCCACCACGACTCGGCAGTCACGCCGACATCCAAAAACACCTGGAAAGCTGTCTGGACCAGCACCCGAACGAAACCTGCGTTGCGCTGTTTCTGGACGAAGAACGGCGGCTACTCGGCACCGAGTATCTGCGCCCGGACGACAGTGGCGCCGGCTGGCCCGCCAGCGGGGTCTGCGCGATACGGCAACGGATCGTTCGGTTCATGCTTGTGTACAACGCCACCCAACTGATATTCTGCCACAAGATTCCACTGACGATTACCGAGCCGGAGGATTTCGACAGCCATATGCAGCGGGGTCTGGACAACGCGCTGCAACTGCTCGACTCCAGGCTGCTGGATTATCTCCTCCTTTGCCAAAACGAAACCCTGTCGCTATGCTACTAGCAATCATTGGTAGCCCGGGCTGAGGCCCGGCCGCCCAAGTGCCACACCGGCACCTGCACCCGCTACCCCTGCACACGCCCCGGTCATGTTCAAGATCGCCACCTGGAATGTCAATTCCCTGCGCACCAGACTGTCACACGTTCTGGACTTTCTGGACGCACAGGCGCCCGACGTGCTGGCGCTTCAGGAGACGAAGGTCAGCGATGCGCAGTTTCCACTGGAGGCACTGCAACAGGCACAGTACCAAAGCCTGTATTGCGGACAGAAATCCTACAACGGGGTGGCCCTGCTGAGCCGGGAGCGGATGACACCCGTTGCCACATCACTGCCGGATTATGCGGACCCGCAACGCCGGGTCCTGGCCGCGACGCTTGGAGAGCTCTGCATACTCAACGTATACGTCCCGATGGGGTCCGAGATCGGTTCGGAGAAGTACCACTACAAACTGGACTGGCTGCAACACCTGCATCGCTTTGTGGACCAACTGCGGACAGAGCACCGCGGCCTGATCCTGCTTGGGGACCTCAACATCGCGCCAGAGGACCGGGACGTGCATGACCCAGCCGCCTGGCAGGGGAAGGTGCTGGTCAGCGAACCGGAACGCCAGGCCTTTCGTCAGCTAATCACCCTCGGCATGCACGATTGCTTGCGCCTGTTCGAGAACCAGGACAATGTGTTCACCTGGTGGGATTACCGACAGGCCGCTTTCCGACGCAACCTGGGGCTGCGCCTCGACCATATCCTCGCCAGTGCGTACGCTGCGGAACACTGTCGCCACTGCTACACGGTACGCGACTTTCGTACCCGGGAGCGACCCTCCGACCACTGCCCGGTAGTGGCCGAATTCGATCTGCCCGTGCGTTCCTGATGCACTGAGCGTCAAGATGCCCCGGTTTCGCCTGGGCAAAAGTGTCCTGCATATTTCACAAGGCTTTCCCCACCACCCTGTCCGCTTTCAACACATCGTCCGCAGACACCACAGGACACACATACGGCACACTTTAGCGACGATGCGTCACAATCGACATCGGAATTGACAAATAGACATATGCATCAGTCGATCCGTCCCCCACGAGCCCGGAGGTATTCGGCCAACCTCTGGAATCGGCGGTCCGTTTCGACCCCCGACATCTCCGCACGGATGGCTCGAAGACACTCTTCAAGAGCCGTCGGTAACCAGTACCCTTTCTCGGTGATTATCACGTCCAGAAGCTTCAGCGTCGCTTCGGGAAATCGCTCATCCAGCTTCACTTTGTGAAGCTGACGGACGACTTGATCGGGACGATCCACTCCTTGTAGCCACGGATAAACCTTTTTTAGCACCTCTGGGAATGCATCCTCCATTTCGACACACACGTGAGCGAAACTCTCCGCGATCGATGCGGAGGCAACAGCCTGCGTCTTCGGCCAGATATTCATCAGGTATGGCTTGACCCGATTCCTACAGTATTCGGCGCGTTGTCCCCCCGCTCCTTCGAGCGCCCGCACGAGCGTCGCAGCTACATTGTTCAGCCCTTCCCGCGACAGAGCCGCGGTCGCCCTGGCAAGTTCACGGCGCGTGAAAACGTCCGAGAGATCCATTGCGGCAAACGTCAGCAGCGACGCGTACTGGACACCATACTGCCCAAGATTCTCATAGTGGTTTGCGGTGTCCAGGAATGCTGGCTTGAATGCTTCCATCAAGGGAGGATAAAGCCGCGGTGACCAGAGGAATCCGCTCCATGCCGCTTTCGCCTCCACCTCGGAACGCTCCCACTCGAACAGTGGCAACACGTGTTGCGTTGCCCAATCGCGATCCACCCGAAATAATGCAACGGCATGCGCCGCGAGCAGTACGCGTCCATGGCGGAACTTCTCGATAGACAGGTCGCAAATGCTCGAAAATCTGGGGATCAAAGGCTCGTACAATCTCTGATCGTCCTTGAGTGGTCTCCGAAACCACCATCGAATCAGCGCGTCCGTAGCATGACCCACCGGATGATTAAGGGCACACTGCACTGGATCGTCGGACTCTTCTTCCTCTTCGCACTCCAGACCGAGGAGTCGATCACATAACTTCAGGAATCTTTCCTCTTGCCCTTTGAAGTCTTTGGCAAGCGTACGCAACCAACGGCCAACGTCATCCCAAAGCGCATGTAGAACCTCATCTGGCGATTGATGCACGATTAAAGCCATTTTATCCCAGGAGCGATCGAGTAGATCCTTCTCTGTCCACGCTTGCAGGGCTTTGCGCCAGCCTCGTCGTGGCCAAATTTTCTGCTTCGCAAGTTCAGATAATGCGCAGGAGGTCGCGTCGAAGTCCTCGCGGCAACGCTTGGACCAGTCATCATCCTGCCACGAATCGTTATCGGCGTTCGCCTTCAGCCATTCGATGAGTTGTTTCGGTTCACGTGGCGTCGCGACACATTCGAGACCCTCACTTGACTCTCCTATCCAGAACAAAAATTCGTCGCTTTCATTTTCGGCCAGTTGCCAATCCGGATAACGCGCCGAAATCTCGTCCATTCGCTCGGACCCCACCGCACTGAGCTTTGCGCCACTCTCTGCAAGCTTTGCAAGCCGCAACCAGATATACCGATCCTGGATCCGAGCCCAGTCCTCCGCTTCCATGTCATCTCGGGACATCGCACGAGGCGGACCCACCAAAATCGCCTTCTCGACCCGATCCAGTTCCGCCTCCTGCAATCGAGGAGCGAGGGCAACCAGCAGTCGCATGGCCTCGCGCAAAGTTTCCGTAGTACACAGCCACCAACACTCGTCCGACAGTAGCCAGTCGAGCGCCTGGTGCCGAGGAATGATATCATCTTGAGCAGCGGCAAAGAGTGCCAGGCGCCGGAACACGGGATAGGGGACTTGCCACCAGTCCTCTGCGGCGGCACGGGCCTTTTGGGGTGACTGATCACAGGTCGCGAGCCAGGCATCCCGGACCAGTTCGATCAAGGGCGTCCAGTCTTGAGAGTCGCGGTTCTGGGGATGCTTACTGATCGAAGGCTGGTCAAGGCAAGATCGATCGCTCCGTGCATTCGCCTGCCCAAGTTCGCGCATGAGATCCAGCGCGTCGCGTAGCAGCCCCGTGAATTCGTTCAGCAACTCAGGCAGCACTTCGGCCCAGCGTGCGTCTTCGTCGAGCTCTCGGAGTTTCGAACGTACGTCCCGAGAGGACAGAACTACTTCTGCCCTCAGCTTGGAAAAAGACTCTTTCAGCACTACGCGAGGCGCCAGCTTCTCACGCAGATCGAAGCGCAGGATGATGGTAAGTCCGTCGCGTTTGAACTTCTCATACCAGCCATAAAAACCGATATGGTCCACCCGAGCTCTCATGTGCCCCTTTAACAGCAACTGCCAGAACGTACGTATACTGGGGCATGGAATCGCTTTCGGCGCGTTCGTACGGATCCGTTCGAGTTCCGCCTGGTGGTTGTTTTGCTCCGGACTGTTAAGCTTCTCCAACCTGTATTCGATAGACTGCGCCATTTTTTCGTGCAATACACTGCCGCGTTTCACGAACCAGAGCAGCACGGTGGGATCGTCGAGGTGACGTATCAGCCACCGTGCGATCTGCTCCATTACCTCGTCCCAGGACTCGGACTCCGCACCGGAGTGTACGAGTGCCATCCATGGCGCAAGTGCATACGGTGAGGGCCTGCACGTCAGACTGAATGCAAGATCTTTGTCGACAGCACGATTGGGAGATACGCCGAAGTGTGCCAAATCGGCATGACCGAAGCGCTCCTCGCTCAACGGCTCCAGCCAGTCGATCGGAGGAACCGGATCAAACTCCGCGAAGCGTCTCGCCGGGAGCCCACTCGGATCGCTCAACGCCCAGATCATTCGTCCGACGAAGTCATCCTGTTCCGTGCTCTCAATGGGTAGCGTCATGGCACTCTCAACAACGATTCGTTCTTTACCCTGCGCCCCATCACGGTAGATCTTCGACCAAACCGACAGGGTCCGGTGCAGATAGGCATGGCGCCGATGTTTACGGTAAAGAATGGGCGTTACATTCTTGGCTCTCCACTCCCTCTCGACATCCTTTTCCTTGCCATTGGGAAAGCTCCCGAATGCGAACATCTCCAGAGATGATTCCCCCAGCACCCCATCCGCGGCGAGGGCGTCCATCATGTATCTCAGCATCGGGTCGTCAATACTGTAGCCAACAAAACAAACCGTGAAGTTCCGAAGCAACTCACTCACAAATCGCGCCGCCCAGCGTTCGACGAGGTATGCGAGACCGAAATCGCCGCTGGAGACGACGAGCCTTTCGAGGTCGCTCTCCGAAGGGTTCTCGGTCAACAGTCCGTGCAGGTAGACCAACCCGTCCCAACGCTTCTTCGGTATCGGAAGCAGCGGAGCACGAAAATGATCCACTTGCCGCGTCGTTTTCACGATCACCTCTTCGAACAACCGATCGAAATTGGTCGTTATCAGTCGCGTGCGCTCTTCCCGGTTTTTCCCTAATGTCAATAGTGCTTCATGGGTCGCCGTAACCTTCGGGTCATCGATATCGGGTGTGAGGATTTTGGTCAATGCTTCGCGCACAGTCTTGCGTTTAACTCTTTCCTCCAGCAGCCCTATCGCCGTGTCATACTGGTTGGCCTTGATGGCCACAGCCTCGACCGGACCGGGCTCAGTGTCCATGGCGTCGTAGAGTTGCAAAACCAAGTCGGAGAAAGTTGGCAGTCCAGCGGAACAAGAAATTCCTGCCCCGCAAAAAAAGACAACCTGTCCATCTTCATGGGCTCGCAGCAATTGCTCCGGGACGTCCGGACCTCCCTTCACAAATTGCATGCTGGCCTATTCCAGTAGTACATTGAGGTTCGCTTGACAGTTTTTTCCCGGGGCATCGCGTCGACACGATACCAACTCGGGACCACCCATCTGCTGGGTGCACGGCCCTGTTTCCCAAGAAACAAATAAACATCGCCTGCGAATCGTAGCATCCATTTGTTTATGCCGTGGCGTCGTCTGGCCTGCGGGTGCGGCAGGGCATGCGGACATAGCGGCGAGCCACGTTTTTCGGCGGTGGGGCGCCACACCAGCCTGTCGGGCTTCTCAGTGATCCGCTGCAAGGGTGTGGAGGCGGCTCAGTCGGGGTCGTGGTCGTGGTCGGGCGGCTTTTTGTGCGGCCCATCTCGGATGACCTCTGCGATACAATCGGTCAATTGGCGCCGCAAGTCCTCTGCCGACTCCCACTCGATGCGATTGTATTGCCGCACATTGAAATGCACATCATCTGACTTGTCCTTTCGGCAACAGTATATGACCTGAATGTTGAGCCCCATAGCGAAACCGGCCTCGAAATAGACGCCCCCACATGCTCCTTTATCCCCGGGTGTGAGATCCGCCACGACAAAGCGGGACCGCCGTATCTCGGTCATGATCTCGTCGTCTATCCTGTTGATATGCTGCTTCCGGTCGATCCGTATCGGCTCGTATCCGGCGTCTCGGATCCCTAGCTTAATGCCATCTTCAAATGCATCGTCCATGGAAGCGTCGAACGACATCGCGACAAAGGCCTTGGTGGACGGTATATGGGGCTTCTCCAACTCGGCCAGCCGGGCATGGCCGTCCACAGTCAATTGGCGACGCATCGATCCAGGGTCTCCTGGACTATGGTTACTTACCCATCCCTGCTGCTCAAGATACCTCATAAAAAACTCGATCTCCCCGAACCAGTCTCCTTCGTACGAAGAATCTGCCGAGGACTCTACCCAGGAAAGCGCCAACGGAAGATCCTCGGGAGCAGTTTCATCATAGCCGGGTACCCAAACTATGGAACCCGGATGCGATTCCTGACTCGCCAGAAAGCGTAGCAGTCGGTAAGCCTGCTGGTACACAGGCAATCGGGGGCGTTTCCTGGAATCATCGAGTCTACCGGCATCAACTTTCGGACAGTCGACACCCCAGCGCCGTTGGTCGTTCAACCATGTGGTCAGACGCGCCTTTACCGAGGTATCGCAGCCCCTGAGCTTTTCTTCCGCCTCGGCGGATATGAAATAGCAGCCGCCGGCGCGGGGTGAATCGATCCTGCGACCGTCCTCGCCATCCGCATCATGCTCGGTCGCTTTTGTCCCCCAAATCGGACAGTTAATGTCTGTACTCATTCGCCTGTACTCGCATACCCCATGATCGCCATCGCCCCGGGCCATCGCACCGCCCCCACCCGGAGGAGATGGCCAAGAAAGCTACCAGCGGTTTGAGGAGAAAAAAACTGTCCAGGGCATTGATGTATTCCTTTATCGCAATTGCGACTTGCTCATGGTGCCCCTGATAATAGAAGCGCGACTTCATTTGAAAAGTGCCCCCTGACAAGTGTCTTCCTGCCCTTTCACAATGGACGTCTTGCGTTGCTGAGGGAGGGAATTGCGCTCCCAGAAGACACCTTTGCTGTAGCCCTGGATGCCTGGATCGATTCGTGCGGCACAAATACGTTTTCGTGCCCAGCAAAGATACTCCGTGTTGATGTCAATACCACACCAACGTCTCCCCAGCTTTTCCGCCACAACGGCAGATGTGCCGCTGCCCAGAAACGGATCAAAGACAAAATCATTCGCTTTGGAACTGGCAAGCACCAATTTCGCAAACAGCTTTTCCGGCTTTTGTGCGGGATGCGGAGTGTTTTCAGGCATCGACCAGAATGGCACTGTCAAATCCGTCCATATATTCGATGGGTGCGTTAATCTATAGCCACCATCGATCTCCTGTTTCCAGTCTTTCGGTTCTCCGTTCACACGATACGGGGCCAATACTTTGCGCTTCAGCTTTACCGCGTCCACATCGAAATAGTAGTCTTCGGAATTGGTGCAGAACCAGATATCTTCCGTGTTGTTCTTCCAATTCCGCCTGGCCCCTCGTCCCTTTTCTCGTTCCCAGGTGATCCTGTTTCGCACAACGAATCGTTCTTCCAAAACCGGAAGCACCAGCGTTGATGTCCTCCAGTCGGAGCACACATACACTGTGGCACTGGGTTTGATCATTGGAACCAGCAAATCCATAGCGCTCCGAAACCATGCGATATAACTGTCTTTGTCGCGTTTCCTGAAGCGATTGCCATTGAAGTCTTTAGTCAGGTTGTACGGCGGATCGAGTATCAGCAAGTCGATGAATTGGCGGGGAAGATACGCAGCGATCTGAAAGAAGTCACCTGCGATCAGTTGGCAATCCACGTCTTGACGATCAACCGCATTGTCCAGTCGCAAGATCGCCTCGGAAAGTTCAAGCAACTCCTCCGGAGTACATACCATGGTTCGATTTCTCGGGGCGCGATCAGACATACTGTTTCTTATAACTTGCAGGATTCGGGTACGCCGTTGGCACTGCGTTGTAATTTCCTCACAATCACGGGTCAACATGCTCCACGGCCTGGCTCAGGATCGTGACTCCCGCATCACTCGCGGAACAGAAAGTCTCTCGGTCCGGTCTTGGCGTCAATCCGGTGTGCGGGTGCACGACAACGAGGCTATGGGACCCGGCCATTCTGTCTTCACGAAGATACTCCATGGGCGTTTTCAAGTCCAGTTTAGTGGCGCTGGTATTGGGCGAGGCCAGCGCTAGCGTCTTTTCCTCCCCCCACCGCAGCAGCCGTCGCCTTGCGGCTCGGCTGCCGCGTACTCCCCCTCGAGGGGGGAGTGATGGATAGTGGCAATGTGCGGGTGCGCGACAATGAAACTGCGGGGGTTCGGTCTTCCCCCCACCGCAGCAGCCAGCGCCTCACGGCTTGGCTGCCGCGTACTCCCCCCTCGAGGGGGGAGTGATCGATAGCGGCAATGTGCGAGTTCAAAACAATGAAACTGTCGGGGCTCGGCTTCCCCCCACAATCAATTGACATCAAATAAGGCTATTTGCCATTATGTAGATTAAGTAAGGCCACGGAGCACGAAATGTCCAGGACCATATCGACTGCCGTTGAACCGTTTCTCCCAAAGCTCGTGTCCGACAAACATTCGTCTCCGTGATGTCGATAATACGATAGAAGCAGTGGTATGAGTTCGTTGACGGACAGCGAGGTTGGAAAAGGCTCGCGGCATCGCCGAACGGCTGATCGGTCGACCGGCTTTCCCACGAATTGTCACGACGGAAGCCGTCTGACCCGCGAGTTCGCCGTTCCAAACATTCATAGAATGCCGATTGACGCGCAGATGGCTTCGGGTTTCACACCGGATGAGCACACCGCCAAGGTCTGCTTCCAGATCCTGAAGGCCGCTCTGACGAACTTGGCGGGGGAGCGATGACCCGCGTTTCCGTCAATCCCGACCTTCTCCGCTGGGCACGCGAGCGCGCCGGGGTCACGCAGCAAGACTTGGCCGTCAAGGTCAATTTCAAGAAGCTGCCCCTGTGGGAATCCGGCCAAGAGCAGCCCACGCTGAAGCAGGTGGAGGCGTTTGCCCGCACTGTTCATGCGCCGGTCGGCTACCTGTTCCTGTCGGAGCCGCCGGAGGAAGCCGTGCCCATCCCGGACTTCCGCACTTTCGCCGGTCATGCGGTTACGCGGCCAAGCCCGAACCTGCTGGACATGATCTACGCCTGCCAGGAGCGGCAGAGCTGGTATCGGGATTTCGCACGCGTCGCCGGCGAGTCGGAACTCGGTTTTGTCGGCAGTGCGTCGGTCGATGCGTCCCCTGAAACGATCGCGGCCCGGATGCGGGAAGCCTTGGGTTTCGATCTGGTTGCCCGCCGGGAGTGTCGAGCCTGGGACGATGCGCTGCGGTTATTCATCCGTCAGGCAGATGAAGCCGGTGTCTTGGTCATGGTGAGCGGTATTGTGATGAGCAACAACCGCCGCCCTCTCGACCCTGCCGAGTTTCGCGGCTTCGCAATCTGCGATCCGCTCGCGCCGCTGATCTTCGTCAACGGCAAAGACACAAAGGCAGCGCAGATGTTCACGCTCGCCCACGAACTCGCGCATGTGTGGCTCGGCGCCTCCGCGCTGTCGAACCTCGGGACAATGCCAGGACGGGGCTTTCGGATCGAGGAGGTATGGTGCAACGCGGTGGCAGCCGAGTTTCTGGTACCGCTGGAAGCCCTGCAATCCGATTTGCGCCGGAACGAACCGTTGCCGGACGCGCTATCCCGACTGGCACGCACCTTCAAGGTCAGCACCCTGGTCATCCTGCGACGTCTGCTCGATGCGGGCTGGCTGACTCGTGAGCGCTTTGACACTGCCTGGGAACAAGAGAACACACGTCTGCGGATGCTGGTCCAGACCGGCAATGCTGGCGACGGCAACTTCTACCGCACGATGGTCGCCCGGGTCGGGCGTCGGTTCACACGTGCGCTGGTCACAAGTACGCTAGAGGGACAGACGCTCTATAGGGATGCGTTCCGAATGTTGGGTGTCAGGAAGGCCGAGACCTTTAACAATCTCGGGCGCGAAGCTGGAGTGATTTGGTGACCGCCTATCTGATCGATTCAAACGTATTCATTCAGGCCAAGAATTTACATTACGGTTTCGATTTCTGCCCCGCCTTCTGGAACTGGCTGGTTGAGCAGAACGATGCGGGCACTGTAGCAAGCATCGATAAGGTTGCAGACGAACTGCAAGCCGGAGACGATGAACTGGCGGAGTGG
The DNA here is from genome assembly GCA_965115915.1 of Gammaproteobacteria bacterium. Classification (GTDB taxonomy): domain Bacteria; phylum Pseudomonadota; class Gammaproteobacteria; order Eutrophobiales; family Eutrophobiaceae. The sequence continues at coordinate 185,174 of OZ220483.1, read as the reverse complement.
GCCGCAACTCGGGGCAACAAGTTCTTTCTACCACCGGATGACGCCGTGTTGCACGGTCCGGACATCGGCCCGGAGGGTACCGCGTCGGAGCATGGCAGCTACGATGAGGTACTGCTGAGCAGTCGGCCCGGCATCGTCCATCATGGTAGCACTCCAATCAACACGAGCGGCACCGCAGGTACGCCTCGTCCCTGCCTCAGCACATTCAGCAAATCCCGTTCGTAATATGCCACACCACTCGACATCTCCTTCTCCAGTTTCTTCATCGGGAGTATTTCGATCCCCACATCTATAATGTCCGAGACATAAAAGCTCAAGTGTTTGACAAACAGATCATGCGCCACAAATGCGTACTTGCCAAACTGGACTTCGACCGCCACACGATCCTTTACGAAATCCGTTTGATTGTACGACATGATCGGCTCGTGCCCTGCGTTTTGTATCGCCCGCTTCTGTGCTTCCGGCGAGAGTCCATATATGCCACGCAACAGCTTTTCATCGTCAGTGACCCAAAAGGTACTTCGGCGCTCGCTCCAACCGCTTGCCTCAAGACCCCTCTTGAACGCCGCATTCATGTCAGCAGGTGAATACAGGATCTGCCCTGGCATGGTCTTTTCCTGCGAAACTTTGGTCTTGCACGCAGTTGCATCAACACCCGAGAGCACGTCCTGAACTTCCCGCCACAGCGCAGGCTTGTGGACAAGCAGGTATTCCTCACCGTTGAGGTGGGAATATCGCGCACCGATCCGCATCAATGGCCGCCATTTGGCAAGTTGGGGTCATATATCGGCTTCCCCATCGGACGAGTACGGAGCGTGCCAGCCTCCAGCGCGTCGAGACGGGATTGGGCGATATCAACATACTCCTGGATCACATCGCAACCACAACCATGACGGTTATGCAGGATTGCCGCGATCACCGTCGACCCCACGCCCACGTAGGGGTCAAACACGTAATCTCCTTCATCGGTCAGTGACAGCACCAAACGCTCCACCAATTCGACCGGAAACTGGCATGGGTGAATCGTTTTTTCCGGGTGGTTGCTCTTGACGTTTGGAAACTCCCAAATATCGCTCGGGTTCTTCCCTCTGGGATTGCCTGACAATTTCCCCACGTTAGGCCCCTTGAAATGCTTCTTGTTCGGATACTTTGACGGGACCCTTATGGGATCGAGATTCCAGGTGTAATCGTCTCCCTTAGTCCACCAGTTGATTGTTTCGTAGCGACCTGACAGCCGCTTACTGCAATGCAGTCCGTGGCCGAAATGCCAGATGATCCGGTTGCGCAACTTAAGCCCTCGATCTCGAAACAGTGGGTAAAGGAGCGTATCGATGGGCACAATCTCCCCGTTTTCGACATAGTTACCGACCTGCCAGCAAATTGAACCCCGGTCATGCAGTAAACGCACACATTCTGCTATGACGCGCTCCTGCATGGCGAGGTATTCATCCAGTCCGGACCTGTCTTCGTAGGATTTTCCGAGGTTGTAAGGTGGTGACGTAATGATCAGTTTGAACATCGCATCGGGCAAACATCCCATAAATGCCATGTTGTCCGAACAGACCACCTCCCCCTGCCTGTTCATGCGGTATGGCCGGGATGGCTTGACCGCTTCCCTCTGGTCCCGGAGACCATCCAGGCCGCCAAACGCTATATCCATCTGTTTATCCGTCGCCATGCGTCACTGCGTATGTTAATTCCAGCGGTTCACTACAGTTGGAAGTTACACTATGCATCGTGTGTTCGCAGCTTTTGCTCCACCGCCATCGCCATATACCTCACGGCCTAGCTCAGGGTCGCGGCTCCCGCACCATTCGCCGAGCAGATCCGGTCCTGGCGTCAATCCGATGTGCGGGTGCACGACAACGAGACTGTGGGACCCAGCTAGCTGCCTTTACGAAGATACTCCATGGGTGTTCTCAAGTCCAGTTGTAGCGGGGCCGCACAGGATTGTAGGGCGCCGGTACTGGGAAAGGCCAGCGCTGGCGTCTTTTTCTCCCCCCACCGCAGCAGCCGTCACCTTGCGGCTCGGCTGCCGCGTACTCCCCCTCGAGGGGGGAGTGATGGATAGTGGCAATGTGCGGGTTCACGACAATGAAACTGCGGGGGTTCGATCTTCCCCCCACCGCGGCAGCCAGCGCCTTGCGGCTAGGCCGCTGCGTACTCCCCCTAAAGGAGGGAGTGATGGATAGTGGTGTTGTGCGGGTGCGCGACAATGAGATTGCGGGGGTTCGATCTTCCTCCGCCGCAACGGCCAGCGCTCAGTGCTGCAATAACTGCCTGACCATCACACTGACCTGCGCCATATCCGCCTGACCTTGCAGTTCAGGCTTCAGCGCCGCCATCACCTTTCCCATATCCTTGAGCGACTGCGCCCCGGTACTGTCGACCGCCGCTCTCACCCGCTCCCTGACCGCCTCCTCGGGAAGCTGCGCGGGCAGAAACTCGCGGATCAGGTCCAGTTCAAAACGCTCGTTCGCCACCAGGTCTTCACGTCCGGCGGCGGCAAACTGGGAGATCGAATCCTGATGCTGCTTCACCATCTTGTTGAGCACCGTGAGTACGGCCTGATCATCCAGCTCGACACGCTCATCCACCTCACGCTGTTTGATGGCCGCGTGTATCAGCCGCAACGCGGCAACCCGCGGCTTGTCGCGCTCGCGCATGGCCAGCTTCAGTGCATCGGCCATGCTTGATTTCAGTGCTGACACGGCAAGGATAAAGAACGCCTGCCTCAGTGGCGACGGCGGCGACGAAAAATGACGTTGCGGGAGGCCTGTTTCTGGGTCCGCTTTACCGCGGCAACGGCCTTGCGTTTGCGCACCTGCGTGGGCTTCTCGTAGAATTCCCGCCGATGGGTCTCGGCAAGCACCCCCGCCTTTTCACACGCACGCTTGAAACGGCGCAGCGCATGTTCAAACATTTCGTTTTCTTTAACCTTTATTGATGGCATGCTGTCTCCTGATTGGCCGATTAGCGACCCGTGTCATACAAATAGCCGCTATATCCTACACCGAAACGATGAAAATGCAATCCTGCGTGCTCGGCATAGAGACCTCCTGCGATGAAACCGGGATAGCGATCTACGAGCCCGAGCGAGGCATCGTTGCCGATGTGCTGCACAGCCAGACCCCGGTACACCAGGAATACGGCGGGGTCGTGCCCGAACTGGCCTCAAGGGATCACATACGCATGACCCTGCCGCTGATAGCGCACGCCATGTCCGTGGCAGGGATAACGAAACAGCACCTGCGTGCGATAGGCTATACCGCGGGACCCGGTCTGAACGGGAGCCTGCTGGTCGGCGCGGCCATCGGTCGCAGTATCGCCTGTGCGCTGTCCCTGCCGGCCGTCGCGGTACACCATATGGAGGCGCATCTACTGGCCCCGATGCTGGAACCGGAACAGCCACAATACCCCTTTCTCGCGCTGCTGGTATCGGGCGGACACACGTTGCTGGTGGCGGTGCAGGCCTACCGGGACTACCAGGTGCTGGGAGAATCGGTGGACGACGCGGTGGGCGAGGCCTTTGACAAGACGGCAAAGCTGCTGGGACTGCCGTATCCGGGAGGCGCACCGCTATCCGACCTTGCCGATTCGGGCGACCCCGAGCGGTTCCATTTTCCGCGCCCGATGACCGACCGGCCCGGACTGGATTTCAGCTTCAGCGGCCTCAAGACGCATGCCCTGCTCACGTGGAGGGCACACTGCGACAGTGAGTCCCCCCAGCTACGTGCGGACATAGCACGCGCCTTTGTCGACGCCGCGGTGGATGTGCTGGCAATCAAGTGCGAACGCGCCATTCGAGAGACCGGTCTGCGGCAGTTCATCGTTGCCGGGGGCGTCAGCGCGAACCGGCAATTGCGCACCCGGCTGCATGCGCTGGGGGAACAACACGGGGTCGCGTTTTTCTTCCCGCGGCCTCAATGGTGCACAGACAACGGCGCGATGGTCGCCTATGCCGCCTGGCAACAATTGCAGCTTGACGGAGAAACCACGCTGGGCTTCCCGGTATACCCGCGCTGGCCACTGCACCGAATATGCCGGAAACCGTCTGCCAGCGTTCAGGACTTGCCTTCCTGACCACGCAGCAGATCACGAATGTTGCGGCGATGTCTCCAGAACAGCCACAATCCCATCAGGCTGAAACTGCCAACATATACCAACTCTCCGGTCGATAGCCAGACAGCCAGCGGCATCACCGCGGTCGCCGTGAGTGCGGCCAGCGAGGAATATCGGCATGCCAGGAACACCAGCATCCAGACCACCGTAAAACACGCCCCCGCCTGCCATGTCGTGGCCCATAACACACCCACCAGTGTGGCCACCCCCTTACCGCCCCGGAAATTGAAAAAAACCGGATACAGATGCCCCAGAAAGACAGCCAGGCCAGTCGCGGCGAGCATGATCGGAGAGCCCCCTGTCCACCACCACACAAACAGCACCGGCAAAACCCCTTTGAGCATGTCGCCCAGCAGGACCAGAAACGCCAGCCGCTTCCCATACAGACGCAACATGTTGGTGGCGCCCGGATTCCCGGAGCCGGCGGAACGCGGGTCCGACAAGCCAGACAGGCGACAGATCAGTATGGCCGATGACAGCGAGCCTATCAGATAGGCCGGCACAACCAGAAGCATATCCATTATGCGACACCGATTTAATCAGAGTTTACTGTATACTGCAAGAACACGAATCACGCATTGTCATGCCTCGCAATCCTATGCCCACGGACATCGTTTTCCTGAAGAATCTTCGCACGGAGGCGGTGATCGGCATCTACGAATGGGAGCGACACACCAAACAGCGCATCCGCATTGATCTGGAGATGGCAACGGACGCCAAACGGGTCGCGGAACATGATCGGATAGAAGATGCACTGGATTACAAGGCGGTCAGCAAGCGGCTACAGCAATTTGTCCGCGACAGCCAGTTCCAGTTGGTGGAATCCCTTGCCGAACATATCGCGGCGATCATCATCGATGAATTCAACGTTAGCTGGGTACGTCTGTCGGTAAGCAAACCGGGGGCACTACGCAATGCCAGCGATGTGGGGATATTGATAGAGCGCGGGAAGCCGTAGCCATATGCCGAAGATCTATCTGGGGGTCGGCAGCAATATCGATCCCCAAAGGAATGTCCACCAGGCGATTGTCGAGATGCAAAAACGTTTCGGGACGCTTCGCACCTCACCCATCTACTGTTCGCCGGCTTACGGGTTCCAGGGGGACGACTTCCACAACCTGGTCGTGGAGACATCCTGCACCATGGATGTCCCCCAACTGCTGTCACAACTCAAGGCGATAGAACACATGCACCGGCGACAGCGCGGCGGCAAAACATTTGCCTCCCGCAGACTGGATATCGATCTGCTATTATATGGGGAACTGGTCGACCCGACACTGGACATACCAAGACAGGACATCAGAGACTACCCTTTCGTGCTCAAGCCGCTCGCAGATCTGGCCCCGAACCTGATACATCCAGGACTGAAGCTATCCATCGCCGCACTATGGAAGGCCTGGGAGGGAGACAAGACGCAGTTACAGGAAGTGCAACCGGAAATGCAACTGTAATGCGCCACCCGCACTCGATCGCAAAACGCGGGGACGATTTCCCGCATCGTATCGGCATGACACGGGCTTTGCTGTGTCTGCTATTGCTGCTGGCGCTGAGCTCCTGCGCTCGGCTGGAACACCGGAGCAGGCAGGACGGCTTTCAGTCCACGATACAAAGTTATATCGCCATGCTGCGCTGGAACCTGGTCGATGCGGCCAGATTTCACATGGGAGAAGACTTGCGGCCAATATCGGTAAAGGATCCGGGCAAATACACAGACTATCGGGTGACAAGCACGAATATCGCCTGGATGGCCATGGACAATACGATGACCGAAGCGACGGTGCGCATCGAAGTCCAATGGACACGCAGGAGTACCGAAGTCGTCCAGACCAAACAAATCGAACAGGTGTGGTGGTACGACACCGAGACACGGCGCTGGTTCAATAAAAGCCCGTTCCCGGATCTGTAGCGAATCGCACCGGGTTCGCAGGCTCCGACGCACCATGCCTGGAACGCTGAACGCCGGCTTGCCACACACCACTGCGCCCCGCAGCACATGGCACCAGGGGCATACGTGCCGGCAGACATCCCTCAGGCAAACAACGAACGGCCACCGTCAACGACCAGGGTCTGTCCCACGACATAATCCGCCCCCACCAGATACTCAACCGCCTTTGCAATATCCTCGCAGGAACCCAAACGCCGGAGCACGACCTTTTCCAGTATCTGCTGTTTTTCCGTGTCGGTCACGCCCCGTTCGGGCCAGCTAATCGCGCCCGGCGCAATGGCGTTGACACGGCAACCCGGGGCAAGCTCCACAGCCAGTGAACGGGTCAGCATGATCAGGGCCGCCTGCGATGCCGAATACGCGGCATGCCTCGGCAGTGGGTTCTGTCCATGAATATCCGCGATGTTTATAATCGACGCGGGTGGTTGCACCCGAGCCGCAAACGCCGTGCAAAGCAACAATGGCGCCCTGAGGTTGACAGCCATCGTGTTGTCCCAATCCGCCACATTCAACTCGTCCATCGGGGTCGGATAAAATACTGCCGCATTATTGACCAGCACCTTCAGCCGGGGATGCCATTCCAGCGCCTGGCGTATCAGAGACTCCGGGGTCGATGGCGCACTCAGGTCGCCCGCGATGCTGTGTGCGGAGTCTTCGCGTTGCGTGTTCAGTTCGGCACAAAGCCGTTCGGCATCGTTGCGCGAATTGTGGTAATGCAGGACCACGTCCATCCCGCGGCAATGCAGATGTCGTGCGATACACGCACCGATACGCCGCGCCGCACCAGTAATTAATATACAATCGTTCATGCCGGACTTCAGTGCACCATGTTGATGGAAAGACAGACACATCGCCAGTTCCTGGCAGACCTGCCAACGCCTGACGCACAGCATGAACAAATCATGCAGCGCATGTATTCATGGCTCAGGCAATACATTGCAGACAGGGACGGCGCGATCGGTTTCGACGACTATCTGTACCAAACGCTATACGCCCCTTCGCTGGGTTACTATACAAATGACACAGTCAAATTCGGTCCTGCCGGAGACTATACCACAGCCGCGGAAGCAAGCCCTCTATACAACATCTGTCTGGCCCGATGTTGTCAGGCCGTGCTCGGGAAAAACGGCGCCGACACCATACTGGAACTGGGAGCCGGCAGCGGCCGTATGGCCATGGGCATCCTCGATCACCTGCACAGCCGCGGTGAAACACCGCGAAACTATTTGATCTACGAACCCTCCATCACACTGCGTATGCGCCAGCAACGCCTGTTCGAGCAGCACGCGCCGCAACTGCGATCCACCGTCGTCTGGCTGGATGCACTGCCACGCACGCGATTTCGCGGCATAGTCCTTGCCAGTGAAGTACTCGATGCGCTGCCATTCAAGTGCTTTTCCCTGGCTAAAAACGGAGTGCCGCTGGAACAACGAGTGGGAATCGACAACGCCGGCTATCCCTGCTGGCACAGCGTAGCTGTTGACAGCGAACTGGAAGCCATCATCCACGAGGCTATTGCCGAACAGCACACATCCCTGCCGGTCGGCTACCGTTCGGAGATCAATGTACAGCTTGAACCCTGGCTGGCGTCCTTGACAAACTGTCTGGATCAAGGCGTACTGCTGTTTATCGATTACGGCTACGCTGGCAGGGAATACTACCATCCGCAGCGAAACCGGGGCACACTACTATGTCATTACCGGCATCGCACACACGACGATCCTTTCATACTGGCCGGATTGCAGGACATCAGCGCATCGGTGAACTTCAGCGCCCTGGCCAACGCCGCCTGCAAAAACAGTCTGCAAATACTCGGATACACCACGCAGATGTGGTTTCTGATGGACTGCGGGTTACAGCAGATAGTGGATGAAAAGCAGGCCGCGGGAGGCGCCGAATGGATGGAGGCCCGGCGCCAGACCCATCTGCTGACACTGCCTGGCGCGATGGGGGAACGCTTCAAGGTGATGGCTTGTGGAAAAGCCTGGGAGCATAGCTTGCCGGGTTTCTCGCTGCGCGACCAGCGCCATTTGCTGTAGTCGGGGTCCGCCAACGTGGATCTTCTACAGATTGCAGCCATTGCCATCATCCAGGGCCTGACAGAGTTTCTCCCGGTATCCAGTTCCGCACATCTGATCCTGCTGCCCCGGATAGGCGGCTGGGAAGATCAGGGCCTGGCGATTGATGTCGCCGCACACCTGGGAAGCCTGTGCGCACTCCTGCTTTACTACCGCAACACGTTCAGGCGAATGCTGGGATGGGACCCGCGACACAACACGGCATCCACGGTCCGACTGCCAGCGCGAGCGGGCCTGCTCATACTGTGCTCCAGCATCCCGGTGCTGGCTGTCGGATGGCTGGCACACGACATGATAGCCAGCCGGTTGCGCGACCCCGTCGTCATCGGCGCCGCCACCATAGTCTTCGGCCTGCTACTCTGGTACGCGGACCACGTCGGGAAAAGGGGCCGTGGCAGCCACGAGATCAGGCTGCGTGACGCGATGCTGATCGGACTGGCCCAGACACTGGCGCTGATCCCGGGCACCTCCAGGGCGGGTATCACAATGAGCGCGGCACTGCTGCTCGGCATCAAGCGACGCGACAGCGCGCAGTTTGCGCTACTGATGGCAATGCCGGTAATCCTGGCCGCGTCAGGCTATGAACTGCTGCAACTGTGGCACAGCGACACCCCGATCACGCTGTTGCATTTTTCCGTCTCGGCGGCACTGGCAATGCTGTTTTCCCTGCTCGGCATTCACCTGTTCATCAACCTGGTAGAACGCATCGGGGTGCTGCCGTTCGTGATCTACCGTGTGCTACTCGGCAGCCTGCTACTGAGCCTGGCTTAATCCGTGTTCTGCAGGGGTGCGGGGAGCGATGAGGCGCCGACCAGGTATGCATCCATCGCACGGGCCACACTCCTGCCCTCGGCAATCGCCCAGACGATCAGGCTCTGTCCACGCCTGGCGTCTCCGGCGGCAAACACGCCTTCCACACTGCTCATCCAGGTGTCGTCGGTGCGCACATTGCCCCTGGCGTTCAACTCCACCCCCAGTTGCCGCAACAGGCCGTCCGGTTCCGGCCCGACAAAACCGAGTGCCAGCAGTACCAGGTCACACGGCAACTCCCGACCGCTGCCCGGGATTTCCCGCATCTCCATCCGGCCATCCACAGGCCGCATTTCCACCTGCACCAGTTCCAGCGCCCTGACCCGGCCGCTGTCATCACCGATGAAGCGCCTGGTCGAAACGGAATACAAACGCTCCACCCCCTCTTCGTGTGCCGAGGCGGTGCGAAATACGCGGGGCCACTCCGGCCATGGATTGTCCGGGGCACGACTGTCAGGCGGGCGCGACATAATCTCAAGCTGATGCACCGAGAGTGCGCCCTGACGGTTTGCCGTGCCCAGACAATCCGCTCCGGTATCGCCACCACCGATGATCACCACATGCCGACCCTTAGCTGAAATAAAATCGTCCGGTTTCGGGTCGCCTTCACAAACACGGTTCTGCATCGGCAGATACTCCATCGCCTGATGGACGCCAGACAACCCCCGTCCCGGTATCGACAGCTCACGCGCCTGGCAGCTCCCGGTACAGATCAGCATCGCATCAAACTCCGAACGCAGTGCCTCGACCGACATGTCCACCCCGACATGCGTATTGGTCCTGAAACAGACATGTTCCTGTTCCATCTGCCGCAGGCGGCGGTCGAGCCGGTGCTTTTCCATCTTGAACTCCGGTATGCCATAGCGTAACAGCCCGCCGATCCGGTCCGCACGCTCGAACACGCTAACCTGATGCCCTGCCCGCGCCAACTGCTGTGCGGCCGCCAGACCCGCAGGCCCGGAGCCAATGATGGCCACCGTTTTCCCCGTCCGCGACGCCGCCGGTTGCGGCACGACCCAGTCCTGTTCCCAGGCATGGTCGATAATCGCCAGTTCCACCGCCTTGATATTGACCGGCTTGTCATTGATGTCCAGCACGCAGGAACCCTCGCAAGGGGCCGGGCAGAGGACACCGGTAAACTCGGGGAAATTATTGGTCGCATGAAGGCGCGAGATCGCTTCCTTCCAGCGTCCGCGCCAGACCAGATCATTCCAGTCCGGGATCAGATTGCCCAATGGACAACCCTGATGACAAAACGGGATGCCACAATCCATACACCTCGCCGCCTGCCTGTTCAGTTCGGCGTCTTCCCAACGCCGCATCACCTCGTTCCAGTCCTTGAGCCGCGTATCGACCGGCCGGTACGGCTGCGGCTGTCGCGGGAATTCGAGAAAGCCGGTAACCTTAGCCATGCGCAGCTTCCATCATCGCCTCCTCCTCGGAAATGCCCCGCGCACGCGCCGTCTGCACCGCCTCCAACACCCGTCTGTAGTCATGCGGCATAACCTTTACAAACTGATCCAGCGCGGCGGGCCAGTTGTCCAGCAGACGCTTCGCAACACTGCTGTTGGTATACGTGAGATGACGCTGTAACATACTCTTGAGCAATTCCACATCTTCATCCGCGCTCACCGGCTCCAAGCCGACCATCTCCTGATTGCAATGCACCGGGAAACTGCCATCGGGGTCCAACACATAGGCGATGCCGCCAGACATCCCCGCGGCAAAATTCCGTCCCGGGCGGCTGAGTATGACCACCCTCCCTCCGGTCATATACTCACAGCCATGATCGCCAACCCCTTCCACCACCGCATGTGCCCCGCTGTTACGCACACAAAAACGCTCCCCGGCCACACCACGAAAATACGCCTCGCCCCGAGTCGCACCGTACAGTGCCACATTGCCAATCAGGATGTTCTCTTCCGGCGTGAACAGCGCGTGTCTCGGCGGACACACGATGATCTTTCCGCCTGACAGCCCCTTGCCAATATAGTCATTGGCATCACCCTCCAGGGTCAGGCTGATCCCCCGCGGGATGAACGCGCCGAAACTCATGCCGGCCGAACCATTGAAATGGATATTGATCGTGTCGTCCGGCAAACCTTCACCACCGTAACGGCGGGTAACATGGTGCCCGAGTATGGTGCCAACCGTGCGATCGGTATTGGCAATCGGCAGGATGATGTCAACCGGCTCGGCCTTCTCCAGCGCGTCCTCGCACAACGGCAGGATGGTTGTCATATCCAGCGACTGTTCCAAACCGTGATCCTGCTCGCGCTGACAGTATACGCCGACTCCCGGTTCGGCCTCCATCGGTTGCAGGATGGCGGAAAAGTCCAGCCCCTTCTCCTTCCAGTAAGTTATCGCGTTGCGGGTACACAAACTGTCCGCCTGACCGATCATCTCGTCCATGCAGCGAAATCCCAGACGCGCCATGTATTCCCTGACCTCTTCCGCGATATAACGAAAGAAGTTCTCAACAAACTCGGGCTGGCCCGAGAATTTCTTCACCAACTCCGGATTCTGTGTCGCCACCCCCACCGGACAGGTGTTCAGATGGCAAACGCGCATCATTATGCAACCCATGACCACCAGCGGGGCCGTGGCAAAGCCATATTCCTCGGCCCCAAGCAACGCGGCAATGACCACATCACGACCCGTCTTCAATTGTCCATCGGTCTGCACCACTATACGATCCCTGAGCTTGTTCCTCACCAGCACCTGCTGCGTCTCGGCAAGCCCGAGCTCCCAGGGCAGACCCGCATGCTTCAGCGAGCTCAGCGGAGACGCGCCCGTGCCTCCGTCATAGCCGGAAATAAGCACCACATCCGCGTGGGCCTTGGCAACGCCCGCCGCCACCGTTCCAACCCCGGCCTCGGCAACGAGTTTCACATGTACTCGCGCCTCGGGGTTGGCATTTTTCAGGTCGTGTATCAACTGGGCCAGATCCTCGATGGAATAAATGTCATGGTGTGGCGGCGGGGAAATCAATCCCACACCCGCGGTAGAGTGACGCACCTTGGCGATCCAGGGATATACCTTCGTGCCAGGAAGCTGCCCCCCTTCTCCGGGCTTGGCCCCCTGTGCCATCTTGATCTGTATATCATCCGCGTTGGTCAGATACTCGCTGGTCACACCAAAACGACCGGAAGCGACCTGCTTGATCGCACTCCGGCGCAAGTCACCGTTCTCGTCCGGCACATACCGCTGCGCATCCTCTCCCCCTTCACCCGTATTGGATTTACCTCCGATACGATTCATGGCTATCGCCAGCGTTTCGTGCGCCTGCCTGCTGATTGACCCGTAGGACATGGCCCCGGTCGAAAAACGGCGCATTATGTTCTCTATCGGCTCCACCTGATCCAATGGTATCGCTTCGCGTGTCTGTGCAAACTCGAACAGCCCGCGCAGCGTCGCCATATTCTCGCTCTGCTCATCCACCAGTGCGGTATATTCCTTGAATATCCCGTACTGGCCAGAACGCGTGGCATGTTGCAATTTGAATACCGTGTGTGGATTGAACAAATGGTATTCACCATCCCTGCGCCACTGGTATTCACCACCCGATTCCAACTCGGCCGGTGCAGACTGTTCCGCAAAAGCCTTTTCGTGTCGCACCAGGGTCTCGCGTTCGATGCCTTCGATATCTATGCCACCGATACGCGACACGGTCCCGGTAAAATACCGATCTATCACACTACGGTGCAGGCCAATCGCCTCAAATATCTGTGCGCCACAATATGACTGCACGGTGGATATTCCCATCTTTGACATGACCTTGATCAGTCCCTTGTTGACCGCCTGAACGTAGTTGCTTACCGCCTGCTGATAATTGCACCCTTCAAGCAGTCCCCTGCCAATCAGATCATCTATCGATTCAAACGCCAGATAGGGATTGACGGCACCCAGACCATAGCCTATCAGCGTCGCGAAATGATGTACCTCACAGGGTTCGGCAGATTCCAGTACCAGGCCAACCCGGGTGCGCGTGCGCTGGCGAATCAAATGATGGTGTAGTCCGGAGACGGCCAGTAACGCGGGGATCGCCGCCTGATCTTTCCCCACCCCGCGATCCGACAGTATCAGATAGGTATGGCCTGCCGTGATCGCCGCGTCCGCCGCCTCAAACAGGGAGTCCAGCGCAGCCTGCATGCCGCCCTGCCGCGCCGGAAACAGTATTGGCAACAGCTTTGCCTTGAAACCCGGCATATCCATGTCACGCAGCATGGCCAGTTCCCGATTATCCAGTATCGGAAAATCCAGGCGTATCCTGCGGCAACTTTCCGGTTCCGCATACAGCAGATTGCGCTCCGGACCAATGGTGACAGACACCTGGGTTACCAGTTTCTCACGAATACCGTCCAGCGGAGGATTGGTAACCTGGGCAAAGAGCTGCTTGAAATAGTCATACAGCATACGTGAGCGCCTGGACAAAACAGCCAGGGCGGTATCCATTCCCATCGATCCGATCGGCTCCACGCCCTTTGCCACCATCGGGGCAAGAATAACGCGCAATACCTCCTGCGTATAGCCGAACGCAATCTGCCGCTGTCTCAAGGTCTCAGGTTCGGTGCCATGGATCTGGCGTGGGACCGGAAGCCTGTCTATAGGCAACAGATTTTCATCCAGCCATCGCCGCCAATCCTTCGCCCCTATGAACCGCTGCTTGATCTCGCTGTCATCGATGATGCGTCCCTGCACGGTATCCACCATGAAAATCCGTCCGGGATGCAAACGTTCCTTGCACTTCACATCTTCCGGGGCAACCTCGAGCACACCAACCTCCGAGGCCATGATCACCATGTCATCCCTGGTCACATAGTAACGCGACGGCCGCAGCCCATTGCGATCCAGTACCGCGCCTATGAGTTCCCCATCGGTAAAAGCGATGGACGCAGGACCGTCCCACGGTTCCATCAGACAGGCATGATATTCATAAAACGCCCTGCATTTATCATCCATGGTTTCATGGCCAAACCACGCCTCCGGGATCATCATCATAATGGCATGCGGCAACGGTCTGCCCGTCATATGCAGAAATTCCAGCACGTTGTCAAACGTGGCAGAATCGCTATTGTCCGGGAACACTATCGGAAACAGCTTTTGCATATCCTCCCCGAACAATTCGGATTGACATATGGCTTCCCGGGTCCGCATCCAGTGCCTGTTTCCACATACCGTGTTGATCTCTCCATTGTGCGCGACAAAACGGAATGGCTGCGCAAGCCTCCATGATGGCAATGTGTTGGTGGAGAAACGCTGGTGTACCAAAGCCAGCGCGGATTCCATGTCCGCTTCCAGCAGCTCGGGAAACATCGGTTCGATCTGCGTTCCAGTCAACATCCCTTTGTAAACAAAGGTGCGGCCAGACAGCGAACAGATATGGAAATCATGCCGATCCGGCATGTCCGAATGGAGCACCACATGCTCGATGCGTTTGCGTATCACATAGAGCTTGCGCTCGAAGGCCGGCACATCAAGACCCGTCTGCCTGCCTATAAACACTTGCCGAATGGCCGGCCTGCAGCGCTTTGCCGTGGCACCCAACATGCTGTCATCCACACAGAGGGTACGCCATCCCAACAGGCTTTGCCCCTCTTCAGCAATGATGCGTGAGAACTCCTCCTCACAGCGCTGGGCCTGCGCGACATCCACCGGAAGAAAAACCAGGCCTGCCCCGTAATCCGGGCTGGCTGGCAGACCGAACCCCGCATCGGAACAAACCCGCTGAAAAAACCTGTCGGGTTTCTGGATAAGGATGCCAACACCATCCCCTGTGTTGGTCTCGCAACCACACGCGCCCCGATGCAGAAGATTCTTCAGGATGGTCAACGCATTTTCAACGATCCCGTGCGAACGTACTCCCTTTATATTGACTACAAAGCCAACCCCACAGGAGTCATGCTCCAGGGTCGGGCTATACAGGCCATGATCACTTGGGAGTTTACTCATAAAGACGCGATTTTGCTGCGGCGTGACCGTTAATTGTATCCGATACTACCGTCCGTGTCGATACCTAATCTGCAAGCGCCGCACGGAAATCCGCTTTCTATTCAGCCAGTTGGTGCCACAGCCCCGGTTGAAACCGGCCCGCAGGCAGAGCGATTACGCCCGGGAACAGAATGTCCGCAGCGTCTCCATCAACAGTCCGGGGTCATAATCTCTTGTGACGCGGGATTTGCCGATCGCATCCAGCAAAACCAGCGTGATGGTCTTGCCCCGGACCTTCTTGTCCAACTGCATGAAGGACAGCAACTGTTGCGCCTCCAGACCCAGTTCGGCAGGCAACGCCACAGGAAGATGGGCCTGTGACAGCAGGTGTTGTATCCTCTGCTTGTCGGACACGGACAGGTGACCGCACAGCACCGACATATGCGCCGCCATCACCATGCCACAGGCCACCGCCTCCCCGTGCAACCAGTGTTCATAGTGCAATGCGGCTTCAATGGCATGACCAAAGGTGTGTCCCAAATTCAACAACGCACGCATTCCCTGCTCCCGTTCATCCTGCGCGACCACCGACGCCTTGTTCAGGCAACAACGTTCGATGGCGTATTCCAGTTTCTCTGGCTCACGCCGTAACAACGGCTCCATATTCTGTTCCAGCCAGAAAAAAAACTCCGCGTCACGGATCAGTCCATACTTTATGACTTCCGCCATTCCGGAACTGAATTGCCGATCGGGCAGGCTGCGCAACGCGGCCGTGTCCGCGACGACGGCGACCGGTTGATGAAAACAGCCGATCATGTTTTTGCCCAACGGGTGATTCACCGCCGTCTTGCCGCCTATGGCGGAGTCAACCTGTGCCAGTAGCGTGGTCGGCATCTGAATGAAGTCCACGCCACGCTGATAGCAGGCCGCGACAAAGCCTGCCACGTCGCCAACAACGCCTCCGCCCAGCGCGACAATACAACAGTCCCGGCCAAAACCATGGTCCATCAACGTGGAAAAAATCGCCTCTGCCTGACCCAGTGTCTTGTAACGCTCACCATCCGGGATGACATGTGCCTGGAGTTCAAACCCGGCGGGGAAATCATCCCGCACCGCAGGCAGGAATAACGGGGCAACCGTTTCATTGCTGACGATCAACACCTGTCTGCCACGCAATACCGGGGAAAACAGTTCGGGCCGGCCAAGCACTCCCGCGCCGATATGGATCGGATAGCTCCTTTCACCAAGCTGTACCTTGAGCGTCCTCACCGCGTTGAATAGCAGTCATATGCTTCAGAGACGATTTTTTCCATGGACCGGTGTTCTATATCGATGATGTGGTCGGCAACCTCCTCGTATAAAGGTCCCCTGTGCTTCAACAGGGTATCGAGCACCTCCCGAGGCTCCGTCGACGCATCCAACAAAGGCCTGCCTCCACCATGACGCAAGCGCTCCCAGAGAACGTCAATCGTGGCACGCAGATAGATCACAAAGCCTTTTTCCGCAAGCAGCCGACGGTTGTCCCGGTCCAGTACACACCCCCCGCCAGTGGCAAAAACAATATCCTTCAGCGCCGTTATCTCCCGCACAACATCCTTTTCCCGCCTGCGAAATCCGGCTTCTCCCTCCACATCAAAGATCAGGCTGATATCCGCACCGGTACGCTGCCTGATCTCCCAGTCACTGTCGTGAAACGTCTTCTTCGATCGCAGTGCCAACGCCTTGCCGATGGTGGTCTTCCCCGAACCCATTGCACCTACCAGAAATATGTTCTCATGGCTCATGGCAGCGAAGCAGTCCCTTCACGCTCCTGCACGGGACTGTCTTCACCGTGCCCTCTTAGTGACAGAAGCGGCGGGTATCAGGCATGCAGGAGCATGATACAGCCGTACAGCCCCGTCTCGGCAAACGGCTTGCGCCAGGGCGGCCATGCCCATAAGGGAGTAGACTACCTGGACAGACCCGTCTCAGACGCCTGGACACGGGAACAACCCCAGGGTATGGATCAAAATACGACTGGCTTAGATATTCAATTCATCCCAAAGGATTTTCGGGGTGACAAATATCAGCAGTTCCTCTTTATCCAGGGTCTTCTTGGAACGCTTGAACAGAAAATCCACATACGGGAGTTCACTGAAAAACGGCACCCTGTCCACATTGGTCCTGTCGGTCTGCTCATATATCCCGCCGAGTACGACTGTCTCGCCGTTATCAACCAACACCTGGGAAGAAACGCTCTTGGTATCAATCGCAGGCACACCATTGACACGGACACTGGAGATCAGGTCCTGGTTGACCTGCAGATCCATCAGTACCTTGTCATCCGGGGTAATCTGCGGGGTTACCGTCAGACGCAGTGTGGCATCCTTGAATGACACAGTCGTTGCCCCACTCGACGTGGCCTCCTGGTAGGGCACCTGCGAACCCGACTCGATCACCGCCTCCGTCTTGTCCGCGGTAATGACCCGTGGACTTGCTATCTCTTCGCCACGCCCCTCGGCGATGAGGGCGGACAACTCAAGCTGAAGCAGGTAAGAGCCAATTTTACCCAGCGCCAGGGTGGCAGACGCACCATTCGCCAGGGCCGGCAGGTCAACCAGCAGATTCTCCCTGCCCTCTTCGGAACCGAACGCGGTGATCTCTCCGTCCTCCGAATCGCCAAACTGGTACACGCCGTTCTCACTGCCACCAAAGGCCACAAAACGCCCCGTTCTCTTGGTCCCGAGAGCGGTTCTCTTGCTATAACCGAAACGTACCCCGATGTCCTTGGAAAACTTGTTGTCCGCATTGACTATGCGCGACTCTATCAACACCTGACGCACCGGAACATCCAATTCCAGGATCAACTCCCGGATCGCCTCAATGCTGGTCGCCACATCCTGGATGATCAGCGTGTTGGTCCTGGAGTCTATGGAAACATTGCCCCGCTCGGAAAGCAGACTATTGCCACCACCTTCGGCTCCGCCCTCTCCACCGCCACCAACGGTGCCGATCAGTGATGCCATATTGGAGGCATCGGCATAATTGATGCGAATAAACTCGGTACGCAACGGGGCAAGCTGCTCTATCTGACGCTCCGTCTCAAGCTCCACCCGCTCCCGGTTGGCCAGTTCTTCCTGAGGTGCCACGAGAACCACATTACCGGTTTTTCTCATGCCCAGCCCGCGAGTCTTCAGAACAATGTCCAGCGCTTGGTCCCATGGCACATTCTTCAGGCGCAGCGTAACAGAGCCGGATACGGTATCGCTGACAACCAGATTGAACTGATTGAAATCAGCCAACAACTGCAACACGGCACGGACCTCTATATCCTGAAAATTGAGCGAAATACGTTCTCCCTCAAAAAGCTGCTTCTCCCTTTTCCTTTCCTCGCGCTCGGCAACACTCAGCGGTTTGAGTTCTATCATGTAAACATCGTCGGTCTGATAGGCCACATGGTCATAATTGTCATTCACCGGGGTAATCCGCATCACCGTATTATTACCCTCCATTGCGGTGTCCACTTCCTTCACCGGGGTGGCAAAATCAACAACGTCCAAAGTCCGATCGAGCCTGATGGGGAGCTCCGTATTGACAAAGTTGAGAGTTATCGTGTCACCCTGTTTGACCATGTTGACTGCAATCGAGGGATCCGACAGGCGCACCATGATACGCCCTTCCCCGCCTGAACCACGTTGGAAATCCACATCCGTAATACCGCCCGCGCTCGGCAATACGTAATCGGCAGTATCCGCAGACATCATCGCCGCAGAGCCCGACAAATTGAGAAACACGTTGCTGCCATTTATCTCGACCGTGTACGGCACGGCGCGCACCAGACTGAGCACTACCCGGGTACGTCCATCTCCCTCCACCACAGTAACGCTGTTTGCCACACCAACCCTCAGATACTGCGTCTTCTCTTCCAGACTGGAACTGACCTCAGGGAAGTCCATTGCGATACGCGCCGGGTCATCGATAGTGAAATGCGTCGGCTCTCCGGGAAGCGCTTCAGAAAACTGCAGTTGCACCTGTATCTGGCCATCCGGCAATGCAGAATACTCTATGTTGTCGAGGCTGGCAGCCATCACGACTGTACTCATAGAAAGCGTCATTGCATAACACAGTACGTAAGCGATCTGTCTTGGGATGATGATGTTCATAATCCGCTTCTCCTGTTAAAAACTCTCAAAACCATGGTTTCTTGCTACTAACCACCCAAAAATGTTCGTTCGGCTCATCGGATCATTCCGGCAACACAAGCTTCGCTTCCCGTTCCTGCCAACGGCCGGAACTGTCCCTGAAAATTTCCCTTAGCACGATACTGTCCTCCCGGATGTCGGTAATCTTGCCAAAGTTCTTGCCTATATAGTTTCCGATCGTGACCCGATGTATGGCCCCGTCAGGGTCAGCCACTATCGCCCACATGTCGCTCTCGTCCTCCAATAATCCGACCATATCGACGGCCGCCAGATCATGCTGTTCCAGATCTTCCTTGTTGCGTTGAAAAATCTCCTGTTCCTGTTCGCTGGTAAGACCCTGGTCCTCGCTTTCCTGGGAAGCCGCCAACGCCTCCAACCTCTGTATCAGATAGGATTCGAACGGAGATTTTTCACCTTGCTCTTTTGAACGGTACGCATAGGCTTCATAAAACTGTATCTCCGGCAATGGGTCAATGCGCCCCGGAGGGCTTGCAAGTACCTCAGCCACCTTCGCCTGCAGGTCGCTGATATCACGCGACACACAGCCACTCAATACCGGCATCAACAATACCGTCAGTAGTAACGCCACAGACCCAATGTCAATTTTCATAATTGCAACTCCACCCAAAATTACCGATCTGCCAACACCCTGTTACCCATATCATCCTCCCTCTGTCACCTCGGCTTCCTCGGCTTCCTCGGCTTCTGACGCCGTCGCCTGATACGTCCGGGCCAGGGTCTTCATCATCAGTCGCCCTTCACCCGCTTCCGACGACCGGGAAACATTCAAATCATGCACCGTGACAATCCTGGGCAACGCCACCAGTCCACTGACAAACTCCCCGAACTGATGAAAGTTCCCCAATACCTCTATCTCAATCGGGAGTGTACGGTAATAATCCCTGTCTTCGAGAGTGCCCGGTCTGAACAACTTGAACTCCAAACCTGCGCCCAGGCCTGTCTGCGATATATCGATCAACAGACCCGCAACCTCGGTATCGTCCGGCAACTGACGCACCATATCGCCGAAAGACTGCTGCATCTCAGCCAACTGCTTTCTCAGCGGTTCCAAATTGGCAGCCCGATGCTGCTTTTGCCCCAGGACATCGAGCCGTTCCGACTCCTGATCAACCAGCGCCGCCAGATCGGCCATGCGCTTCGTTATGTCAAAATGCCACCCTGCTGCCAGCACCACACAGAAAGTGGCGATGAATGCAGCAATCTTTACCGGTACTGGCCACAGTCCCGGATTATTCGGGTCAATATTCTTCAGATCATCTACAAAGCTCATCTCTTACTCACCCACATTGACCGATATTCAGGTTGCGCCTCACTTATTGCCTTCATTATTCCAACTCCTCGTCATCTTCTTCAGCTCTCACCAGCGAGAAATTCAACTCAAACTGGCTAACCTCCACGTTGCCCGGCTTCGAGGCAGCCTGCTCACTGTATGCAACAATCTGCATGGCTTTCCCTTTGCCAAGTTTTTCGGTGTCGACAAGCCCCTTGGTAATTTCCCGAAGATCCGGAGCAGTTATCACTTCCGAACCGGAAATGCCTCGCATCAATGAGGAGATGCTGGCATTGGACTCTGCAACACCCTTGATCGAAATTCTGCCCTCCTTCTCCGAAAAAGAACTGATGGACGCACTATCCGGCATCACACGGACCAGTTCATCAAGCATCTTGACTGGCATTGGGCGTTTGCCCTGCAATTCCTCAATCGCCCGAATACGCGCCAGCAGACGTTCCTTCTCCTCTTGCAACGTTTTCAATTCCTCTATCTTTTTCTCCAGCTTGGCAATCTCGGTATCCACATATTGGAGACGCTCACTCTGTACGCTTATCAGGGTCCCATAATAAAGACGGACACCACCCCAAATCATTACAGCGACTACCGCAACGACTGCCAACACCGTCACGAATTCATTCAACTGCTCCTTGCGTCTCTCCTCACGCCACGCAGTAAGATTGATATTGGATACTAGAACATACATCTTATGTTGCCGCCCCCCGCAGCGCTAGCCCACAGGCAACCATCAAAGCCGGGGCATCTTTGATTATTCCATCCATGGAAACCTTTGACGACACCGTCATATTATGAAACGGATTGGCAAGGACCGTCGGGACACCGACCTTCTCCTGGACCATTTGCAAAACCCCCGGGATAGAGGCACAGCCCCCCGCGAGTACCAACTGATCAATGTGGCTGACACCACTGGAAGAAAAGAAAAACTGCTGTGCCCGACCAATCTCCTGTGCCATCGATTCCTTGAACGGTTGCAGTACCTCCGGTTCATAGTTGTCCGGCAGGCCACCGCGCTTTTTGGCAATACCCGCCTCTTCAAAAGACAGTCCGTAACGCCCCTGTATCTCCTGAGTAAGCTGCATGCCACCAAATGGCTGTTCTCTGAAATAAATGGTCTTCAAGTTTTCCATGACACTGAATGAGGTAATTGTGGAACCAACATCCGCGACCGCTATAATACCGTCATGCGCCTGTGCTCCCATCTGGAATGCCAGCGAGTTGTCTATGGCAAAGGACTCAATATCAACCACCTTGACCTTCAGGCCACCGATTTCCGCGGCAGCCACACAACCGTCTACCACATCATTGCGCGCCGCCGCCAACATAACCTCAACACGTTCTTCTGGTGCGGAAGGGTCTTCACCCAACACTTCAAAGTCCATCGCCACTTCTTCCAGCGGAAAGGGAATATGCTGATCCGCCTCAATCTGCATCTGGTCTTCCATCTCGATCTCCGAAAGACCTGCAGGAAGCGTAATAACCTTGGTAATCACCGCAGAGCCCGCCACCGCGACAGCAACATTCCTCAGGGAGGTTTTGGATTTCCTGACCACCTTGGATATGGTCTCGCCAACGGCATCAATATCGTTTATAGTCTTTTCCGACATCGCGTTGGCTGGCAGCGGTTCGACCGCATAGCTCTCAACCTGGAACCTGTCTTTCGAACTGGAAATCTCCAGCAGCTTGACAGCAGTGACGCTGATATCTATGCCCAACATAGGGACTGCCTTTTTTTTGAACAGATACACGGTTGACTATTCCTCCTGTTCGGCTTGCATTGTGGCCAGTGCCAAAACCTAATACCTATATAAAGACACTCGGCCCGCTCTGTTTAGTGTGCGCTACTATAAGAAATAAAAAGTTATAAATCAATCGTTTTTTACGGGTTTTTTGATTATATTTTAATACCTTAACTACGGTACCAAGAAAACCATATATGGTATCTTTCACCCCGATACACACTATATGCTGAGGTTCAGTTTCAACTTGCTGCTGTCTTTCTTCACGCTCTGCGTGATCTTTTTCGGGTTCATCTTCATCTTCATCAATCCTTCACTGCCAGATATTGACAACCTGGATGAAGTGCAGCTCGAAATCCCATTGCGGGTATACAGCAATGACGGAAGTCTGATCGCGGAGTTTGGAGAGCTGCGACGCACGGCGGTCGCCATGCGCGACATTCCACGACCACTGGTGCACGCATTCATCGCCGCCGAGGACGATCGCTTTTATGAGCATCCCGGAGTGGACTGGCATGGGCTTCTGCGTGCGGCGTGGTCATTGGCCAGTACCGGCGCAAAGACACAGGGTGGCAGCACAATCACGATGCAGGTAGCAAGAAACTATTTCCTGTCCCGCAAAAAATCCTACGTCCGGAAACTGCGTGAGATCATCCTCGCACTGAAGATCGAAAACGTACTGACCAAGGATCAGATCATGGAACTTTATCTGAACAAGGTTTACTTCGGACAACGTGCATACGGGATCACCGCCGCGGCTCATGTCTACTATGGAATATCAATCCATGAGCTGGAATTGCCGCAAATGGCAATGCTCGCCGGCCTGTTACAGCTTCCTTCCAGAAACAATCCGATCACCGATCCTGCCTCTGCGATAAAAAGACGCAACTACGTCCTGCGTAGAATGTTGGAAAATGGATTTATCGACCAGACGCGGTACCAACAAGCCCTTGATGCAAAATTGATCGCCCGGCTGCATGGCACCCCAACCGAACTGGACAGCCCGTACATGGCGGAAATGGTTCGTCAGCGACTATTGGAAAGGTTCGGGGAACGCATCTATACCGATGGGTTTGTCGTTACTACCACCATCCGGGACAAACACCAGCAGGCGGCAAACAACGCGATACGGGAAAGTCTGTATGAGTACGACAGGCGTCATGGTTATCGGGGCGCAGAGTCCCATCTGGAACTTCCACTAAACACGGACCCCGATACCTGGCAATCTCTGCTGGAACCCTGGGAGCAAATCGCGGATACCTACCCAGCCCTGGTGTCGGCGGTGAATGAACGTTCGGCAACCGTGTTTGTCTCCAGGCAAGGCTTCAGAAACCTGCCCTGGGAAGGAATGAAATGGGCTCGTCCCTATATTGCTGTTGACCGGACTGCGGCGCAGCCGGAACGGGCCACGGACATACTCAAACCAGGCGCATTGATCCGCGTGCGGGACAATGTCGATGGGATACTCGAGTTGACACAGATCCCGGAAGTCCAGGGCAGTCTGCTAAGTCTGGATGTCAATAATGGCGCTGTGCTCGCACTGGTCGGCGGCTACGATTACCACCAAAGCAAGTTCAATCGTGTCACACAAGCAATGCGTCAACCCGGCTCCAGCTTCAAACCCTTCATTTACTCCGCTGCGCTGGAGATGGGAAAGTCAGCCGCTTCAATCATTAACGACGCCCCCATAGTAAAACACGATGACGCCCGGATCGCATGGCGTCCACAAAATTATTCGGAAAAATTCTATGGCCCCACCCGGCTGCGCGAGGCACTGATCAAGTCCCGCAACCTGGTATCCATCCGCTTACTCAACGAAATCGGCGTCCAAGGCACCCTTGAACACCTGGAACGGTTCGGTTTCGATAGTCGGAACTTTCCTCGCAGTCTATCACTGGCGCTGGGCAGCGCGGATCTCACATCGTGGGAATTGACCAGAGCATATAGTGTACTGGCCAACGGTGGATACCTGATCGAACCCTGGTTCATTGAAAAGGTTGCCACGCAGGATGGCGAATTGATTTTCGAGGCAAATCCGGCCACGGTATGCAGAGACTGCAAGCCCGGGAAGCCACACGACCCAAGCCTGCTCACACAGCAATCGCACAGTGCACGGACAACGCAATACCCCGGTGTATCCAATATTTACAATCCAGCGTCCAATCCCGCCCCGCAGACAGTGGATCCGCGCAATGCGTACATCATCAACTCCATCACCCGGGACGTAATCAAATATGGCACCGGACGCAAGGCATTGGTACTCGGACGCGGTGACTTGTCCGGGAAAACGGGAACAACGAATCAACAGCGCGATGCCTGGTTTGCCGGTTATAACGCCAGAATAGCAACGGTCGTCTGGGTCGGGTTTGATGAAAATCAGGTCCTTGGAAGACGCGAGACCGGGGCCCGAGCCGCCCTCCCCATGTGGATCCGGTTCATGGAAACCGCGCTACATGGCACTCCGGAGGAAATCATGCCACGGCCAGTGGGGCTGGTCAACGTAAAGATCAATGCGGATACTGGAAAACTGGCGAAATCCGGAGACGCACGTGTGCTCTTCGAAATATTCAGAGCAGACAATCCGCCACCCAGCGAAGATGCGGCGCCATATGCAAGCCCTTCTTCGGACGAACAGCCCGCCACCGGGTTCGAAGAGTCTCTGTTTTAGAGCCTTCAAGCCCCTCATCATAACGATATGAAATACGCACAGGTGGCCCTGGATGTGCCCTTGCGCACCCATTTTGATTATCTCCCCCCCGCCGACACGAAGACGGCGGAACTGCTCCCTGGAATGCGTGTTGAGGTGCCTTTCTGCGAGCGATCACGCGTCGGGGTCCTGCTGGAACTGAGCGAAAACAGCACGGTGCCCATTGACAAGCTGCGGCACATCTCCCGCATTCTGGACACGGCCCCTCTGCTGGACAGTGCCCACCTGAAACTGCTGAAATGGGCAAGCAACTACTACCATCATGCCTTGGGCGAGGTGATATTCCAGGCCTTGCCTGCTGCGACTAAACGGCCCGGATATCAACTACGACAACTACCGGCGGCACCCGACACTCCACTGACAACCAAAGGAACCCGATTCCAGTTGAATGCCGAGCAAAAACTCGCAGTCACAACCATTGAACAGCGGGCCGATGGATTTTCCGCCTTTTTACTGGATGGAGTCACCGGAAGCGGGAAGACCGAGGTCTATCTCCGAGTCATTGAACAACTGTGTGCCCACGGCGGCCAAAGCCTGGTTCTATTGCCTGAAATTGCACTCACCCCGCAAATGCTGGAACGGTTCCAGGCATATTTCTCCATTGAGATTCTGGCTTTCCACTCCGGACTAAGCCCTAAACAACGCCTTGTGGTGTGGGAACATTCACGTTCCGGCCAGGCTCGGATCATCATCGGCACCCGATCCGCGATATGGCTCCCTCTGGCAAAACCCGGGCTCTATATCGTTGACGAAGAGCATGACACCTCATACAAACAGCAGGACGGTCTATTGTATTCTGCCCGGGATATGGCACTGGCACGAGCAAAACAGGATGGGGTACCCATCCTGCTAGGTTCCGCAACACCGTCGCTGGAATCGCTACATAACGCAAAGATCAAAAAATACCACCATCTTTCCCTGACTCAGCGCGCCGGCGCCGCAAAGCCTGCCACAGTCAGTCTGCTGGATCTGCGCACACAGGCAATGAATGGCGTGTTTTCGCATCAACTGCTTGAGCAGATGAAAAAAGAACTCGAGTTCGGCAATCAAGTGCTGTTAATCAAAAACCGTCGTGGCTATGCAACCCGGGTGGTCTGTCATAACTGTGATCACACATTCAGTTGTCCGCGCTGCAACTACAGCTATACCTTTCACAAGGAGAAAAACTGCCTTCTCTGCCATCGCTGCAATTCGCACAGGAAAATACCAACAGGCTGTCCGCAGTGTGGCCAATCGGCTCTGGATCATGTCGGCCATGGCACCGAACGCATTACCCAGGCACTTGCCAAAATTTTCCCGGAACAGAAAGTTCTGCGTTTCGACAGCGACACCGCCAATTCCACTGCAAAACTCCGAGCGATGATACAAAAAATCAGCGACCATGAAAGCGATATCATCGTCGGGACACAGATGCTGGCCAAGGGTCACCATTTCCCGAACATTACCCTGGTCGGGGTACTGGATGCCGATTTTGGTCTGTATGGCACTGATTACCGTGCAGAGGAACGCCTGGCGCAACTATTGGTGCAAGTCAGTGGTCGCAGCGGACGCGGGCTAAAGCCTGGGAAGATCCTCATACAGACCAACCATCCGGGCCACCCTGTACTGCGCACCCTGTTACTTTCCGGCTACGCAAACGCATCACGGGCACTTTACCAACAACGCAAATTGGCGCATCTTCCACCACTAAGCTATCATGCACTGTTACGCGGCAGGGCAAAGGATCAGAACAAACTGGAGCGGTTTATGAAAGAGGCTTTCAAGCAACTCTCCGGTTTACAGCAAAGAAATATCGATTCCTTTGGCCCACTGACTCCCCAGATTGAAAAACACTCCGGGTACTACCGCAGACATATCCTGATACAGGCTGAAAAACGACGGAATTTGCATCTGGCACTGGATGACTGGCTGGGCTGTCTTGACAGCATGAAAAAACCGTCCGGACTGTTCCTGTCAATCGATATCGATCCCCAGGAGATGCTCTAGTCATGCATTGCAGAATATCCCGACCCGCAGTCCTGAGCAGATGCCACAAGGCGACACCACTCCTGGGTCTGTTGATACTTTTGGAATGCCTCCCCTGCACAGCGGAAGACGGCGACCTCAAGGTCAAAATAACCCCGCAACTGGAACATATCGAGGTCATCCATCAGGGGAAACATGTCCTGATCCAACGCAATCAGGATCAACAGAACCGGATCAGTTCGCGCTATTCGCTTACTTCCCGGGCCTGTCCTCCGTTCTGTATCCAGCCACAGCGGCTCACACCCTATGTAGAGACGATAGCCGAGCTTGAATTGCTCGATTATCTGAAACGCATCGCAACCGGGGACGACAGCATTATGGTGATCGATTCACGCACACCGGACTGGGTAGAACGCGGGACCATACCCGGTTCGGTGAACATCCCCTGGACGATACTGAAAACCGAAGCCGGTGCAGACCCGTTCTCGGTAGCGGACATCATGGAACAGCGTTTCGGCGTCAAATTATTGGAGGGGCTGTGGGATTTTTCCAATGCCAGGACACTGGTGCTGTTCTGTAATGGCCCCTGGTGCGGACAATCGCCTGCAAATATCAAAACCCTGCTGCGGCTTGGCTACCCCGCCGAACGATTGAAATGGTATCGGGGAGGAATGCAGGCATGGGAAAGCCTTGGATTGACTGTAATCAAATGATCCCACTTGTCCCGGGCACAGTGCCAGAACAGGCGCCAGGCCGATAAGAACAGTCCCCGACCGGAAGTTGGGCTGTCCGGTCCGGGAGAAACCTCGCATGGCATGAAGAAAAAGATCAAACCGCTTCTGGACGATACCCTCAGAAGACTACAGGATGAAAAAATCCTGTCACAGATCACACATCCCGGCCTCCGCTTTGAATACAGTCGGAACACGGCACATGGTGACCTCTGCACCAATGCCGCGCTGGTGTTGGCCCGCTTCTCGACATTGGACCCACGCGGGCTTGCCTCCCGAATCGTCGAGCTTTTTCCAGACGACCCGGCACTGGACCGGGTCGAGCTCGCCGGCAACGGCTTTGTCAATTTCTTTCTGTCCGACCATGCCAGACTTGCTACCGTACTGGATGTACTGCATCAGAAACAGTGTTACGGCGATTCGGATATCGGCTCGGGAAAGAAGATCCTGCTCGAGTTCGTCTCCGCAAATCCGACCGGGCCACTGCATGTAGGGCATGGCCGCGGCGCCGCCCTGGGATCTGCTCTCGCCAACCTGCTGCGCAAGACCGGATACCACGTAGATTGCGAATACTACGTAAATGACACGGGTCGCCAAATGGACATCCTGACGGTGAGCGTCTGGCTGAGATACCTGGAACACAGCGGTCAAACGCTCGCTTTCCCGGAACAGGCCTATCAGGGAGAGTATATAAAGCGCATCGCCAGGCAACTATACGACATCCATGGTGAAGCCCTGGTCCGACCCGTTTCCGCCACGCTTTTCTCCATTAGCGACCCCGAAAAAAAACTGGATCGAATCATAGAACACACCAAAGACAGCCTGGACGAGTGCGATTATATGCGTGTGCTTGACATCAGCCTGAACCATGTTCTCGACTGGATAAAATCGGATCTGAAGCAATTTCGGGTCGAGTATCAAAGCTGGTTTTCCGAACGTTCGCTGGAACACGCGCTGATAGATGATGTATTTTCCCGTTTGCAGGAGATGGGGCTGAGTTATCGCAAGGATGGTGCGTTGTGGTTTCGAGCAAGCCGTTTTGGCGATAAGAAGGATCGAGTACTTATGCGCGGAAACGGCGAAAAAACCTACTTCGCCAGCGATGTCGCCTACCATCTACTAAAGATGGCGCGTGGCTACGATCACCTGATCAATATATGGGGGGCCGATCATCATGGCTACGTTTCCAGACTGCACGGCACCCTGAAGGCCCTTGGTCATGATCAGGGGAAATTGGAAATACTTCTGGTGCAATTCGCCACTCTGTATCGCGGGAACGAGAAGCTGAGCATGTCCACTCGTACCGGACAATATGTCACACTGTCCGATCTTGAAGCGGAGATCGGCACTGATGCCGCGAGACTGTTCTACTCGATGCGTAGCCACGAGCAACATCTGGACTTCGATCTGGAACTGGCAAAATCCAAATCGAACGAAAACCCTGTCTACTACATTCAATACGCGCATGCCCGCATATGCAGTGTCCTGCGCAAACTACACACTCATGGAAAAACATTCCGTGTAGCTAAAAACACCGAAGCCCTGCTGGCACTGAACACACCAGTGGAACAGAAACTGCTATCTCGGTTAGCATACTATCCCGACACCATAGAGTCCGCGACACTGAACCGGGAACCGCATCAACTGGTCTACTTCCTACGCGATCTGGCCAATGATTTTCACAGCTACTATAACGATCACAAATTCATAAGCGATGACGCTGAAAAAATGCATGCCCGGATAAATCTGGTCTGTGCCTGTAAGGAAATCTTCAAAAACGGTCTCTCACTACTCGGCGTCAACGCACCAAAAGAAATGTAATGTATCTACCCCAACAAAACTACCATGACCGGACAAAACGGGCACGTGGCCGTCACTCTGGCAAACTTGGAGTTTTTCTTCTTGGGCTGGTAACCGGAATCGGGGGAATGCTGGTTTTGCCAAATCTTTCTCTATCCCCTGCATCTGACGATGCCAGGCAGCATATCTCCACTGAAACACCTGCCGATACCAACGGGCATCCCCCTGCCGTGCAGTTTGAATTCTACCACCTGCTATCTGAAAAAGAGGTGGACATCTCCGAATTGACGGAGCAGATAATCCCCGAAAAACTCGTTGATTCCCCAACTGGCAGTACTGCCAGTACAGACGGCAACGATCTGATTCTACAGGCAGGCTCATTCCGGTCTCTGGATGCTGCCGAGGAACTTCGTACCCGGCTCGTATTACTTGATATCAATGCGGATATTCAACGTGTTGTGATTGACGGGCAAGAAGTGCATTATCGAGTTCGTATTGGACCGCTCCAGACCCGAAGCGAGCTTGTTGAAACGCGACGCAAGCTGGTCGAAAGCAATACAGACTACCTGTTACTCCGTCTGCAATCGAATGTAACAAACTAGATCCCGGGGGAAGGGACTGGAGCGGGTGATGGGAATCGAACCCACGTTACTGGCTTGGGAAGCCAATGTTCTACCATTGAACTACACCCGCTGTATTCCATTCCATTATGCCATCCACAGGAGTGATCACAACAATAAATACCTATTCAGGTACTGCCACACTGTCGTTTATGTACCTCTTGAGCGGTGTTTATATATAATGAATGGTAACAAATACAGTGTACACGGTAATATAGCGCATTGGATTTCATTCTGTACAACAATAAACTTTATACGATTTAGTGATGTCTTAGTGACATGGACACATTACATGCTCCAAGATGGCAGATACGGTCCAGCAAGATATGACACGAGGAAGAAGGGAAAATCAACTTGATTGTACTACCAAACCGCAAGGGGAGTAAGGAGAGTGGAACAGACAACCAAATCCATTGTACTTGTTGACGACAATCGCTACGTCAATATACAGTTCAACTCCATCCTGAAAAAGATCGACCGGGAAATTGAGTACAAGTATTTCCAGACCGCGGCTGATTCCAAAAAATGTCTTGATGTGCATAAGCCATCCATCCTGTTCATGGACAGCTTATTGCCTGATATCGACGGTTTTACATTTATCGAGTATCTGCGCCGACATGAACTCCACCAATCGACCTCGATCATAATGATATCGGCCACCGACTACATGCAAAACCGGCGCATAGCGATTGAATTAAATGTGCAGGAATTTTTGATCAAACCGGTTCCTTCCGACAAGCTAACGGAAGTCATAGAGAAATACATCAATCTGGAGGAGGAATAGTCGGCTTTCCAGCAACCGATTGCCCGGGTTGACATGAAACACAAAAGCTACATCCGTTTCTGGGGCGTTCGCGGTTCCCATGCCTCGCCCATGAAAACGCATCTCGGTGTTGGCGGGAACACTTCCTGTGTTGAGGTGTTTGCGAACGGAAACATCCTGATATTCGATGCGGGCACAGGCATTATCCCTCTTGGGCAAAAGCTGGTGGAAGATGGAAAAACCCGGGATTTGCTTATCATGCTGACCCACTATCACTGGGATCATATCTGCGGCCTGCCATTTTTTGTTCCCGCCTTCCTACCAGACTGGAAGATCAATTTCTTTGGGCCCGGCAGGACCAGAGATGAGATAAAACACACTCTAAAATCGCAAATGCAAAGCCCGTATTTCCCGGTAGGCACAGAAAGCTGGATGGCGGACATTTCGTACATGAATCCGGATGAACTGGTCATCTCGGGTTCCCTCTACTCCATTAGTCGCTTCGGCGTCCACCACCCAGGACAAACTTACGGTTACCGGGTCCGTGTAAATAACAAGCTCATCGTCTATGTGTCCGACAATGAGTGTGTGCATATACTATCGAAACAGGATCATGCAGAGTGGGATGAATATGACAAGGAAGAACGCGCCCTGCTTCGCAATATGCAGCAGGAGGAATATCAGGTCGAGCTGCGTGGAATCCGCAATGCTGATATTCTGATACACGATGCCCAATACACTCCGGAAGAATATGAGAAGAAGCGGGGCTGGGGACACTCCTGCTACATAGATATCATTCATATGGCAATAGACGCCGGCGTAAAGCAACTTTTCCTTTTTCACCACGATCCAGGCAGTACGGACAAGGATGTGAAAAATATACATGCCGACTGTCTGCGTATTATCAAGGAACGTGCTTCAACAATGAAATGCAGTATCGCCAAAGAAGGGCTGATCGTTAATCTTGACTAACCCAAAACTATCCGGCAATGAAAATACTCCTGAATGGCCAAAATCGGAATCTGCCGGAAGCCACCAACATCAGCGGGCTGCTGGAGAGCCTTGAACTGACAGGGAGATTCGCCGTGGCAGTCAACCGGCAAATCATCCCATGCGGAAATTATCAAAAATGCTTTCTAAGACCCAACGACCAGGTTGAAATCGTCCAGGCTGTTGGCGGTGGCTGATAGACACTTTCTACAAACCAACAGCATACCCAGCTACGTTCGGCGCGGAACACGGCGTACCAGCGTCGCACAGAAAAAAGTCCTGCGTGAATCGTGGCACCGGTATGGTCTGGAAAACAGCATGACGCCCTTCGATTTCGGCTCAATATTCCAAAGCGATTCTCCACTAGTTATCGATATAGGCTGTGGCCGCACCGACTCCACGCTGCAACACGCAAAGCGGCACCCGGAAAACCGTTACTTGCTGATAGAGACAGACATAGCCAGCCTCGGATATGTGCTTATACGAGCGATACGGCTCGGCCTGAAAAATATTCGGCTCCTCAATGCCGATGCCATTACGGTCTTCAAACATCGGATACGTCCGGGAAGTGTCGATGAAATCCATGTTTTCTTCCCGGATCCCTGGCCCAAGAAACGGCATCATAAACGCCGCCTTATCCGGACACACTTTCTGGATCTGATGTGTCACACGATCAAGCCTTTTGGCCGCATCTTCCTCGCTACAGACTGGCAGGAATACGCACTACATATGCTATCACTCTGCGATAACCATCCGCGGCTTCGAAACCTTGCTGGAGCAGGCAATTTCTCCCCGCGACCCACATGGAGACAACCGACCAAGTATGAACAGCGAGGACTACAGTCCGGACATGGGATCTACGATATTTATCTCTGCCTCGATGCAAAATCCTTCCGACCAGACTCCAACCCGCACACGGGAAACAAGACTCATGTCATTGCCTGAGATCGATCTGGATAGACTTCTGGAACAGACCGCAAAAATAACGCAGATCGCAGGAGAAAAGATACTCGATGTTTACAACTCCGATTTCACCGTATCCAAAAAAAATGATCAGTCTCCGGTAACCCTCGCCGACATTCAGGCACATGAATGCATCGTTGCATTACTACAAGATCTCACACCGGAATTCCCGGTACTATCCGAAGAATCGATGCATGTCCCGTTCAATCAACGTAAAGACTGGCATCGATACTGGCTGGTCGACCCACTTGATGGCACTCGCGAATTCGTCAACCGGAACGGAGAGTTCACCATCAATATCGCACTGATAGAAAATCATGTCCCGATACTCGGCATCGTCTATGTTCCAGTAGAGGACTGCCACTACAGTGCCCACATCGACATGCCTGCAAAAAAAACCGCCACAGACGGAACCGCAATGCATATCCGTGCCAAAAAAACCTCGCTGGAAAACATGACAATCGCCTGTAGCCGGTCACATTCCAATAGCAGACAGTCCCATTTTATGGAACTGTTTCCTCAGGCAAAGCGGATCAGTCTGGGAAGTTCCTGGAAATTATGCCTCGTGGCAGAAGGGAAGTGCGATATCTATCCGCGTTTCGGGGCGACCTCGGAATGGGATACTGCCGCGGCCCAATGTATCATACAGGCGGCTGGCGGGGCCCTTACAGGCATGAACCTGAAACCCTTGAGCTATAACACGCGAGATTCTTTGATTAATCCGCCTTTCCTCGCCATCGCCGACAGCGATTTCCGCTGGGATTCCTACCTGAAGCAATTACCGGATAGCACGCTGCCATAGTGAGGCGGCACTCGCCTTCCTCTCAATGGTCGATAACCGGAGTCTGTTTGGTCGCAGACACGAGTTGACCAGCGGCCCGGTGTTTTGCCTTCAGATAATCCACATGGGACACATGCAACAATTCGGATATCTTGCGGATATAATACTCCTCATATTTATCCATGACCTGATCGACAAAAGCCACCTGCCACAGTTTTTCCAGGATATCCACTTTCTGTCGCCTGTTCAGGCGCTCGTTCAACAAGTGGGTAAACTCATATATCGAAGCAGCATTGTCCCTCTCTGTCTGCGCCAAACTGAGCAATTCATCCACTTCCTTTTCTTCCAGATCAAAACCCTTGTGAACCAATTTTCTTATCAGGCTGATTTCCTCCGGCTGACTGCAAGCGTCCGCCAGACTAATCTCCAACAACAATGCCGCTGTTGCCAACTCCAGACTATGCGCATCTTCCGCTCCCTGCTGTTCCACCTCAGAAAAAAGTGACTCAATCCGGGAGCGCAGTTTGTTCAGCATAATTCAGATCTCAAACAGTGTCGTTCCAATACGCACTACTATCTCCCACGTTCCGGTATCGTATCAGCAAGCAGCATTACTTTCGCAGCAAAAATCGTTGTCACCATACCAATACAGGACATACAATTGCAAATCATGCACCACCCCAGACTATATATCGATCATCCCCTGCGCCTGGGGCAAACTGTTTGCCTGAGCCCTGAACAATCGCACCACATGATCCGGGTAATTCGAGCACGTCCTGAACAACACTTCCTGCTGTTCGATAGCACTGGGCTGGAATATCAGGCCCGTATATCCTCCGTGGACAAATACCAGACACGACTGGAAATTGAACAGAAGCTACCGGAACAGAAAGTACCTACACTGCGGATAACACTCGCCCTGGCAGTATGCAAACCACGGATAGTGGACCTTGCCCTGCAAAAAGCTGTGGAACTCGGGGCAACGGATTTTGTATTGATCCATACTCAGCACAGCCCACTCCGATACTCTGAAAAAAACCAGGACAAACGTCTTGCACATTGTAGACGTCTGATCATCAGTGCCACCGAACAGTGTGGCCGCTCACGCCTGTGCCGGCTACATGAGCCACAGACTTTTTCCCGTTGGCTTTCATCCATGGAAGATCCGGGCACGGCGCTCCTGTTTCATCCACATACAGACAGGCCAACGGCACCACTGCCACGACAGGAACCGCGGCAAATCACGCTGATCATCGGGCCTGAGGGCGGCTTCAGTGAAGACGAATTGCGACTCGCAACAGAAAGAGGTTGCCATACCGTCTGTCTTGGACAGCGCGTGCTGCGTACCGAGACCGCAGCCATCGTTGCATTGAGCCTATGCCACATGCGCTACGGAGACTTCGTCGACTGCATGCGTATCGAACAGACAACCCGCGGCAAGATGCAACAATTGCCCACTATATAATCGGAGTACTCGTTGATGGAACACCATATAGACTCAGTGCCACATCTGACCACGGCCCTGAGTGCACCACTGCATCATATTGAACAGCATCTGCTGGCACGACAGACAGAGATCGAAGCCTGGTTTCGGAGCAAATGGCGTGACCATGAGGCTCCATTCTACACCTCTATCGACGTGCGCAACGCCGGGTTCAAGGTCGCCCCGGTCGATACCAATCTTTTCCCCGCCGGATTCAACAATCTTAATCCGGCGTTTGAACCGCTATGTGTACAGGCAATACAGCTTGTCGCGGAACGCTATCGCGGCACGGCAGACAAAGTGCTAATCATTGTGGAGAGTCACTCACGCAACCTCCACTACCTGGAAAACCTGTATGTGCTGCAACAGATGATGACAAAAGCGGGGCTGGAAACCCGGCTGGGTTCGATCGACCCATTGGAGCAGAATCCTACGCAACTCAAAACAGCCAGTTCAAAACCGCTGGAAATCTATCCGATATGTCGCCAGGATGATCGTTTGACGGTGGGCGATTTCGTTCCCGGCCTGATCGTCCTGAACAACGACCTGGCCAGTGGCATACCGTCCATATTACAGGGCATCCAGCAACAGCTTACGCCCAGCCCGGAACTCGGCTGGTCACAACGACTGAAATCGGCACATTTTGGTCACTATAAACAAACCGCGGAGGAATTTTCGGAACTGCTGTCGCTGGATCCCTGGCTGATCGACCCGCTTTTCCGCAACTGCAGCGAGGTGGATTTCATGCAACGTGAGGGACTGGAGTGTCTTTCCTATCACACAGACACGCTACTGCGCGAAATTCACAAAAAATACCGCGAGTACAACGTGGACAATCGGCCCTTTGTCTTCATCAAGGCAGACGCGGGAACCTATGGAATGGCAGTCATGGCAGTACATGATGCCACTGAACTGAACACGCTGAACCGGAAACAGCGCACACGCATGTCCACCACCAAAGAAAGAAAACCCGTACACCGAGTGATCATACAGGAGGGGGTACATACGCACGAAACCTGGGGAGACGCCAAGGCCAGTGCTGAACCGGTAGTCTACTGTGTCGGACACCATGTGGTAGGAGGCTTCTATCGGGTGCATCCTTCACGCACAGACAATGAAAATCTGAACTCCCCAGGGATGCATTTCGAACCACTTGCCTTTGCCGACTGCTGCGCCAGTCCCCATATGGAAGCAGAAGCACAAAAGGAACACCCCAACCGTTTCTACCTGTACGGGGTCGTCGCAAGGCTGGCGGTACTGGCAGCGAGCCTGGAAAGAGGCCAGATCGAAAAGCCGAACTGAGCCTTTCCGACCGGTATCACAGGCTGTTTTGCGATGCCCCCGAGGTACGACTGTAGCCGTCTTCCTGACGTTTCAGGTTGACCGCGTTCTTATGCTGGTATATCCGGTATACATCATCCGCGCTCATGCCCGCAGAGATCATCGCAGAAACCAGAAAATGCAGGATATCCACCAGTTCGACACGGACATTTTCGATATCAATCGCATCCCGACTCCACCATTTGTACAGCAGTTCCGCATCCAGTTCGGCAAGTTCCGCACGCATTGCCTGACTGTAACGGCAAAGCCACTGGTTTGGCAGTGCATTGACACCATGCTCCCCTCCTTCCGCCGCTTTGTGCAACCTGTCCATTGACAGTACATCACCATCATCGGCACGTATCTGCTGCCTGCTGAATATGTCGTTGTTCAGCGCAGCCTGCATGGCGAAAATGCTGTCCAGCATGTCCTCTTGTCTACTCACCGACCCCTCTCCGCGCCAGCAGAAACGCCCGCCTCACTCCGGCACATAGTCGGCCGGCTTTTCGGAACCCTGTCCAAAGAAATACTTTTCCATCTCCTCCTCCAGAAATTTGCGCGCCTTCGGCTCTATCGGGGTCAGGCGATATTCGTTAATGAGCATGGTCTGATGATCCAGCCACATCCCCCATGCCTCCTGGGAAACATTATCAAAGATGCGTTTTCCAAGCGCTCCCGGATACGGGGCGGTAGACAGGCCCGGGGCCTCTTTTCCCAGTTTCACACAGTGGACGAGCCGCTCCATGTTTCTGTTTTCTCCGGACTGAATAACTGCGACAACAAACCCTGCACGGGGGCTGGCAGACCCAGCTTTTGTCCCGCCCCCGGAGTATACCAGCATTCGGGCAAGGATTCGCCAAGCCGGGTACAACGACCACGCAACCTGGCGCGCAACGGCACAATCTGTAGATGATAGTGGCTGAAACTATGACGGAATTCCGGGAACGCCGGGTCGACACCCAACACCGCTATCTCCATGCCCAGTTCCCGGGTCGCCCAGTCACACAGACCTTCCGTCTCGGGGCATTCCGGGAAACACCACAGCCCACCCCAGAGCGCCACCGGAGGACGCTGCCGCAGATACACCGCACCATCCGGTCTTTCCAGGATCAGAAAATGCGTCCGCTTCAGTGGCAGCCGACGACCCCGCCTGCGCTGCGGATAGCGCTGTTGAGAGCCCGTGGCCGCTGCCCGACAGCAGCAGACCAGGGGACAGCATGCGCACTGTGGTCTGCCACGTCCACACAGGCTGGCACCAAGGTCCATGATCGCCTGATTGTATGTCGCAGCTCCCTGCTGCGGGGTACACGCCGCAGCCAACTCCCACAGTCGACGATTGACAGCGGCCTCACCCGGCCAGCCGGACACGGCAAAACAACGGGCCAGCACACGCTTGACATTGCCATCCAGAATAGGCTGTGTCTGCCTGAAGGCAATAGAAAGTATCGCACCGGCGGTGGAGCGACCAATGCCCGGCAACGCCATCAACTCAGCCAGCGTATCCGGTATCTTCCCCCCATGCTGTCGCATCACAAGCTGCGCACTGCGATGCAAGTGACGGGCACGGGCATAATAACCCAGCCCGCTCCACAGATGCAGGACCTCGTCAAGTGATGCGTCCGCCAGGCTGGCAAGATCCGGGAAGCGAGCCATAAAACGTTCATAATACGGCAACATGGTCTGCACCTGGGTCTGTTGCAACATGATCTCGGAAACCCATACCCGCCACGGGCTGCTATCGCGCTGCCACGGCAAATCATGACGGCCATGCGTCTGCCACCAGGACAGCAACCGAGGAGCAATCAATTCAACAGTGGAAGGCAACGAGTCGCTCATGCCCACACCAGTGAACGCGCACGCCGCATCACCTCAGAACAGCTTGTCCAACATCCCTTCAAGCAACTCTTTCCCGAGTTCCTCCGGCGAAGGCGGCTTCGGCATGTCCTCCTGCTTCTCCTCCTGCTTCTCCTCCTGCTGCTTCATCGCGGCATCCGGTCCCTCTACCGGAGGCTGGCGATCCGCCTGCTGCTGCTTTGTCTCGGGTTTCCCCAGGGCATCGGACAGCATCTCTCCCAGACCCTTTTTGATGACCTTGTCAACCAGGGTGTCCTTGATGAATTTTTCCAGTATGGAACGAATATCCGGCAGACACTTGTGATCGCGTATCTTGCCACTGCAATGGATGGGAAGCGCATACCCGCCCGTGTCATAGCGCTTTTCACCTGCCTTCGCCCGGGCGCTACTCACCTCGGCCAACAACCGATAGTCCCATGTCGCATCCCGGAGATTAGCCAGCACACCATCGCCCTTCACCTGAAACTCCGGGCTCCGGACCAAAAGATCATCGCTCCGCACCACCCCCTTTTCCAGCTTCAGGGTACCCTCCAGGGTGTCAATTCGGGTCGTTTCACCTCGATCCACCTTGCCAAAACGCTTCTCCCGAATCAAAACCTCGAGCTGGCGCAACACCGAACCAATGTCTATGCCCTGCAACACCGCCTGGCGCAATTCAAGCCTGCCACCACCCGCCAGGTTGTTACGCAACGCACCAATATCTCTGCCATCAGAGCGTAGCGACAAGGTCAAATCGCCCTTGCCCGAAATCTGTGAACTGCCATTCAACGCCACGAGCAACGGTTCAATCTCAACGCCTTCGAAGTGACTGCGCATACTCAGTGCTGGCCGTTTTCCGCTTGCATCCAGGGCCAGTTCGCCCTGGTATTTTCCTCCGTAAAGCCGGGCATTGACCGGGGCCAAACGGACATCTCCATCCTTGGCACGCAGGTCGAGCGCGGCCTGTTCCAGCCGGATGCCACCAAACTCGAGAGTTCCCACACTCAGGCTACTGCGAATATCCAGTCCGCGCAGTGTTTCCATCGGCAAGGTCGTTTCCGTTGCGGCGGCAGCTCCCCCCCCGGCAGCGCCCGGCGTACGGGGCGGCAAATAATCATCCAGGTTCAACTTATCCATACTCAGCCTCATATCGTATGCCACGGCATCACCATCCAACCCCTTTACCGTGATGCTTCCCTGCAAACGCGACTCGTCCAATTGTGCCTGGATGTCCTCTATACGCAACGCATCGGCACTGCCGGACAGGCTGACAGCGGATAGCGCGAACCTGCCAAAAGCATCCTTACTGGCAGTATCCGGCACCGGTATTTCCAATTGCTCCAGCAAACGACGCGGTCGGAACGGCGCGATCCGCACCTGGGCCTCAAACTCCCTGTCTCCCGAATAATCCTCAAGCGACAGTTGCGCCCCCATATCCAGCCCCAATCCGGAGAGCTTGAAGCCTTCCAGCCGCAACGTCTCCCGCTTCCAGTCCAGTACGGCCTGGGTACGCGCCTCGATCTCCACTTTTCCCCCGGGGATCTTCGCCCCGGCAAACCCCGCCTTCAACCGTAGCGGAGAGAGTTGCAACTGGCGGCCAGCGCCACTGAACCGCGCTTCCATATCCAAACTCTTCAGCGTTTTACTCATACCACCACCAAGCTGCAAGGCATTCAACAATGACCCCGCGTCTTTGGCAACCACGGTCAGAGCGCCAGACAGGCTACCACCATCCCGATACAGGGAAGTCCCTTCCACGTTAGCATTCGCGGCGACCCCGAGTACCCGGGCATTCAGATTCGGGATCTGTATATTCCCTGCGGACAGATCGGCATCAAACTGCGTACTGATGTCAAACGATCGATCCTTCAGACGGGAAAGCTGCCCGGCATATCGAGATAGCCGGGCATCGTCCGGGACGAATACACCAGCCAGCTTCATCAGCAACGGCAAGTCCGGCCCTTTGGCAACAATCTTCCCGTTCGCCCGCCGCGTTCCCCGCCGTGCATCCAGTTCCACCGTGGCATCGATGTCGGAACCCAGCAGACTCAACCGCAACGGCCTGAGCCGAACATGGCCATCACCGGTACCCAGACTGACCTTGGCATCAAACTGGCGTCCTCGCTGCCGTTCCAGGCTGTCTGCAAGCTCCCGCATGCCCGCTATGCGGAAAGGCAACGCGATATCCTTGCCAGAAACCGCCAGTTCGGCCGTGACCGTGGGTTCCTCGTCTCTGAAATCGGATAGTGTGCCATCCCCACTGGCACGCATCCCCAGCGCGTTCAGCACCAACCCTGTCACCACCACCGTGTCGTCCTCAAAATCAAGCGATACCGCCGCTTTCAACTCCCCTTTCCCCTGCCCCGCAGGCAGCAGCCTGCTATCCAGATCAAACGACGCCTCCAACGGATCGATATTCAGCATACGACCGCCGTCCAGATAACGAACCTGCGCCTGCAAGGAAATTTTCCCGTTCAACTTCGGTGCGTCCGACTGCAACGTCGCCTCAAACCGCACCGGCTGCGGCTGGCCCGGGACATATTGCGTCTTCAGCGTCATATTATCCAGCTTGAAGCTCCTGTCACGCAGCCGGTCGGTAACATGCAGACAGGCGTTGCTGATATCCACACCACCGACGATCAGTGCACCCAAATCCAACAGCACATCTTCGTCCAGCACATCTTCGTCCACCTGCTGTTCCGATACGCTCCCCCAGTCATTGCGCACATCTTCTTCTATCAGCACATCCAGACACAGGCCATCGATCCGCACTGTATCCACCTCCAGTTTCTTTGTCAGCAGCGGGAGCAGCTTGACGCGCAACGCCATCTTTCCGCTGCTGAGTCGCAACTTCGTCCCCACCGCCCCTTCGGCATTGCCTATCCGGATACCATCCAGTTCGACCCCCAGCCAGGGATACAGGGTATGGTCAATCTCTCCCCTCAGTTCCAGCCGGCGACCGGTCTCCTCCAGAAACATGGCACTGATAAAATCCTTGTGCGAATCCAAGTCCACACGGATCAAGTAGTAAATCCCCGCCCCCAGCAACAGCACACACAACGCCGCCAGCACACATGACGCCAGCAGAACCTTCTTCAACGTCGAATAAGGTCTCATTCCGCCAGCAGGCCACGCAGCCTGGCAATCTCTTTCCTTACCTGGACCGGAGCCGTCCCCCCGGTATGGCAACGTGCGGATAACGAACCGGACACACTCAGGACCGAATAGACATCCGCATCAATGCGCTGCTCAAAAGTTTTCAATTCCTCCAACGAAAGCGCCGCCAGCGCAAGCTGTTTCCCAATTGCGTAATCGACAATCCGCCCGGTTGTCTCATGGGCGTCACGAAACGGAATGTCCTTCCTGACCAGGTAGTCTGCCAGGTCCGTCGCGGTGCTATAGCCCTGGTCCGCCATGTCATGCATGCGCTGCACATTTACCGTACACGTGGGAAGCATCCCGATAAACGCACGCAGACACTGCTTGACAGTATCCACCGTGTCAAACAGGAAGCCTTTGTCCTCCTGATTGTCACGATTATAGGACAGCGGCTGCGCCTTCATCAGACTCAGCATGCCCATCAAATGGCCATATACGCGGGCAGTCTTGCCTCGAACCAGTTCCGGGATATCCGGGTTCCTCTTCTGTGGCATAACCGAAGAACCGGTGCTCCAGGCGTCACTCGGTTCTATAAACGCAAACGGTGTCGACATCCACAAAATGAGTTCTTCGGAAAAACGCGACAGATGCATCATCAGCAGACTGCTACAGGAAGAAAATTCTATCAGGAAATCACGGTCGCTCACCGCGTCCAGAGAATTGTGCGCCACATCCCGAAAACCGAGCTCCCGGGCCACCTGCTCCCGATCGATCGGGAAACCCGTGCCCGCCAAAGCAACCGCGCCCAGCGGCAGTATGTTCATACGTTCGCGACACTCCGCAAGACGCTCCCTGTCGCGTAGAAGCATCTCGCACCAGGCCAGCATATGATGGCCAAAAGTCACTGGCTGGGCTATCTGCAAATGGGTAAAACCGGGCATGCACGCATCGTTATATTCCATTGCCAAGTCCAGCAGCACGTGCATCAACGCCTCCAGCAATTCCCGTATCTGCACACTCTCGTCACGCAGATACAGGCGCATATCCGTTGCGACCTGATCATTGCGCGAACGCGCCGTATGCAATTTCTTCCCCAGCTCTCCAATACGGTGAACGAGTTCAGACTCGATGTTCATATGCACATCCTCGAGCCGGGTCGACCACTGTATCCTGCCCGCCTCCACATCCTGCAGGATGGCCTTGAGCGCGGCCTCTATGCGCTCGGCATCACCATCGCCCAGTACCTTGATGCTGGCAAGCATCCGTGCATGCGCTATGGACGCCTGTACGTCTACCTGACACAACCGGTGATCCAGCGAGACAGATTCCGTAAACGCTTCCACGAATTCATCGGTAGGCAGGGAAAAACGCCCTCCCCAGGGTTTTTTCTGTGTATCCTGGCCGTCACTCATTGTAAAATCGTCTCAAAAAGACGAACCGATTGTACCACACAGAATCCGGTAGACCGCCTGTGAACATGTCTGCCACAGCCCCATCAACGTTGATCCTCACACACTAGAAACCATGCCAACCGCCACCCGGGATTTTCATTCACCACACGCCCCGGAACGAGACTTTCTGCCGGATTTTCGCGACCCAAAGGTGCTGCTGATGCTACTGCTGCTCGCTCAGTCGGTGGCAATTATCCTGTCACTGATACTGGCTGTAAGCTGGCAGGAATGGTGGATCGACGTTGCCATGTGCTCGCTGTTTGTGCACTGGGTGGCGCTGCCTGGCGCATTCGCTTTGCACCAACTGAAAAAAGTGTCGTGGAATATCAGTGCCACATGGTTCGGCATCATCGCGTGGCTACTGATCATGCTGATCACATTGCTGGTCACAACGGCCGCCCTTCTGTTCAATCTTGTGGATCAGAAACTCATCGCCTCCACTGGTCATATCCAGTTTCATCTGCGCACACTGGCGATAAGCGGAACCCTGTCGGCAATAACACTGCGCTACCTGTACATCAACTGGCAACTGCGCCGCAACATCGAGCACGCCGCCAGGTCTCATCTTCAGGCTTTGCAGATGCGGATGCGGCCACACTTTCTGTTCAACGGACTGAATACCATCGCCTCCCTGATCAGCCAACACCCGGACAAGGCGGAAAGAATGATCGAAGATCTGGCCGATCTGATCCGGGGTAGTCTGGACGATACCCACTACATGATCGCCTGGCGAGAAGAGCTCCGGCTGTGCCAACGATATCTGGATATGGAAAAGCAACGCCTTGGAGACCGATTGCACGTACAGTGGCAAATTGATACTCTGGAAACCGACGATGAAGACATTCAAGTACCACGCTTCATCCTGCAACCTTTGTTGGAAAACGCGATCTATCACGGGATCCAGATGCTCGATGAAGGCGGCACCGTGAGCGTCCATGGGACATACACAGATGAGGACATCGAGCTCCGCATTAAAAACCCTCGCTATCCGGACAGATCGACCGCCGGTTCCGGTTACCATCTCGCACAGGAGAACGTCAGGCAACAGCTACAGGCGGTATACGCCAGCCGGTTTCGCTTCGAAATAACGGAAACCGACGATTTCTATCAGATTTTTCTGCGCCTGCCCAAAAAGCCACCACCAGACAGCCTGGACATGAAACCACTACTCTCCCGCTCCGACACTCTGCGCCACAATGAAGATACTGATCGTCGATGACGAACCCGCTGCCCGGGATCGGGTAAAACGGATGATCCTGTCACTGCGACCAACGGCAGTGGTCAGCGAGGCCAGAAATGGCCGCCGTGCACTGGAACAGATCGCTGAGGATGCGCCAGATGTGGTACTGCTGGACATACGCATGCCGGTAATGGATGGACTGGAAACCGCAAGGCACCTTGGAAAATTGAAAGACGCTCCAGTGATCATCTTCCTGACCGCTTATGAGGAGCACTCGCTAAAGGCCTTCGAGAGCCATGCCATCGATTATCTGCTCAAACCGGTAAGCCCGGAACGCCTGGATTATGCTTTGAAACGGGCACGCATACTGAGCAATGCGCAACTACACGAAGTGCTGCTCGGCATGGAACAGAAAAACAGTTATCGGCGCTTCATCAGCATTGTTACCGGACGCAACATAGAACTGATCCCGGTAACAGACATTCTATATTTCAGGGCCGAACACGGCTATGTCA
Organism: Gammaproteobacteria bacterium; assembly: GCA_965115915.1. Lineage (GTDB taxonomy): Bacteria > Pseudomonadota > Gammaproteobacteria > Eutrophobiales > Eutrophobiaceae. The sequence goes on along the minus strand of OZ220483.1, from coordinate 140,858 downwards.
TGACTGGCCTGGAAAACTCCGAGGAAAAGTTGCTCGATGAGCCACTCAAGTCTCTGCAACAGGAGTTTGCCGGACTCTTTATCCGGTCCCACCGCAACACGCTGGTCGCCATCACAAAGATCGCCCGTCTGCAAAAAAGATCCGGCGGGGGATGGGACCTGTGTCTAAGAAACAGTGACACGCTGCTGCCTGTCAGCCGCCGTCATTTCCAGGACGTAAAAAAAGCCCTGAAGAAACCTCACTGACTCCCGACCGGGGAATCTCGACCACCTGCATGGCGCTCTGTCGCGATACCGACATGCGGTCTCAGCCCGGCCACCTGGCCATCAGCCATCCGCGCACGGGCCCCGCACCTCATCAGTTCCTCTCTCCCACACCGCAGCGGATCACTGAATCGAAAGAACCGGCGCCAGTCCGCAACAACGGCAGACCAATAGCTGACAGTCGCTACCAATTGCAATGCGCCGAGAGAAAGGAAGCCAGCGCGTCCCATTTCATCTGCCGCTGTGCATCCTCACTACGTAAAAATTTGACCGTAACGCACCGCTCTCGCAGCTCATCCTCTCCCATCACGAAGGCCAGTTCGGCGTTCGATCTATCGGCCTTCCTGAACTGGCCCCTGAAACTGTCGGCACCGCAGTGTAACACCACCCTGAAGGCTGGCAGATCATCACGCAGGCTTTCACAAAGCCGCATCGCCCTGGTGGCACAATCTCCATCCGCATGCACGAAATACACATGTGGCGCACTGTCCGCACCGCCTATCCCGACATCCTGGCACAACGAGAACAGCCGTTCCAGGCCAATCGCAAACCCCGCTGCCGGTGTGTCACTGCCCTGCATCTGCCCCACCAGCCGGTCATAGCGTCCCCCGGCACAGACAGCCCCCTGTGCTCCCAGTGAGTCACTGACCCACTCGAAGACCGTTCGCTCATAGTAATCCAGACCGCGCACCAGATGTGGATTGATCCGATAAGCCACGTCAGCGGCATCCAACAGTTCGCACAGTCTGCTGAAATGCCGCTCTGAAGCCGCGTCCAGATAATCCAACAGTTTCGGCGCCGCATTGATGAGTTCACGCAACGCTGGATTTTTGCTGTCCAGTATGCGCAACGGATTGCTTCCAAGCCGCCTTTGGCTGTCCGCATCAAGCTGTTCCTTGTGTGATTCAAAATAGGCACACAACTGTGCCCGGTAGGCCTTGCGTGCCTCCACACTACCAAGGGAATTCAACTCCAGACGGAGTCCTTCCACTCCCAGCCGACGCCAGCAACGGGCCGCCAGCAGCAGCAATTCCGCGTCCATCTCCGCGCCCTCAAAACCAAAACTCTCCACGCCAAGCTGATGGAATTGCCGCAACCTGCCACGCTGAGGACGTTCATGCCGGAACATCGGACCGGAATACCACAACCGCTGCGTCTGCTTATATAGCAGACCGTGTTCAATAGCCGCCCTGACCACACCCGCGGTTCCCTCCGGGCGCAAGCTCAGCAAATCGCCATTGCGGTCGCTGAACTCGTACATCTCCTTTGCGACGATATCGCTGGATTCTCCTATGGAGCGGGAAAACACCGCGCTGGATTCCAACAGCGGGATGCGCAACTCCCGATAGCCATACTGGATCAGCGTCTGATGCAGGCACTCCTCCATCTCCCGCCACAGCCCGCTAACTTCCGGAAGCAGGTCGTGCATGCCGCGTGGGGCACGGAGGGCAGCAGGCCGTTTACTCACAAGGTGTTTCTGCCCGGTATTCTATTCCAGGACAAAGTTGGCCACACCCTTGTTGGCTTCGGCATGGGGAAGCAAATCCACCAGTTCATCATCATGGTACAGACGCACCCCTCTGGGATTGCCTATCCTTATCCTGAGCGGGGCCAGGCCGCGCATCTCCACAGTCTGGCCAGGTCGACCCAGTCGATAGAGCAGATACTCGCCATCCGCATCCGCTATATCCACCCAAGACATGGTAATAAACTCCAGCCGCAACGAATGCCATACCCTGCCATTCCCTCGCGTCTCATTCTCCGCCCGTTCCTCTGCCCGCTCCGGACTACTTCGCATCGGGTCCGGCCCAGGTTCCAGGCGCCGCGACACAAAAGTATCCTCCCATGAATCCAGCACCCTGTCCACCGAACCCGCCATCGACTCAAACCCTGTTCCATCATCAGCCACCTCCCCTGCAAATCGTCCCTGCGCAGTCTCCATCCAGGCCGTCAACACGGTGTCATCGGCATCGACACCGACACCGGCATCGGCATCCAGTACCAGCAAGTCATCCACCGCCGGATCCTCCACCGCCGATTCCGGCATACCCGTCTCGGCCTGGGGAACCGTCGCCCCCTGCTTCGGTGCAGGCTCGGGAGGCGGCATAACCTCGGGAAGCGGCATAGCCTCGGCAATCCTCTCGTCTTCCTTCAGCGAAGGACTCAGATAATTGCCGTGATACCAGAAGATCACCAGGACCAGCAACGCGCCGATGAGCCAGTTTGTCAGCATCAACGAACGGCTTTGTGCCTGTACCTGTGCCCGTGCCGTCTGAAGCAGGCTCCTTTCCACCGGCCCTCCATCGAAATGCGGAAAGGCATCCAGTATCTGCTCCACCATCTCGTCCGCATCCAGTTGCAGAATCCTCGCATAGTTTCGCACGTAGCCAAGCGCATAGGTCAGACTGACAAAACCGTCAAACTCGTCGTTTTCCAGTTTTTGTATGACCGCCGGAGTCAAGCGCATCCGCTGTGCCACATCATCCACTTGCAGTCCCCGCTGCTCACGCTCCGCTCGCAGACGCTGGCCGGGTGACAGCAGATTGAGCGTCGCATTATCCATAATCACTGTCCGCGCCTTCAGCCGTCCGACGCATCCGAACGCCTCTCCGTCTCTACCGCCTCCGGGAATCGCTCCCTCAACTGAAAACGATAGTTCTCCACTTCCCGCTCATTGCCAAGTTGACGCTGTATGTCCATGCCCAATTTCAGACTGAACGCAGAATAGTCTTGCACCTGATGGTAACGCTGCAAAAAAGCCAGTGCGGAAAGTGGCTGCCCTTGCCGATTTCTGACCTCCGCCAACCGGATCAAAGGCCGTGACAGTTCCGGCCCAATCTCCAGCGCACGCCGGTAATGTGCCTCCGCCACCTCCAGCCGCCCCGCCTTCTGTGCACACAGACCGGCATTGATCCAGGCGATCTCGGGGTTCGCGTACAATGGGTTGCTGGCAGCACGCACGAACATCGCGTCCGCTTTCTCCTCGCGTCCAGTCTGACAAAGCATCTGCCCATAGTTGTTCAGGCTGGACGAATTCTCCGGGTCCAGATCGATGGCCTTGAGGAAATTCTTTTCCGCATGATCCATCTCCCCTATACGCTGATACAACACCCCGAGCATATTGTAGATACCCGGCTCTCTCGGGGCCACTTCGCGTGCATATTCCATCCGCTGCAACGCCCTCTCATACTGACCATCCTCCATATAAGCACTGCCCAGGCGCATATTCGCCTTCGCGACCTCGATGGCCTGATCGTCCAATAACATGCTGTCTTTTTGTTGCCTTCCACAGGCCACAGACAACAATAGACAGCACAACAGCAAAACACGAATGAACCCGTGTTTACTCATGCCGCACATCCTGTCTGTAGCCGGGCTCGGGACGGTGTGCCACGAGCACGCACACGGCCGGCCAACTGCCCGCAGGCGGCGGCAATATCATCGCCACGAGGCCTGCGAGTGATCGTGATGAGCCCGGCATCCATCAACACGCCCCGAAAACGATCGATCGCCTGCGGGCTGGAACAGGCGTATCCACAACCGGGAAACACATTGAACGGGATCAGATTCACCTTGGCGGGGATATCGCGCAACAACCGGACCAATCGGCGCGCCTGTTCCAGGCTGTCATTGACATCTTTGAGCATCACATACTCGATGGTCACGCAGGCATCCGGCCGCCGCTCGGCATACCGTCTGCAGGCATCCAGCAGTCCGGATATCGGATAATGACGGTTGAGCGGCACCAACTGATCGCGGGTCGAGTCTTCCACCGCGTGCAGTGATATCGCAAGACTGATATCACAGTCCACAGCAAGTTTGTCAATCCCCGGGACCACACCGGCCGTACTGACCGTCACCCGACGCCGGGCAAGACCAAACCCATGCGTGGAACACAGCAGGCGTATCGCACGCAGCACATTCGCATAGTTCAGCAGCGGCTCACCCATGCCCATGAATACGACATTCGTGATCACGCGCTGGTGATGATCGAAAAAGCCCAACTGCCGATTTGCCAACCACACCTGGGCAATGATCTCCGCGGTACTCAGATTGCGAGCAAAGCCCTGCCTCGCGGTGGCGCAAAAGCCGCAGTCCAGCGGGCAACCCGCCTGGGAAGAGATACACAGCGTGCCACGCTTTCCCTCCGGAATAAAAACCGTCTCGACCGCGTTTCCCTCCCCGATACCCAGCAACCATTTGCAGGTCCCGTCCGCCGACTGTTTCAGCGTTTCCACATGTGGCAGATCAAACTCCAGCAAGTCCTCCAACCGGGACCGAAGCGGCTTGCCCAGTTCCGTCATCTGATGGACATCCACTACACCATACTTGTAGATCCGGTTCATAAGCTGTCTGGCACGCCAGGGCTTCTCCCCCAGACCCACGAACCAATCCTGCAACCCCTGCAGATCATAATCCAGCGGATTTATCTTCTGCTGCATGGGCCAGTACGCACCGTCAACTGCGGGAAAATATCTCTCTTGGCTGGAACAGCAGCGATACCTCCATGCGCGCATTCTCCAGGCTGTCCGAGCCATGCACCACATTCAGCAACATCCTGGAATCGGCGGACTCAATGATGTGCTCACGCCGTATCGTGCCGGGCTCGGCATCCTCCGGTCGGGTCGCACCCATCAATGTACGGAAATTGGCTATCGCATCCTCACCTTCCAGCACCATCGCAAGCACCGGTCCGGAACTCATGTGCTCGATCAATGCCGGGAAAAATGGACGCTCACGATGCACCGCGTAGAAATGCTCCACATCAGCAGCCTGCATATGTGTCATCTTCGCCGCCACGATACGCAAGGCCCGCGCCTCGATCATCGCACACACCTCGCCCACAATGTTATGCTTTAAGGCCTCGGGCTTGAGAATACACAAAGTCTGTTCAACAGCCATAGTTTTCAATACTCCAGATAAAACAGGAAGACGCAGCCACGCAAAACCCAGCGTGGATGCCAGAATGCAAGTGCCTAGTATAACCCAAGACTGAGTTTGGCCTCATCGGACATCATGTCCTGGCTCCACGGCGGATCAAAGCTCAATTCCACATTGACCGCGCCAATGCCAGACAACGTCGCAATCCGGCAACGCACATCCTCGACCAGAAACTCTCCCATACCACACCCCGGGGCAGTCAATGTCATCACTATCCGTACATCCCAGCGCCCATCCTCCCGTTCCTCCAGATCGCACTGATAGATCAATCCCAGTTCCACGATATTGATCGGTATCTCCGGATCGTAGCAGTTCGCAAGTTGTTCCTGCACCCGCCGTTCCAGCGTCTCTCTGTCCATCTCGCCGGACTCGGCGTCAGACGCGACCTCCGGCTGCCACGCATCTTCCTGTTGCAAGCCCAGCGCAGCGGCGTCCTTACCCGCAACGCGTACCAGATTGCCGTTGACCAACAAGGTATAGTGCCCACCAAGGGCCTGTGTGATCTGCACCACGCTCCCGGCCGGTATCATCACCGGGCTACCTGCCGGGATCAAAACCGCCTCGCAGTCGGCACTGGTAACAATGCTTTGATAGGGGTTCACATCCTCACTCCGTGCTAACCTCCGCCTCCTCGCCATGCAACAGGGCACGCAGGGTATGCCAGCATAGCGTGGCGCACTTGACCCGGGACGGATAGGCACGCACCCCTGCCAGCACCGTCAGCTTGCCCAGCGCATCCGCATCCGGGGAACGGTCGCTACTGACCAGTTCATGGAAATTCTCAAACAGTGTTTCGGCCTGCTCCCGGGTCATGCCTTTCACCTGGTCGGTCATCAACGATGCCGAGGCGACCGATATTGCACAGCCATCGCCATCAAAATGGATGTCATCGATACGCTCATCGCAGATCCGCAGATAGACCGTCAACACATCTCCGCACAACGGATTATGACCCTTCAGTGTGTGGGTATAGGAATCCGGCCTGCCAAAATTGCGCGGGCTCCGATTGTGATCGATGATCACCTCCTGATACAGCGACTGCAGATCGTTCATCACCTTATCCGCTCAGGCAAACATCCGCGCACACCCGCGCACCGCCTCGGCCAGCCGCTCGGCTTCCTCCAGCGTATTGTAAAAGGCAAACGACGCACGGGCCGTCGCCGGGATCCGGTATTTCTCCATCACCGGCATCGCGCAGTGATGCCCGGTGCGGATTGCTATCCCTTCCCCGTCCAGCACGGTGCCTATATCGTGCGGATGCACACCGTCCAACACAAAAGACAGGAGCGCGGTCTTGTGCCTGGCTGTACCTACCAATCGCAGTCCCGGTATCTCCCGCAGGCACTCGGTAGCATGGTCCAGCAATGTCTGCTCATGTGCCTGTATGTTGTCCATGCCAAGCTGCTCCAGGTAATCCAGCGCACTGGCCAGGCCGATAAAGCCGGCAATGTGCGGCGTGCCCGCCTCAAACCGCCACGGCAACTCATGCCAGCTTGAACCTTGCATGCTGACACTGCGGATCATGTCTCCTCCGCCCTGCCAGGGTGGCATCTGTTCCAGCAGCGAGCGACGGGCGTACAACACCCCGGTGCCGGTAGGGGCAAACAGCTTGTGCCCGGAGAACACGTAGAAATCACAGTCCAGCTCCCGCACATCCACCGCGGCATGCGGCATGGCCTGCGCACCGTCCAGCAGCACCCGCGCACCCACCTGATGTGCCCGGGCGATGAACTCCCGCACCGGGTTGATCGTCCCCAGCGCATTGGACACATGTCCCACCGCGACGATGGCGGTGCGCTCATTGAGCAATTCGTCCAACCCTTCCAGTTCCAGTTCACCACGTTCATCGATCGGCACATAACGCAGGCGGGCCCCGGTGCGTTCACAGACGAGTTGCCAGGGCACGATGTTGGAGTGATGCTCCAGTTCGGTGATCAGCACCTCGTCACCCGGCTTCAGACAGCTACCACCATAGCTGTTCGCCACCAGGTTGATCCCCTCGGTGGCACCGCGCACGAATACGATCTCCTGGTCGGAGGCGGCGTTCAGCCATTGCCGAATGCGCGACCGTGCACCCTCATAGGCCGCCGTCGCCTCCTCGCTCAGCACATGCACACCGCGATGCACATTGGCGTTGTAACGCCGATAATACTCCGACAGCGCATCGATCACACACTGCGGCTTCTGCGCTGTCGCCGCGTTGTCCAGATAGACCAGCGGTCTGCCCCGGACCTGCCGTCCCAGTATCGGGAAGTCGGCGCGCACCGCGTCCACGGCAAGCGCGCCCGGCGGGCTTGTCGACACTGCCTGCGGACCACTGGACATCGGCTATGCCTCCGACACAAAATGGCGCAACTGCTCGGCGTCCTGCAAACGACCGATCACCTGCGCCTCCAGGTACCGGCGTATCGGCTCCAACCGCAGCGCATCGAGCACACCCGCGGCAAAGGCAAAGCTCAATAACCCACGTGCGGTGGACTCCTCGATACCGCGTGAACGCAGGTAGAACAACATCGCATCATCCATGCTGCCGATCGTCGCCCCGTGCCGGCACTGCACATCATCGGCATGGATCTCCAGTTCCGGACGCACATCGGCAGTCGCCCGATCGGACAGGATCAGATTGGGATTGGACTGCTCCGCCTGGATATGCTGTGCATCCGGATGCACGATGATCTTGCCGCTGAACACCCCATGTCCCCGATCATCCAGTATGCCGCGAAAATGCTCCTGGCTGCTGGTATGCCCCGCCAGATGATCGATGCGAATATGATGATCCAGGTGCCGCGTACCGTCCGCGACATACAGACCATGTAACGCGGCCTCGGCACCCGGGTCACACAGGCGACTGTGGATATTGACACGGGCCAGCGCCGCACCAAGGGCGATGGAACAGGAATACAGCTTCGCGTCGCGGCCCTGGTCAACAAACAGGTGCCCGATATGCTGGGCGCTGTCTGTCTCCTGCTGGATACGATAATGCTGCAAACGCGCCCCGCTTTGCAGTCGCGCTTCGCACACACTGTTGTTGAAGTAGCATTGTCCGTCGCCCAGGCCGATGTAGTTCTCGATAACGGTGGCCTCGCTGTCCCGGCCAAGCACCAGCAGTATGTGCGGATGACTGGCAAACGGCGACCCACGCGCCGTGCCCGTCGTGATGAAACACAACTGTATCGGACGCGACAGACACAGCCTGTCCGGCACCATGATCACCGCACCCTGTCGCATGAATGCCGCGTTCAACGCCGCAAAGCGGTACTCCGGGTCGGCATAATGTCCCACCTGCCGCTGCAATAATTCCGCATGCGCCGCACGCGCCGTGCCCAGATCGCTGAGCACCAGCCCCGGTGTATCCGGCGCTGGTGTCGAGAGTTCCGGCAGGTAATGGCCATTGACGAAAACGCAGCGATGGCAGTCCAGATCGGGGAAGCACCACGGTGCAAACTGTTGCGCACGCAACGCCGGCGTCTCCGCCACCTCGGTGTCCCACTCCTGATTGCAGATCGCGCTGACATCGGTATAGCGCCACGCCTCCTGCCGACGGTTTGGCAAGCCGTCCGCGGCAAGCAGTTCCAGCGCCTGCCGGCGTATCTCGGCAAGGCCGTCCGCCGGATCCTGACACGCCGCGCTCGCCTTCAGGAAATGTTCCGCACTGTGGCCATTCACGCCACACTCTCCGCCTGTTGCTGCCCCTCATAGCCGGACTCTTCCAGCTCCAGCGCCAGTTCCGGCCCGCCGGAGCGGACGATACGCCCGGCACTGAGCACATGCACGAAATCCGGCTTGATGTGATTCAGCAACCGGTGGTAATGCGTAATCAGGATGAAGGCGCGCTGCCCATCACGCAGACTGTTCACCCCGTGCGCGATGATCCTGAGCGCATCGATGTCCAGCCCGGAATCGGTCTCGTCCAGGATCGCAAGGCGCGGCTCCAACACCGCCATCTGGAAGATCTCGTTGCGTTTCTTTTCGCCACCGGAAAAGCTCTCGTTGACCGAACGGTTCAACAGATCCTCCGGCATCTCCACCAGCTTCATCCGATCACGCAGCAACTCCATGAACTCCATCGTGTCCAGCTCCGGTTTGTCCTGATAACGGCGGATCGCGTTCAGTGCCGCCTTCAACAGATAGGCGTTGTTCACCCCCGGGATCTCCACCGGATACTGGAAGGCCAGGAACACCCCGGCCCGCGCCCGCGCCTCCGGCGACATCGCCAGCATGTCCTGATCGGCATAACGGATACCGCCCGCGCCGACCTCGTAACCGTCCTTGCCCGCCAGCAGATTGGCAAAGGTGCTCTTGCCCGAGCCGTTCGGCCCCATGATGGCGTGTATCTCGCCCGGATTCACCTCCAGGCTCAGGCCCCGCAGGATGTCTCTGCCCTCCGCACTGGCGTGCAACCCGTCCACCTTCAGCAGGCTCATCCGACCGCCCCCTCCAATGTCAGGCCCAATAGTTTCTGCGCCTCCACCGCGAACTCCATCGGCAGTTCGCGAAACACCTGGCGGCAAAAGCCGTTGACGATCAGGTTGGTCGCTTCTTCTTCATCGATCCCGCGCTGACGGCAATAAAAAAGCTGCTCCTCGCCGATGCGCGAGGTGGTCGCCTCATGCTCGATGTGCGCCGACGCATTCTTCACCTCGATGCTGGGAAAGGTATGCGCGCCGCACTTGTCACCCAACAGCAGCGAGTCGCACTGCGTGTAGTTGCGTGCGTCGGTTGCGGTCTTGGCGATGCGCACCAAGCCGCGGTAGGAATTCTGCGCAAAGCGCGCCGAAATGCCCTTGGAGATGATCGTGCTGCGGGTATTCCTGCCCAGATGGATCATCTTGGTCCCGGTATCCGCCTGCTGATGGTTGTTGCTGACCGCGACCGAATAGAACTCGCCGCTGGAACCGTCCCCGCGCAGGATACAACTCGGATACTTCCACGTAATCGCCGAACCGGTCTCCACCTGGGTCCAGGAAATATGCGAATTGGCCCCGCGACAGTCGCCACGCTTGGTGACAAAGTTATAGATGCCGCCGACCCCGTTCTCATCGCCCGGATACCAGTTTTGCACCGTCGAGTACTTGATGCGTGCGTTCTCCAGGGCGACCAGTTCCACCACCGCCGCATGCAGTTGATTCTCGTCGCGCATCGGCGCGGTACAACCCTCCAGGTAGCTGACCTTGCTGCCCTCGTCGGCGATGATCAGCGTGCGCTCAAACTGCCCGGTATTGGAGGCATTGATGCGGAAATAGGTGGAAAGCTCCATCGGGCAACGCACGCCTTTGGGGATATAGCAGAAGGAACCGTCGGTAAAGACCGCCGAATTGAGCGCGGCAAAGAAATTGTCGCGTGTCGGCACCACCGTGCCCAGGTAGCGCCGCACCAGTTCCGGATGCTCCTGCACCGCTTCGGAGAAGGAGCAGAATATGACCCCGGCCTCGCGCAGCTTCTCCTTGAACGTGGTCGCCACGGACACGCTATCGAACACCGCGTCCACCGCGACGCCCGCCAGCATCTTCTGCTCCTGCAGCGGGATGCCCAGCTTCTCGTAGGCCTCGCGCAGCTTCGGGTCAACCTCGTCCAGGCTCTTCGGGGCGTCCTTGCCGGAGCCCGGCGCGGAATAGTAGGAGATCGCCTGATAGTCGATCGGGTCTATGCGCAGTTTGGCCCAGCGTGGCTGCGCCATCCCCTGCCAGTGACGAAACGCCTCCAGCCGCCACTCCAGCAACCAGTCCGGTTCCGACTTCTTGCGCGAGATCGTGGCGATCACATCCTCGTCCAGACCCGGCGGCAGCGTGTCCGAATCGATCTCCGTGTAGAAGCCGTGTTCGTAGCCACGCTCCAGCACCGCACCGAGTTCATCCGAGCTGCCGGCCATCAGGCATCCTCCTTCAAATGAACGCTCTCGCCACAGCCACAGGTCTGGTCCACATTGGGATTGTTGAAGCGGAAGCGGGAATTGAGCCCCTCGCGCACAAAATCCAGTTCGGTGCCCTGCAAATAGCGCAGGCTCTTCGGGTCCACCACAACGCTCACGCCGTTACTGGTGAAACAGATGTCGTCCGCGTTCTTTTCTGTGGCCTCGCTCACCACATACTGGCTGCCGGAACAGCCGGCCGGCTTGATCGCCAGCCGTATCAGCGATGCCTCCTGCCTGTCCAGCCACTCCTTCACATGCCCGGCGGCACGGTCGGTCAGGCGGATCGGGGTGGTTTCTGTCATTGCGTATTCTCCTGATATTCGTTCTTCTATATGCTTTTCAACGCAGGGTCTGCCGCGGCTGCCTCGACCTCGGCGTCCCGGGCGCGGCGCCTGGCCGGCCGCAACGCCACCGTCCCGTCCGTGCCGTTCGCCGCCCGCCGGGAATCGTGGTACTGCCGACACAGTTCTCCCAGCCGGATACCCTCCAGATATTCCGCGATCGTCCGGTTCAGTCCACTCCACAGGTCGTGTGTCAGGCAACGCCCGTGGTCCTGGCAATTCTGCTGACCGCCGCAGCGGGTGAACTCCATGCCCTCACCGATGCTGCGAATGATCGTCGCCACCGATATCTCGTCGGGGTCCCGTGCCAGACGGTATCCCCCCTTGGCGCCGCGCTGGCTCTCCACCAGCCCGACCTGACGCAGCCGCAGAAACAACTGTTCCAGGTAACGCAGCGAAATGTCCTGGCGCCGGGCGATGTCCGCCAGACGCACCGACTGGCCCTGGCCCTGCAGGGCCAGGTCAAACATCGCCGTCACCGCATAGCGTCCCTTGGTCGTCAGTTTCATGCCTCGTCTCGGTCCTCTGTTGGTTGCCACCCCACCCCGCGCCTGTCCCGGGCCTCTGCCCGGAGCCAGGTTATGCAGCAGGGGACAGGCGAGTGTCACATACCCTACTAAAATAGTCAAGAATTAACCCCGGGAAGTTCCCGGGGGGGTGGTGGTGCTGTTGGCGTCTTGTGCGGGTGTCAGATACCTGTGAAACTGGGATAGAAGGCACCGCCTGCTACACGGCACACTGCACACTGCACAGTTAGTATGAGGTACACAAGCCGCTGGCAAACGTGGCCTGCATGATGCCTCATACTCACTTCAGCCTTGAGGGGGAGCCGGCAAGCCAAGGGCGGCAGGCGCACCGGTGGGGGTAAAAGGCCAAGGTCCCGAACGTATGCGGCGACTCCCGGCATCACACCGCTCGGGTCACGGAAACACAGCGTATACGCCCAGTGCATTCGCAGAACGGCGCTGCCGGCACTGGTCAATGAACCCGCCGTAAACCTGCGCCTCTACCAGAATTTCCAAGACAACGTGAAACTTCAGCGTTCATCGGAATCTGCCGGATACCGGATCGATTTCCAAATGCTTTATCGGACCACCGGAACTACTTATTACAACGATCCTGTCCCAGAAACCGCAAGTTTTTCCATCTTTGATAGCACTGATACGGAACAATTCATCCTTTAAAAGGTGAGGTATCGATGCATGGCAATGATACCCCAAAATACGATCCACCAATACCAACCATAAATGCCGGTACTTTCTATCCAGGTTAGTCTTTTTATATCTATCCGTCTTTTCACCAACACTATATTGCATGCTTTCTTCTAGTGCCTTGGCCAACATCATTCCCTGCCTGTCCGCAACGTTGTTCAAGGTAAAATTTTCTAGCTCAGATGAAATCTCATAAAGCTCCAGACAAATACCGCATGCCAAACAAAGGCAGAGAGGGCTCGTATCCACAGGCACTCCAGCGTGCCAGTGACAATCCCGGTTTTCTGTTTGCATGGCGCGGATAACGCTGTTGTCATAAGGCCCCAACAAGGGGGCTAACGCCGCTGAAACCTGCCTGTTTATGACCTTGGCCTTCTTCTTCGGCAAAGGCTTACTAAAATCGTACTCGCAGTCTATTGCCCAACTTCTGCCTTTATTCCCGGGCGACCCCAGTTGACAAACGACCGCTTCCATACTATCGGTTAACGGCATACGTACTTGTTCGTCTCCTATCGACTTCTCATCACCGTGAACCGAAATCCTTTGATTCAGGCGCGTCACTTCAACTGCAATGCGGCCATCGACCACAAAGTCGGGCGGGTCGTCTGGTGGCTTTTGAATGTCACTGTATCCCTGTTCTTGCAGCCACTCCCGAGCCCGGGGTTCATCGTCTTTTATCTGCTGGCTGGCCTCACCCCTACGCACTTCGATTTCCCTCGGCCTCACCATACTCACAAGTGAAGCCGGCACAGCAGATATGTTAGGCACTATCATCCACCAATTCTCTCGCCCATTGTCTTCTGCAGTCTGGGGCATTCGACGCCGTTATAGTCAGACGATCAACCATGCCCATCAGATATGGGCAAATCCATATCATTTCAAGTAGATAGAAACCGAGCAACCGTGGTACCAACACTATGATAGGTGAGGAGAACGGAGCACCACGCTAATTTTGTTCCCCCACAACACCCGGACCAGATTTTTTCTGGACCTCTTGCTCCATGTCTTTGATCCGACTAAGGGCATCGTCAAGAACTATGCCGAGGTTATCCATCCGATCGGACAGTCGCCGGGAAACATAAACTCCGACCAGCGCTATCACCACTGGAATAATTACGGCAATGAGACCAATCAGCAGTGACAGACCCTGAAGATACACCGCAACAGGTACACCCTCACACATCGTCCGCTCACCTGCGCCGGGTAGGACGGCCTTTCGCGGCCTGTTCGCGTTCCCATTCCAGCGCAACATCCATGGTCGTTGCACGCCCGACCTGTTTGATATGGCCGTCCTCGCCAAACTCGCGTTTATGCTCGGCCTCCCGACGCACAAGATCGTTCGTGATGCCAGCGTGAAGAATCCTGTGGCCCCGCCTGAAGTAATACTTGTAAGTCTTTCGCGCCATGTCCGTGCCTACTCACCAACTCAGCGATTTAATGATAGGCTGGCATACCAAAGGTGTCAGGAACCGCGCACCGCCTCAATCAGGTATGCATGGCTCGCCGTAACTCGGCGCACCCATGCCTGGACAAGCTGCCGACGAGTAACCAATTCTTGCCGGACATGAGGGCCTGGCTGGTAAAGGTCAACGGTGGACATGGCCAGTCCCTCTCTCGCATTCCTCACCGCATTCGACCAAAGCCACATGGACACCCCGGCGCGCCGGTGGCGTTCGTCACGCGTCTGTCATCCCATACGTCATCAGTCAGCATGGACTTGTAGCTGTTCATGTGTCGAACAATACGCCTCCAGCGGCAACGCGACCTCCATGAGCTTGCTACGCTGTACGCTTATCGAACAGTACATCAACCAGTGGCGCACCGCACTTCATCACTCGGACGTATTTCTTGTGCTCATGGAACGCAACCCTGTTGGCTTTATGCTTCAAAGCCTCCAGCTCGTACTTGCGCATGGTCCCACCACACACCGCAACGGGCCGGAACCTGACTTTCACGTCTCCAGGAACGAGCCTCTCCGCAGCAGATGCACCCGCCTGTAACTGTCTGACGACCTGAGTCGAATCCAATCGGCCCCGCTTCAGTTCGAGCACCGCGACCCATCCGCACCCATCGTTGCCTTTGCCTTCACCTTCGGTTTTGCCTTTACCTTTGCCTTCGGCGATCACCAGGTAATCGCAGCGCGTTGCGTTCGCCGCCAGCGGTGCATCCGGTTTGTCGAAATCGACGATCAACCTGAAATTGGGCACACCGGTCATCACGACCTTGCACCCATCCTTCTTCAATCCACCTTTTACGAGACACTTTTCGTCGACTATCTTGCGGCGGACATCCTCCAACAGCGCCGTCACGGATCGTCCTCGATACGACTCTCGATGTCGGCCCACTCGTTGTGCAGCTTGAACGCCACTTCATCGTAACCAGAAGGATAGAGCCCGGAATCGTCGAGACGAATTTCCTTGACAACCGAGCCCTTGGGACGCTGCTTCGGTTCGAACAGCCATGCACCCACCTGCTCGGGGTGCAGGGTAACTCCGTCATTCCCGGCATCGCCGCGCTCCGATGCGGAAACCTGCGATCGTCGAACGATGTTGGCCAACTCTTCCAGTAACCACTCGCTGTGCGTGGTAATGATCACCCGGACACCCACATTGACAAGCGCGGCCAGTTGGCGGGTAAACGCAACCTGTTTCGCCGGGTGCAGGTGCGATTCCGGTTCCTCGACGATCAGGACATCGCCCAGCTCGACCATGTGACGGAGATACAACACCACGGGCGCAAGCTCCGAAACCATCGACGACGCGTTCGCCAGCGCCAGGTCGTCCTTCCATCCATGCGGCCTATAGGTGAAGTGCGGGTAATCAATAGAGGAGGAACGCTTGATGCGCACCGATCCCTCGAGAATGGCCTTCTCGATGGCCTTACCGAGGTCCTTTTTGGCATTTCGGCGGATACGCCTGAAGCGGGCAGGTCTGATCCGGTCAATCTCGATCAACTGTTCGAGGAAATCCGCCAGCACCCCGGAGAGCATCGGTGTACGGGCCGCAGGACGCAGCCCCGCAGCAGGCGCACTGGCAATCAAGGCACTGACCACCACGCTATGTGCATGCATGACGCCGGTCCGATCAGCGGGCAGGTAGTATGCCGGCAAGTGCAGGGAACCAACCAACGATGGCAACATCAAGCCGCCGAGATAAGATAGAACGTCCAAAGCCGCAAACCGCCGATGAGAGACGTCCCGCTTCGCTTCGTCCAGAGAATTCATTAGGTAATGTGCAAATCGTTCTCCGCTCTCAACCCCGATATCGATCGGGATCCCCACTTCCGCGAGGACCGTGGTGCTGAATTCGCACTCCCGTGTGAGCAACATCGTATGCTCCACAGCATCCATCTGGTCACAGACGTGCCGCCGCATCACGACGCGTGATGTGCGCGACCGACCCTCTCTGCGGATCAGTGCTTGGGCTTCATCGACCCCGAAGCATCGTCTGATTTCACCAGATAGCACATCCACCAGCCCGTCGAACCCGGAGCGAAATGCGGTGGCCACCGTAGCAGGCAAGACAAGGCTGGTACTGCCTTGATTGCGTAACCCCTGGTCACCAGCAAGAGAACTTCCCACGTCCAGCAGGGCATCGATACGCTCTTTGGACAAGTCTTTGCGCCCCCGGCCGATCAGGAACCTTTCACGAAGACCTCTCTCAAGACGTGTAGAGCCAAAGACTCGGTGCAGGGCATAGATCAAGACCGCGAGATACGATTTCCCGGTGTTGCTCGGCCCGACGAACACCGTCAGCGGGCGCAGATCGATTTTGGCCTTGACGATAGGCCCAAAATCCTCCACCTCGAGTTGTGTGTCCTTTGTCCGTTCTTTCATCGCGCCATTACTCCCGATCATTTCATCAGGGGGCTTCCGCACGCGCCAACAAGTCGGCGAGCTTGTAGGTCAGGCTGGTCGCCCCAAAATCCGGCCAGTACCGCTTTCGCGTGACTCGATATCATAACCCAAACGCTCGGCACTCACATCCCCGGGGCTCGTGACCGAGTGCGTGTTCGGCTGCTAACACCGCCTCCATCGCCAGACGCACTACAACGGTCCATCCCTCTGCCACTATCGGGATCAGGCCTCGGCAGTCCCACTGTCGTGAACCTACACAGTCAATGGCCTTTCGTGGATAGGTTTGCTATTTCCTTCAGGTTGGATTGGGCTGCGTATCAATTCCCTTGAGTTCGAAGAAATCTTTTTCCGAAAGAATTTGAATTTCCGAACCCCTCACAATCAACGTTTCCACTTTCCGATGTTTGCTGCTCTTGTCATAACCCTTCAACCTTCTCTCATCCTGCATCCCCACCACCAGCATAGTGACTCTCCCGCTGACGCTGTCGGCCACGTTACACCCGGCTTCTGCGGCGATATCGGCTGCTCGATGCCGCGGGATACTAAGCGCGCCGGTGAATAAGACCGTTTCTCCGAATAGTGCTCCCTCTACGCTTCCCTCTCGCTTCACTGACGGCGCACTGGAGGATGACCGCGAGATTGGACGATTGACCCGGCGTAGCCAAGCTTCAATATCCATCTCAGTGAGGGCACACGCACGGAGCACGATCTCTGCTGCCGCTCTGGCATCTTCAAGTGCGTCATGATGCCTGAAGTCGATTTCGAGATCCGTTGCAACATTCTTGAGTCCATAACCCCTGCGTCCATATCTTTCCGGCCAGGCCCGACGGACAACTTTTGCACTGTCAAGCCAGGTAACTTGAAGCTGTTCGAGTTCGTACCTATGCATAGCACGCTCAAACGCAACGCGATCGAATGCCGTATGGCTTATCAAGATAGAACCACGCAACCGGGAACGTAACTCGTCTCGAATCTCGGGAAGCGTGGGGCTGTACCTGACGTCCTCCTCGTCGATCCCGTGGATTTCAACATTCCACGGATCGAACCAATCCTCCGGGTTTACCAGTGATTGCCATTTATCTTCGACCTTCCCGTCCCGGACATGTACGATGCCAATCTGGCAGATACTCGCACGATCAGCATTAGCCGTTTCGACATCGATCGCATTGAACGTCAACATGTTGAACTACCTCCTTGCCTCACCTGTATCGCCTGTCTACTTCTCATCACCACCGCCCATTGCAATAACCGTTAAAGACGCCAGCACCACCCTCGCCCAATACCAGCACTTCTACAATCATATCCGGCCCGACTACACACTGGACCTAAACACAATGGGTTTGAATCATCAAGATAGCAATTCGTAGTGCCAATCTAGATTTCGATGGGAACTGACAACGACAACCCTGGACCAAAAATCGAAATGCAAGTCTTGGACAAACGATAAGTCACCCTCTGAAAGCAACGTCATCGGGATATGGCAAATATGGTCCACCAATACCAGCCACCAACTCTTGTACTCCCCGACTTTGCCTTGTTTTCGAACCTTCGTGGTTTTGTCTAAAATTCTATTTTCGATACTTGCGTTCAGTGCCTCTCCCAAGATTAAGCCTTCGCCGTCCGAGACAGACGGCATAATGAACTTCGCAGGCTCATAGGCAGACCTTGTCAAGTAGATACAGATACCGCAATCGAGACAGAGATGTGGAAACCCCAAATGAGACACTACGGCGTGCCTTTTGTAATTGAAGTGCCTGGAATGCATGTCGGAAATCACTTTCATATTGTATGGCTGCAATAGCGGTGCTAACGCCTCCAAAATTTGATTGGTGATATCTTCGGTAGCTGGCAGAGGTTCAGAGGCATCGTACTCAAAAGCTATAACCCAACTGCTCCCGTCGTTTGCGGGCGGACCAAGCTGACTGATGGCTTTCTTAATGCAACGCGTGAGCGGTATCCGTGATTCTTCTTCACTTTTTATCTCCCTGTTATCGCCGACCACGATCTTTTGGCTCAGCCGGGTCGCTTCGACCGCATAGACGCCATCTACAACGAAGTCTGGCGGATCATTGCAAGGTCGTCGAATGTCGCTATAGCCTTGCTGCCGCAACCATTCCAGAGCACGACATTCGTCCTCGTTCTCCTTCCGTTTGGTCATTATCGAGTCAACCCCTACGTCGGATTTTGCTGACTGTACCCATTTTCACGCCACGAGGTTAACATGCTCCGCCGTCGTTTCGCCTTGCCCCACACCGCGAGTTCCAACGGTGCCCATATCTTTATCGTAACGCAGGAACAGGTGCTCGACGCGCTCGCCTCGGAAGTGAAGTCGGCACAGCGCTCTCAGGCCCAAAACGGCAGATAGCGGGCGTTCTTGCGAGCCTGCCCGGTCTCGAACGGCCTGATGAGACCAGCCTTCACGGCCTCGCCTATATAGCGTGAAATCTGCGATCTGTTCTTCTCACCGACCCCGAAACGCTGGCGAAGGGATTCATTAGTCAACGCACTCCCAGTGACATGCCGGAGACTCGCGTGCAGATAACTCGCGTGAATCCGTTCCTTCCGAGCCATCTGTCGCAGTGGCTTGGGAGCAAACAGACAGGCGCGGGAATGCGCTCCCGAGGCCTCCCATCTGGGCGGCGGGAGCTGGTGGATTTCGGTCGCCTCGACGATCCGGTCCACGCCACTGCCCCGCTCCTCACAAAAACCGCCGATACGACGCATGAAGGCCGCGAGCCTTTGGTTGCGTGACCTGGGTGGTTGATCGAGCAGCCGGTCGATATCACCCAACGGCCTGCCGGGGTTCGTCACCTCGAACCGGTCTTCGAATATCTCGACCATCGGTCCAGCACCAGTTACCATGAAATCCTGGTGGATAAGCGCATTCACGATCAATTCACGCACAGTGATGTCCGGATATATCGGGACATCCCGCCGAATCGCATCGCGGATCACCTCGTTACTCGGAAGCAGGTCCATCACGTATCCGATCAGGTCCTTGAACCCAACGGCATAACCCTTTCGCACCGTTCGTTCGCGTAATGGCGTACTGACACGATCGCGCCCTCGATACACCACGACACGGATGGCCTTGCGCTCCAACGTCGGGAACCCCGCGAGATCGCTCGCGAAGAGAATGGCGCCCAGGTTCGTGATGTCCCAACGCCCTACGGTGTTCCTGTACAGGAAACTTTCCGCCTGCAACATCTTCAGCACCTCGGCAGGACGCGACGGAAGGGGAAGCCCTTGAAGTTCGAAGCAGGCAGAGCAATCCAGCAGGTGCTGCACATCTTCGGTGCTCACATCTGCCAAGGCAATGCGTCGTTCGAAGGACGTGGTGTCAAAGGCCCGCCACAGCGCCTTCTCCTTGTCCGGCACATCGTGCAGTGTGCGATTGGTAGAGCCAATCCGAATCTTCCTCTTGTGCATGAACGCTGTCGGACTGGACTGCGCCGCCGGAATCCGCAGCGCGACGATACGGTGGCCGTCAACAGTCCCCACGTGGAATCGGATATCGATCCTGGGCGCAAGCCTCTGCACCAGCCAGCTTTCCAGTTCCTCGTTGCCCTTCCGGACTATCGATGGTTCAAACGACGTGCCTACAACCCGGCGTTCCCCATTCTCGATCCCCCACAGGACCCACCCAACATCTTTCCCCTCCAGGGTCGCCGCGTTTGACAGGCCAGAAATGAGCTTCCCGATGATTTCTGGCTTAATGTTGTCGCGCTTGAACTCCACCCATGTCGTCTCACCCGGCAAACGCAGGAGTTCGCGTACCAACAGTTCAAAGTTGTCCGGCGTGATCGGCGGTGTGGTTGTCGTCACACTTCCGCTCCTTCCACGGTTGCGTCTGTTCCCCGAATTCGGACACCACCGAGCTTCACCATGTCGGGCCATGCTGTGGCCACTGGGCCGAGTAGCACTCGGCGATATTCCAGGCAGCGACTGACGCATGCAGGCGGCCTCATGGGCAAGACAAGGTTCGCAATGTCTTTGCGTCCGAGAATCATAAAAGGGATTATATCCTGCCCCAGAGGGATTGACCGGGTGCCCGGATTGAGCCGCGGCATTCTATGCATGCAACCTGAGGTTGGCATCAGCCACCGTGCACCCGGCAAGGCATTCTGCAGTGGCTCACCCGTCGGGCAAACCGCGTTCCCGACAACGCCCCAGCCCTCTCCACATGCAGCCTGTACCGGGATAGCCGTTGTCAGGCGCTACCACCCCTGGTCGACCCGCTCATTGCAATAAGCGTAAAATAAATCCGGCATATGGCCGAAACCCCATCCCATTGTAATTACTTAATTTTTCATGCTGACTGCCATTCATCACCACTGCTCATTGCAATAAGCGTAAAATAAATCCGCACAGCACCTCTCCAGGCGCGGCTCGGAACGGTGGGCGGATGGCGGGCGGGGCCGCAGGCTGCGAACTACGGCCTGCGGGCCAGGACCCGTGCCCGACTTCGAACGGCCTGTCGTATAATCTCCAGGCTCAGGCCGTATGTCACGGGCCAGGCAAGCAAAGCCTGGCGAACGGATATGCCATCAGACACGCAAGCCACAGCCAGCCGGAACCCGGCATTGACCCGGCGGCCATGCCGCAGGAACCAGGGCAATCGACAGCCCGAAACGCTGTTCGCGGAACTGGAAGGCCGCGGAAACTGAACTAACAACAGGGTGCGAGCGGTTGAAAGGCATCTTGGCAGAGACGTTGCTAAGATAATACCGCGGAAGAACATCGTCTACCATCTATCGTGGGAGGATTGGCTATCATGCATGCCACCATTGCTGACAAGAAAAACGAACTGGCAGAACTGTGTCGCCGCTACGATGTGGTACGTCTGGAGGTATTCGGCTCGGCGGCGCGGGGGGCGGATTTCGACCCCGCCACAAGCGACGCCGACTTCCTGGTCGAGTTCGACCCGGACAGCAACTTGCGACCGTTCCATCGGCATTTCGATCTCGCCGAGGCTCTGCAGGACGTGCTTGGCCGTCCTGTCGACCTGCTCCAAATCCGTGCGATCGGTAATCCCTATCTGCGTGCGGCTATCGACAAATCCCGTGAACTTGTCTATGCGCTGTGACCCTCGCGTGCTGTTGTGGGATATCGAACAGGCGGGCGCCGATATAAGGCGCTTCACAGACAGCATGGAGCGCAACGCCTATCTTGAGGACCGGCGAACCCAGGCCGCGGTCGAGCGGAAATTTGAGATTATCGGCGAAGCGTTGAACCGGCTGCAAAAAAGCCACCCCGAACATGCGACACGAATTCCCGATCTGCACAGGATCATCGGTTTCCGAAACGTCTTGGCCCATGGCTACGACAGTGTCATGCCCGAGGATGTCTGGGACTATGCCCGAAACGATCTACCGGAACTGCGGCGGGTCGTGCAGACATTGCTTGCCGAGCTGGAGCGATCGGAGGCGTGAACCCCGAACGCCTGCTTATTTTAGTACGGCTGCATAGCCAAAACACCCGAAGCCATTTCCCGTCTGCATCGCCTCGTGCTGGATATTGACTGTGCATGACAGGATTTGCTCAGCTTTTCATGCTGACTGCCATCCGTCTTTCCCGCTCAGTCAAATAAGCGTCAAATAAATCGGCCATACGCCTAAATCCATATCCTACTGTAATCAAACGACTTTTCTCGCAAACTGCCGGCCATCGCCCCCGCTCAGTCAAATAAGCGTCAAATAAATCGGCCATACGCCTAAATCCATATCCTACTGTAATCAAACGACTTTTCTCGCAAACTGCCGGCCATCGCCCCCGCTCAGTCAAATAAGCGTCAAATAAATCGGCCATACGCCTAAATCCATATCCTACTGTAATCAAACGACTTTTCTCGCAAACTGCCAACCATCTGCCCCGCTCAGTCAAATAAGCGTCAAATAAATCCGGCACAGCGCCCCTCCGGCGCGGCCGGCCCGGAACGGCGGATGGCGGGCGCGGCCGCAGGCATACGGGCATGCCTGTCGGACCTGCGGGTTTGCGGGCGGCGAACTGACGGGCCGCGGGCCCGTGCCCGGTTTCGAACGGCCTGTCGTATAATCTCCGGGCTCAAGCCGCATGTTATGGGCCAGGCGGGCCGTCGGACCACGGCGGCGATGGCACCGCGTGCGCCGACCGGCATGTGAGCCTGCCAACCCGAAACCCGAGACAATGAACCAGCGCCACCCCTCACGCACAACCCCGCGCACGGCCATAATCTACGATTTTGACGGCACCCTGGCCCGCGGCAATCTGCAGGAACGGAAATTCCTGCCCCAGATGGGGATCAAAAACCCGCAAGACTTCTGGAACGAGGTCAACGCGACTGCAAAAGCCTCCGACACCGACAACATCCTCACCTACATGTGCCTGATGATCGAGAAGGCGGACCGCGCCGGACGCCCGGTAACGGCCGCCATGCTGCGGGATTGCGGACAGAAACCGGAACTGTTCCCCGGCCTGGACGGTGAGCGTGCATGGTTTGAACGCATCAATGACTATGCCGCCGAAGAGAAACTGACACTGGAACACTACGTCATCTCGTCGGGCATCGAAGAGATGATCGATGGCTGCCCGATCCGCGATGTCTTCACCAAAGTGTATGCCTCAAAGTTCATCTACCGGGACGGCAAGGCCATATGGCCCGGCGTCGGCATCAATTACACGACCAAGACACAGTACCTGTTCCGCATCAACAAGGGGATACACAACCACTGGGACAGCAAAAAAATCAATGACTATGTCCCCGAACATGAACGCCCGCTGCCTTTCAGTCGGATGATCTTCATCGGTGACGGAGAGACCGACATCCCATCGATGAAGATGATGAATTATCAGGGCGGGCACTCGATCGCGGTATACGACCCGGAATTCACTCAGCAGAAAGCCCTTTCAAACATCCATCGGCTGATCTCGGATGACCGCGTCAACTTCGTGGCGCCGGCCGATTACCGCGCAGGGAAACCGCTCGAAATCATTGTCAAGGGCATCCTCGGACGGATCGCCCGGAAAAGCCACCGCGGCAACGGCAACTGATACCTGACCCCACCGGGGACACACCCCCGCCGGCGGACCCGAGCCCGGGGCACCCGCTCGCGGCGACCTCGCGCTCAGCTACTCGATGTTCTGCACCTGCTCGCGCATCTGCTCGACCAGCACCTTCAGTTCCACCGCCAGCATGCTGATGTCCAGCCAGCCCGCTTTGGCGCCAATGGTGTTGGCCTCCCGGAACAACTCCTGCAGCATGAAATCCAGCCGCTTCCCGGCCACCGCCTCGTGTTCCAGGATACGCCCCACCTCCTCCAGATGTGCGGCCACCCGGTCCATCTCCTCGGCGATATCACTCTTCTGCACCAGCAACAACAGTTCCTGCTCCAGCCGGGTCGCATCCAGTTTCAGGCACAGCTCTTCCGCCCGCCGGGACAACCTTTCACGCTCCAGTTGCAGACACTTCGGCGCCTCGGCCCGGAGCCGTTCCAGGACCCCGCGGGCGGCGGCCACGCGCTGCCCGATCACCGCCTGCAACTCCGCTCCCTCGCGCCGGCGCGCCTCGCGCAACGCAAGCAGCGTCCGATCCAGCACCTGCATCACCACGCCAGCCAGCGCGTCCGCGTCTATACGGCACTCGTGTTCCGGCAGCAATCCAGGCCAACGCAGCAGCGTCAGCGCGTCCAGCCCGGAAAACGGCAGCCCCTGCTGCCCGGCCCTGCGGTAGAGCGTCCGGCAGTGCGCAAACAGGGTTTCCAGCACCGCCTCATCCAGTGCCTCAGCGTCCTCCTCCACCGGCCGCGCCGGGCTGTGATGGATAACGCATTCGACCTTGCCGCGCCGCACCTCCTGCGCCACACGCCTGCGCACGGCTGGCTCCAGACAATGCAACTCCCGCGGCAGGCGCACCTGCAAATCCAGATAGCGCGAGTTTATGCTGCGCAACTCGCAACTGGTGCTGCCCAGCGCGTCCTCGCTCGCCTCCCGGGCAAAGGCGGTCATGCTCAGGACCACGGCGAGCGGCTCCCGGACCAGACCACACCCCAATAAGACCACCTGTTCACAGGGACATGCTGGCACATACACACCCCGGAGGGAAGCCCCACGCCACCACCAGCCGCGGCACGAGACGGTGCCCGCTGTTTTTTTCGTCCCGGTGCCCGCATAATGTACCAACGAGAGGAACCCGACATGCGACCCAGCCAACGTGCCCCCAATGAATTGCGCGAGCTCAGCATCCAGCGCCACTACACCTGCCATGCCGATGGCTCGGTACTGATCAGCCTGGGGCGCACCCAGGTCCTGTGCAACGCCAGCCTGGAACCCGGCGTGCCGCGTTTCCTGCGCGGCAAGAACCGCGGCTGGCTTACCGCCGAATACGGCATGTTGCCATATTCCACCAACAAACGGATGCGCCGCGAGGCGGCCAGCGGACACCAGGGCGGACGCACAATAGAGATCCAGCGCCTGATCGGACGTTCGCTGCGTGCCGTGATGCAGTTGGCAAAACTGGGCGAGTACACCATGGTCCTCGACTGTGACGTCATCCAGGCCGATGGCGGTACCCGCACGGCGGCGATCACCGGCGCCTGTGTCGCGATGGTGGACGCGCTGCGCAAGCACCAACGCGGCGGCCGGCTCACCGACGACCCCTTGTTGTCGCTGGTAGCCGCCGTTTCGGTCGGCATCTACCAGGGGCAGGCGGTGCTGGACATGGACTATGCCGAGGACTCCGCCGCCGAAACCGATATGAATGTGGTGATGAACAACGACGGCCTGTTCATCGAGGTACAGGGGGCAGCCGAAGCAAGACCCTTTGCCGACACGGACATGCAGGCGATGCTCGCGCTGGCCCGGGAAGGCATCGCCGAACTGCTGCGCAGGCAGGAAGAGGCGCTGCGCGGTGCGTGAACAGGGGGCGTGAACGGCCAGCGCACGGAGGAACAGGCAATGCCCTCTGAAGCCACCGTGCTGGCAAGCAGCAATCCGGGCAAGCTGCGCGAGTTTCGACAGATGCTCAATGGCGCCGGGATCACATTGCAGGCACAGGACGAGCTGGGGGTGCCACCAGTCGAGGAAAGCGGACTCAGCTTTGTGGAGAACGCGCTGATCAAGGCCCGCAACGCGGCCCGGCACACCGGTCGCGCCGCGCTGGCAGACGACTCCGGCATCGCCGTGGACGCGCTCAATGGGGCACCGGGCATCCACTCGGCGCGCTACGCCGGGGCCACGGCCAGCGATGCGGAAAACCTGCGCCAACTCATACAGGCGATGGACGCGGTGCCAACGGCCCGGCGTTCGGCGCAATTCATCTGCGCACTGGTGTTCGTGCGCCACGCCACCGACCCGGTGCCACTGATCAGCCAGGGCGTCTGGCATGGCAGACTGCTGGAACAGCCACGTGGCAGCGGCGGCTTCGGCTACGACCCGATCTTCTACCTGCCGGAGCTTGGCCGCACCTCCGCCGAACTGTCCGCCGAGCACAAGAACCGTCTGAGCCACCGTGGCCAGGCCCTGGCCGAGATGCGGCAACTGCTGCAACGTGCCCGCGTTAGCCAACACGCCGCAGACTGAGCCCACGACCGGGGCAGCCTGCACGCTATGGGCAGCGGAGCTCCCGCTGGCACTGTATGTGCACCTGCCGTGGTGCGAACGCAAGTGTCCGTACTGCGATTTCAATTCCCATGCCGGGGCGGTCGGCGAGCTGTTGCAGGCACGCTATCTGCGGGCCCTGGCCACAGACCTGGAACAGTCCCTGCCACTGCTGGAAGGGCGCGTCATCGGCAGTGTCTTCATCGGCGGCGGCACCCCGAGTCTGTTCTCTGCGGCCTCCATAGACACGCTGTTGCGGCATATACGCACCTGTGTGCCACTCGCGCCGGACGCGGAGATCAGCCTGGAAGCCAACCCCGGCAGCGCCGACGCACGCCACTTCAGCGCCTACCGCGAGGCCGGTGTCAATCGGCTGTCACTGGGCATACAGTCCCTGCACGAACCCAGCCTGCAAGCGCTGGGACGGACACACGGCCGGCACGAAGCACAGGCCGCCATCCACATGGCACAGGCCGCAGGCTTTGACAATCTCAACCTCGACCTGATGTACGGACTGCCGGGCCAGGACATGGCACAGGCACTGGCGGACCTGGACCAGGCGCTGGCCCATGCGCCGACACACCTCAGTTGGTACCAGTTGACCATTGAACCGAACACCGCGTTCGCCTTCCGTCCCCCGCAACTGCCCCCCGAAACACAGATCCTGCGGATGCAGGCCGCAGGCGCCAAACGGCTGGCCGCAGCGGGGCTGGAACAGTACGAGGTCTCGGCCTGGGCGGCCGGCCCCGACCGGCACTGCCGGCACAATCGCAACTACTGGGAGTTCGGCGACTACCTGGGGCTCGGTGCGGGGGCACACAGCAAGCTCGGCGACGCCCGGGGACGGGTACACCGACAGGCACGGCATCGCACACCGGAACGTTATATGCGCCAGGCACAGGCCGGGCATCCCATCAGCGACCAGTGGACACTGGACCCGGCAGACCTGATACTGGAGTTTTTTCTGAACGGCCTGCGCCTGTGCGAAGGCGTCACACTGGAACATTTCCGGCAGCGCACCGGGCTGGACCCCGAATGTGTCCGGCCCCGGCTGACGCAGGCACAGCGCGCCGGGCTACTGCAATGCGATGGCCGGCAGGTGCGCCCCACACCCCGCGGGCAGCGTTTTCTGAACGACCTGCTGCAATACTTCATGCCGGATAGCTGACCGGGCCTCAAGCGGGGCGACACCACACCCTGCCCGGGTTCAGATACCTGTGAGACTGGGATAGAAACCACGGGGTCGTTGTTTCCGCCCGGTCGGGGTAGCAGAGGGCCTGCATCCGCTGCCTGCCACACACACTGTACCGGTAGACTGAGGCACACAGACCGCTGGCAACCGTGGCCCGGGCAAGGCCACGGTCACTCCCGGTTACTTCCCGGGGAGTTGCAATAGCCATCGCCTTACGGCGACAGGTGAACCATTCACCATTGACTGTGAATCTGTACAGCAATGTTGGACAGGCTCACGCTTGCGGTGTATGGTTGGTTTCGACACAGTTCAAGCAATTTTTTACGGACTACGCTATCCAGGGAGGTCTACATAATGAAACAACAGATGTACGCATTCGACACACACAAAGCAGTCAAGAAACTCACCCGCGCCGGTGCGGAAATCGAACTGGCGGAGGCCATGGTTTCCACGCTCGGCACGATGGTGGAAATCCTGCCAACCAGGGAAGATTTGAAGACCGAGTTCGCTGCCTTCAAAGAGGAGTTCCAGGAGGAAATCGATACCAAACTCGCTGCCCTCAGAGAGGAATTCAAGACAGACAACGCCGCCTTCAGAGCAGAACTCAAGACAGACAACACTGCCTTCAGAGCAGAACTCAAGGCAGACTTGCGCAATAGCGAAAAACGCCTCATCACCGTGCTTGGACTGATGATGTCCGTCTTTATCAGCGTCTCCGCCATATTCTAACCCGACCTTTCCCGACCCCATCCGACTTCAACGCGGCCCGCACCGAACGGTGCCACTAACACCGCTACCACCACCGCCTGCCGCCACGGCACATGGCACTTGGCAAACCGAGGCACACAGAAGTATTGGCAACCGTGGGCCGGTGAGGCTCCATATCACTCTCCCCAGGAGTCGCACAAGCCGAGCCGAGCCACGAGGTGCTGGCTGCCGCGGTGGGAGGAAAGACCCGCCCCTCAAGGCGGATGATGACGCGCCATGATCAGCACGACGCTTGTCATTACCCGGCAGGCAGGCTACAATGCGTAGCCGCCGAATCGGAAGTCCGCCGGCCAGACCCGGCAGACTGTCCAAAACCGACAACGGCCAGGCGGGTCCCACAGGAAACCAAAGAATAGAACCATGTATGCGGTAATCAAAACAGGCGGCAAACAGTACCGGGTTGCCAACGGCGACACGCTGGAGGTCGAGAAGCTCGATGCGGAAGTCGGCCAGACGCTGAGTATCCGGGAAGTGCTGATGATCGTCGACGGCGAACAGGTCACATTCGGCTCCCCCTATGTGGAAGGCGCCGAGGTCAACGTCAGTGTGCGCGCCCTCGGGCGCGGGCCGAAGATACGGGTGCTGAAATTCCAGCGGCGCAAGCACCACCGCAAACAGATGGGACACCGGCAGGCCTACACCCGGCTTGAGGTAACCGGCATCACCGCCCCAACCACGGAGGCCGCAGCGAATGGCACATAAAAAGGCCGGTGGCAGTTCGCGCAATGGTCGCGATTCTCATTCCAAACGTCTCGGGGTAAAGCGCTTTGGCGGCGAAGCCGTGGCAGCCGGCAACATCCTGGTGCGCCAGCGCGGCACACGCTTCCATGCGGGCAAAAACGTACGGCAGGGCAAGGACTTCACACTGTTCGCAATACGCGATGGCACGGTGCGGTTCGCAAAAGAAGGCCCCAAACAGCGCACTGTCGTCAACGTCGTCAGCATCTAGGCCGGGGCCACGCCAGGGCCCTGTCCGGAGAACACACCACCAGCCCGGCATCTCCGTTACCGGCACCCGAGGAGACGCTGTAAACCGACCCCGTCCCGCCGCCGTTACAATGAAATTCGTCGATGAGGCCACCATTCAGGTCATTGCCGGCAAGGGCGGGGATGGCTGTCTCAGTTTCCGCCGTGAAAAATTCATCCCACGCGGCGGCCCGGACGGCGGCAACGGCGGCAGTGGCGGCGATGTCCATCTGCACGTGGATGCCAACCTGAACACACTGGTCGATCTGCGCCATGCCCGGCTGCACCGGGCGGGGAATGGCCAGCCCGGCATGGGGCGCAATCGCAGCGGCAAAGGCGGTGCCGACCTGTACATCCCACTGCCGCTCGGCACGCTGGTGTACGATGCCGAAAACGCGGAGCTGATCGGCGACCTGGACACCCCGGATGCCACGCTGCTGGTAGCCCGCGGCGGTGAACACGGCCTTGGTAACACCACCTTCAGGAGCAGCACCAACCGCACCCCCCGCAAGACCACCCGGGGAAAGCCGGGCGAGCAACGGTCCTTGCGGCTGGAACTGCGATTGCTCGCCGACGTGGGCCTGCTGGGCATGCCGAACGCTGGCAAATCCACACTGATCCGTGCCGTGTCCGCGGCCCGTCCCAAGGTGGCAGACTATCCGTTCACCACACTGTACCCGCAACTGGGTGCGGTAACGATCGGGCCGGACCGGCACCTGATCATCGCAGACATCCCCGGTCTGATCGCCGGGGCGGCTGAAGGTACCGGGCTGGGCCTGCAATTCCTGCGACACCTTGGCCGGACCCGGCTGCTGCTGCATCTGGTGGATGTCGGTACGGCGACAGACGCCGCGCAGGTCGGTCACGCCGTCAGGCAGATCGAAACCGAACTCGGCAGACACTCACAGGCGCTGCTGGAACAACAACGCTGGCTGGTACTGAACAAGATCGACCTGCGCCCGGAGGTGGACTGTCTGCACATCGCACAGCAGGTGCTGGCGACGAACGCCCAGTTGCAACGGGCGTTTGCGGTATCCGCACTGAACGGACAGGGCTGCCGGGAACTGTTGCACGCGGCGGCCGACGCATTGCAGCCACCCGAGCGGCGGGGAATAGCCGCGCACAGCGGCGGCACACCAGCGCGGGAAGCCGGTTGAGATGGTGACGGAAGACACGGCGCGCACCGCCGCGCACCGCTGGGTGCTCAAGTTCGGCAGCGCGCTGATGACAACCTCGGACCATGGGCTGAACCACCACGACATGCACATATGGGTGGAACAGATCGCACAACTGCGCTCACAGAACCATGATGTGGTAGTCGTCTCCTCCGGCGCGGTAGCGGAAGGGATGGGACGACTGGGTTGGCAGCAGCGCGGCAGGGAACTGGACCAGTTGCAGGCGGCGGCGGCCATCGGCCAGATGGGACTGGTACGCGCCTGGGAGACCTGCTTTCAGGCGCATGCCATCCGCACCGCGCAGATCCTGCTGACCCATGACGACCTTGCCCATCGCCAGCGCTATCTGAATGCACGCGCCTGCCTGCGCACACTGCTCGGGCTCGGCACCATACCGGTGGTAAACGAGAACGACACCGTAGCCACCGATGAACTGCGTTTCGGAGACAACGACACACTGGCGGCGCTGGTGGCCAACCTGATCGAGGCGGACACACTGCTGCTACTGACCGATCAGGAGGGACTGTACGAGCGCGACCCGCGCCAGTATCCCGAGGCGAAACTGATCCGGCAGGCCCAGGCGGGCGACCCAACACTGGAAGACTGTGCCGGGGAAGGCAACGGCCCCGGACAAGGTGGCATGAAGACCAAGCTGCAGGCGGCCAGGGTCGCGGCCCGCTCCGGCACCCGCACGCTGATCGCGTCGGGTCGCACACCGGAGGTGATCTGCCGCCTTGCCGCCGGAGAAACACTGGGGACCCGGCTAAGCCCCGGGCAGGGACCACTGGCGGCGCGTATGCAATGGCTGGCAGGACAGCCCCATACCGGCGGCGAACTGTATCTGGACGCCGGAGCGCTGCAGGCCGTGCTGCACAACGGCAAAAGCCTGCTGCCGGTCGGCGTGAAGAACGTACGCGGCGACTTTCGGCGTGGGGAGATCGTCTCCTGCCGCGACGCCGCGGGACGCGAGGTCGCACGCGGGCTGGTCAATTACTCCGCCGCCGAAGTGCAGCGGATCATGGGCCGGCGCAGTGTGGATATCACCGCCATTCTTGGCTACACTAACGCCGCAGAGTTGATCCACCGAGACAATCTGCTGGTACTGCAGGAGCCGCGGTGACGGCAGAGCGGACAGCCGGCGTGTCGCTTCGGAGAGGTGGCAGAGAGGTCGAATGCGCTGGTCTCGAAAACCGGTAAGGGCTCGCGCCCTTCGTGGGTTCGAATCCCACCCTCTCCGCCAATAGCAATGCGCGTGCTGTCGAGTACGGTAGCCACCGGTTCTGTCAGAACCGCCAGCACTCAAGCCGACACAAACGCGACCCGCTACGCCGCACCCGGGACATCGATCGAGAAGCCAACTTCACCGGGCCTTAAGCTCGGTCCCGCTCCCATGTTCAATACCAATGGCACGCCTGCATTGTCCGATCCCGTAGATTGGACGACAGGGACCACGGATTGACCGTGCCACCAATACCACCACCCGCCGCACCGAAGATCTATCATATCGTCCATGTGGATCGGCTGGCCTCCATCATCGAGCACGATATGCTCTGGTGCGACACAAAGGTACTGAACCGCAACCGGCCCGGAACGAACATCGGTATAAACGAGATCAAAAAACGGCGATTGAACAATCCGGTACGATGCCACCCCGGGCTCAACGTGGGTAACTGCGTACCATTCTACTTTTGCCCACGCTCTGTCATGCTCTACCTGATCCACAAGGCCAATCATCCCGAACTCACCTATCGCGACGGCCAAGACCCCATCGTGCATCTGGAAGCCGACCTGCACGAAACCATTGCCTGGGCCGGGCAAAACCAGCGCCGATGGGCCTTCACCCTGTCCAATGCCGGCTCCAAGTACTTCGAGGACCGTTGCAATCGGGAACAACTGAGCGAGATCGACTGGAATGCTGTCCAGGCACGAGATTGGCGTGATTGCAAGGACGAGAAGCAGGCGGAGTTCCTTGTCGAGCAATCGTTTCCCTGGTCACTGGTCCGGCACGTCGGCGTACACAAGCCCGAGACTCGCGATCGAGCGACGGAGGCCATGCGTTACGCCGCTCACCGACCGACTGTCAAGATTGAGCCAAAGTGGTATTATTAATGCGGGGGTAGAAAAGGCACCGATGATTCGCTTCAAAACCGGCGATATCCTCGCCGAAGACGCCGAGGCGCTGGTCAATACGGTCAACTGCGTCGGCGTGATGGGACGCGGGGTCGCGCTTCAATTCAGGAAGGCGTTCCCCGAGAACTTCCGCGCATACGCCAAGGCCTGTGCGCACCGGGAGGTCCGGCCCGGTCGCATGTTCGTCTTCGAGACCGGTGCGCTCACCAACCCGCGCTTCATCATCAACTTCCCGACCAAGCGGCATTGGCGCGGCAATAGCCGGATCGAGGATATCGATGCCGGATTGCAAGACCTCGCAACGGTGCTGCGGGAATACAAAATCCGCTCGGTCGCGGTGCCGCCGCTCGGCAGCGGCCTCGGCGGACTGGCATGGCGCACTGTACGCCCACGCATCGTACAGGCACTGCGCGACGTCGATGCCCTGGATGTCATCCTCTTCAAGCCCCATAGCACAACGGAGACAAAGCGTCCGGTTCGCAGCCACGCAGTCCCGAAGATGACAACGGGCCGGGCCGCACTGATCGGGTTGATGAACCGCTACCTGAACGGTCTCCTCGATCCCTTCATCTCCCTGCTGGAAGTCTACAAGTTGATGTACTTCATGCAGATCGCGGGCGAGCCACTGAAACTCAAATACAAGAAAGGCGACTACGGGCCGTATGCCGAAAATCTGCGCCACCTCCTCCACACGGTGGAGGGGCACTTCATATCCGGATACGGCGACGGCGGTGACAAGCCCGACAAGCGGCTGGAACTCGTCCCCGGCGCCGTCGAGGACGCCGAGACAGTCCTGCGCGGCCATCCCAAAACACAGGAACGTTTCGACCGGGTGTGCGACTTGGTCTATGGCTTCGAATCGGCCTTCGGTCTCGAACTGCTCTCGACGGTACATTGGGTCTGTGAACACGACGCGCCCGCATCAATGGACGCGCTCATCGCGGCGACCTACGCCTGGAACAAGCGCAAGCAAAGATTCTCGCACCAGCAGATTCACCTGGCAGCCGACATATTGAGCGAAAAAGGCTGGATCGACAGCGTCGGGGGCCACAGCCCGGCAATGACTACGGACACCAGCGACAGCGGCTCGAACACCTGCGCCGCACGGCACTGACCGAACATCCCGGCACGATATTCAGACAGGAACAGCGACAAACTCGCAGGTCGGTCGGACAACAGTGTCCGGGTTCAAATGCATATGAGACCGAGACAGGAGTTATGGGGTCGTCCCGGTTTGGGTAGAAAAGGGACCCTCTTGCACTGGTAGTTGAGGCACACAAGCTGCTGGCAAACGTGGACTGTGGGTAAAGCTCCAATCACTCCCCCCTCGAGGGGGAGTACGCAGCAGCCAAGCCGTGAGGCGACGGCTGCTGCGGTGGGGGGAAGACCGAGCTCCCGCAGTCTCACTGTCGTGAACCCGCGAAAACGGATCACTCTGGGCAAGGCGGTATGATAGACTCTCTCCACCACCATCTGAAGAACACCACCGAATAGTTGTGATCCTCGGATGGTAGAAGTATACAGGGCAGTCGACAGGGCACCCCACCGGGTCCGACACAGTCATGCCACAATCCCCCTGAATCCACTGTTACGCCAAGGGAGCACATATCCATCATGTTGAGAAAAAACCCCTCCGGAGATTTCCCCGAAGTCAGCGACGACGCCTATGTCGACAACACCGCGATCCTGTGCGGCAAGGTCATTATCGAGGCCGGTGTGTTCATCGGGCCATACGCGGTGATCCGTGCCGATGAGTTAAACGAGTCGGGAGGCATGGAACCCATCCTGATACGGCGAGACTCCAATGTGCAAGACGGGGTGGTGATCCACTCGAAGGCAGGGGCGCATGTGGAGATCGGGGAACGCAGTTCCATCGCCCACCGCTCCATCATCCACGGTCCCTGCCGGGTGGGCAACGATGTGTTCATCGGGTTCAACACGGTGCTGTTCAACTGCGATGTCGGCGATGGCTGCGTGGTACGCCACAACTCGGTAATCGATGGCTGCGATCTGCCGGGCAAGTTTCACGTCCCGTCGATGACCCGCATCGGCCCCGGCTTCGACCTGAACACGATCCCGCGGGTCGAACCCGAATACGCCGAGTTCTCCGAGTCCGTGATCTCGGCCAACCACTATCTGCTCGACGGCTACAAGAAACTGTCCAACGAGTTCTGAGCAGCACCCCTACGGCACACTTCGATCTCATTCACCGTTGGGAAACATTGCCAGCACCGCAGCGGTGTGCTTCTCGCGGACGCGGTCATGGATGGTACGCGCCAAATGCTCATGTGCTGCTGAACGAAACTCGGCATCCCTCATCACCCGCGAGAAGATCGCTTCGTTGCCCTCCATGCGTGCGATGAACAGTTCGTCCAGAACACGATCCAGGTAAGCGGCGAAGTCCGACAGGTTATTGGCGCGAGCGGCCTCCGTGATGTTCTCGTCATTTTCCGCCGAGGCACGTACCTGGTCGAAAAACAACTGATCCGCTTCAGTAAAATCGGTTCCAAACCGCTCGTTGAGGCGGTCGATCAGGCTCGAAAGCGTCACCTCCTCGTCTTTGACACCCGCAGTGCCGACGTCGGTCGGTCCCTTCAGGGGATAGATCTCGCCCTCGGAGAGATTGATGGAGCGCTCGGACATTTGCTGAAGCCGGAAGAACTGTAGCGCCACTTCATCGTCCAGAACGAAGGCGTGGCCATCACCCGGTGGTGGGAGCTTCGCCAGGAGATTCCTCACGAAGGCGTAGTGCCGTTCAAGATCACTGTCCTGATACGGGATGATCTGCGAAAGGAAGGCATAGAGGTTCCTGTATGCTTTCAACTGGCCGCGAAACACCTCTCGTTCTTCCTCTCGACGATCCTGGAAACGTTGAACAACGGCATCGAGGATAGCGTTCATCGCACGATGATCGCTCGCCGAGTGGCGGCGCCTGGCGCAATACCAGACTTCGACGAACGCAGCCACATCGGAGGGCGTGAATATCGCCCACTCAAGCAGGCGGTGTTGCAGTTCCGACAGGCGCTGCGGGTCGGCGTTCTCACCGACAGGTGTCGTCTCGTAGTAGGGTTTGAACGCCTTGTAGATCTCGTCTTCTTCATTAGCGAAGTCGAGGACAAAGGTACGCGACTTGCCGGGCGCGATGCGGTTAAGCCTTGAGAGAGTCTGAACCGCTTGCACGCCGGCCAGGCTTTTCACCACGTACATCGTCTGCAACAACGGCTGATCGAAGCCGGTCTGATACTTCTCCGCGACCAGCAGAACCCGGTAATCGTCGCGTCCGAAGGCTTCCGGGAGTTCACTTTCGGCCAGTCCGTCATTCATCGCCACCTCGGTGTACGACGATCCGGGATCGTCCGGGTCTTCCACCGTCCCCGAGAAAGCCACCAGCGAACAGATGCCGACGTAGCCTTGATCCTCGATGTAGCGGTCGAAAGCCAGCTTGTATTTCACTGCGGCAAGGCGGGAGCCCGTAACCACCATCGCCTTTGCACGCCCACCAAGCTCGTGTTTCACATGGAGATGGAAATGCTCGACGATGACGGAAACGACCTGATCGATATTGACCGGATGCAGTTCCAGGTAACGGGTAAGGACCTTCGCCGCCTTACTGCGAGGCACGTCGGGGTCATCCTCGATCTGTTTGATCAGGCCGAAAAAGCGCTTGTAGGTGGTGTAATTCTGAAGCACATCCATGATGAAACCTTCCTCGATAGCTTGCCGCATGGTGTACTCGTGGAAGGGTGACGCGCCAGACAGGCCTGGCTCGTCGAACAGGACCTTCGTCTTGAATTTCGGCGTGGCCGTGAAGGCAAAGAAACTAAGGTTCGGTTGCCTGGCGCGTCGCAGCGCAGCGCGCAGCACGGCTGCTTTCGCCTCATCGGAGAGACCGTCGTCCTCCTCATCCAAGAGCTGTGCGGCAATGGCAGCCTCGATCCCGTCCTTGTTCAGCATACCCCTGAGAGTGGTCGCGGTCTCGCCGCTCTGAGACGAGTGTGCCTCATCGACAATGACGGCGAAACGCTTTCCCGCCGTGTCGATCGTCACACCGGACCCCTTCTGCTCAAGGGTCGAGAGTGCCTGCGAGATGAAGGGGAACTTCTGGATCGTCGTAATGACAATAGGCGTGCCCTGGGACAATGCTCGGGCAAGCTGCCGGGTGTCCTCGTCGATCTTTTCGACCACCCCTTTTTTGTGCTCGAACTGGTAGATCGTGTCCTGTAACTGCTGATCGAGTACGCGCCGGTCGGTCACGACGATGACGGAGTGAAACACCTTCTCGTCGCGTTCGTCGTGCAGGCTGGCCAGCCGGTGCGCAAGCCATGCAATCGAGTTCGACTTACCGGACCCGGCCGAATGCTGGATCAGGTAGTTCCGGCCCGCACCGTTGGCCCTGGAGTGCGCGACCAGTTTCCTCACCGCATCGAGTTGGTGATAGCGCGGAAATATCATCGTCTCCTGCCGCACGGTGCGCGTACCCTTGTCGGTCTTGACCCGAACTTCTTTCCCTTCGAGGTGCATGAAGCGTTGCAGGATCTCCAGCAGGCTGTCGGCTTGCAGCACCTCATCCCATAGGTAGTGGGTCTTCCAGTTGCCTTCGACCGGCGAGTTGCCCGCCCCGTGGTTGTTGCCCCGGTTAAAAGGCAAAAAGTGCGTTTCCTTGCCCTTCAGCCGCGTCGTCATCCACGCCTCGTCCGGGTCTACGGCAAAATGGACCAGCGCACGCCGCTTGAAAGCGAAGAGCAGGTCGCGCTCGTCGCGCTCGTCCTGGTACTGGCAAATGGCATCGGCGGCGCGCTGGCCGGTCAGCGGGTTCTTGAGTTCGGCGGTCACGACCGGGATGCCGTTGACGGCAAGCGTCACGTCGATGATGCAGCGGCGGTTTTTGCCGTCGGCTCTCTTCATGGCCGAAGTGAAAGCGAGTTGGCGTGTGATCGTCAGCCGATTCCTGGCGTAGTTCGTCGCTGCCTCGGGGTTCATGCAGGTGTTAGGGCGAAACCAGGCCATGCGGAGAGTCTTTCCGTAACATTTGAAGCCATGGCGCAGGATATGCAGCGTGCCCTTGAATTCCAGTTCCTTCGCCAGGCTGTCCAGCACCGTTGCCGCGGTCTTCGGCCCAAGGAGCTTTTGCAGCGCTTGCCATTTCGCCGGCTGGCTCTCCTTCAGGAAGCCGGTAACATCGTCCGGGAAAAAGGCCAGTGTTTCGTCATACGTCTTCGGGTCCCGAGTCTCATAACCGCCGGAGCCACTCAGCCCGGCCTCAATTGCAGCTTCAAAAGCCTTTTCCGTGTGCGCGGCCATCGCTCACACGTCTGGTGAAAAGTGGTACTGGACGCCGAGCGTATGCAACATGGCGAAGGTATCTTCGAAATCGACGGAGAAGGCATTACAGACATCCGGCAGTTTGACCTGGTTGCGCGACTCCGGGCGTGACTGCTCGTTGGTGACAACGGTCTTTCCATTTGCCACGCCGTGAGCAACCAGCCAGCCATCCGCTCCGCTGGCGAACTTGGCCTTGGCCTCGTCGTAATACTGTGTGTGGCGCGTCACCCAGAGCATGATCCGAGTGAAAGCGGCGACGACTTCCTCAACGTCGCTGCTGAGAAAAAAGCCTTTGGGTACAGACCGAGCAACCCACCGCACCAAGTCATCGTCCCTGCGGCCAAGGCGCAATTCCTGTCTGACTCGATCAATGCTATGGATGTGCCCAAGCGAATGGCCATGCAAGACACTGTCCCAAAACCCCGGACAAATCGGAAACGCATAGTATCGATTCTTCGCCGTGATCAGCACGTCGGAATCGATGAGATAGTCGGGTATCGAACTCATGGCAGCGTGATTTCGAGTTTACTGGCATATCTCTGGAACGTACCAGCATTCAGTCCGGTCAGGTCGTAGGCCTCCTTGAAGCCGATGCGCCCCTCCCTGGCCGCCCGGATCAAGTGAGAAGCAAACAGCCGACCCACGCGATTGTCTTGATTGTTGTAGAAATCTCCGCGACCCGTTCCCGTTTGCTTTTTTCGGTATTCCCTTTGCGTATAGTCGTGGTAGAACTCGAAGAATTCGTCGCGTTCCATCAAACCCAGATCCATGGCCCGACGCCCGATCACCACCGGGCTGACCTTGAAGTGGCTGGCCAGGCTCTCCAGAGGTTTTTCACTCTCGGCAACCCCGCGCCAGGCGGTCCGAATCTCGGCAGCAGGCACGAGGAATTCGGCCGCCGACCGGTCGCAAAATCGCTCCACCTCTCCGTCACCCGGTTGCAGTCCCTTGAAGCCGGACAAACCTTCGCCCGCATCACCCAGC
This sequence comes from Gammaproteobacteria bacterium, assembly GCA_965115915.1. Taxonomy (GTDB): domain Bacteria; phylum Pseudomonadota; class Gammaproteobacteria; order Eutrophobiales; family Eutrophobiaceae. Next base: position 102,225 of record OZ220483.1, on the reverse strand, counting down.
CACAAATGCGCCAATTCGTGCGCGAGGGTAAACATCTGGGCGGATTTTGCGTCAGCCCCGTTGACGAAGATCAACGGAGCATGGGGGTCGCTCAGGGCAAAGCCGCGAAACTCGTTCACATCCAGCTTACGATGGGTGTTGTTGCCGACTATGCCGTTGATGACCGCCATGACGCCGACTGCTTCGATAGCTTTGCGCAGTTCACCCACGGCAGCCGTCCAGGTCGGCACCCGCCGCGCCCAGCCGTCAACCAGCCCCAGCACGCGCCGCATGTCTCGGCCGATGGCTGCCGGGTCGTCCGCAAGCGACGCGGCGCCGATGAAGTCCACCGGCCCCACTTCAGCTTCCATCCGCTCCTCCCGCAGCCAGGCCTGCCGCCGCCGCATGAGGTGGACGGTGTCCATCAACTCCGGGCTGACGCCTTGGGGGCGTTGACTTTCGACCGTGCGGAAGTCTGCGAACGGCAAAGGCATCGCCGGCGGTTCCGGCAGAAAAAGAAATCCGTACGGCACCCGCGTCGCTTTGGCGAAGTCTTGCAACTGTCGCACTGTGGGCTGGATAGCGCCGCTTTCCCAATCCGCCAACCTCGGGAACTTGCCTTGCAGGTCAGCCAATCCGAACCCAGCGCGCTCCCGAGCCCAACAAATAACTTCCGGACTAACGGCTACTCGAGTCATGTTGGAATGTTACTCATCACGAAGGTTATCCACCAAATCGGCTCCTGAGCGTATACGCGAGAAACACATTCGAAATCGCTTCGGTGTGGCCGGACATCTCTACATAGCCGCAGAGGGAATAAGTGTATCGTCAATCTTAATGCCCGCACCCTTAATTCGTTTCGCCAGCCTTACTGCCACTTCTTTCACATGATCATTGAATTCTAAATAAATGATGCCACCGACATCGGTCGGTATTTCGAGCGTGCCTTTCTTGAGTAGCACCATACGCTCCCGCCCTAGAGACGCTAGCACCATACCCAACTCCAAGATGACGTTTTGTCGAGCGCGTGGCTGTCGATCTTCGTTCCCCTTGTCCTTTGGATAACCGAAGTCGTCGGGAGTGAGAAGAACAATACCGAAGGCGGATTCCTTGTATATTTGTTGTTCAAGTGCTTCGATAAGAGTCTTCGACTCCCCGTCGTTGTTCTGCAGAATGTACGGGTCCAACTTTAGCCGCCTCAGTATGAGTTCAAGCTGTTCGAGCGAGGTATTATCGTGGCCATGGACAATAAATATTTTTGTTTTCTCGTCCTTCGGCCCTGTGGCAGTTGTCGGGCCCTGTTCCGCTTCATCTGATGCAAAGATTGCCTTTAGTTCAGCTTTCGGCTCTGCTTTGCCCTGGAGTTGGACCGTACCTTTGTGGGACCAGTAATTGAGGATTCCCTCGTGTTGGGATTTGAAAGTGTGCTTTCCGTTACCGTCTTCAGACCAATTGCCCTTTATGCCATGCTTATTGACAAGACAGCGAAGTTTTTCGATCCCATCGTGAAATTTAATCGCCATTTAATTCTCCAATCTGACCGGTGACGGCGGCTGTGATCAAGGCCGAGCGGTATTCCGTAAGTTTGTCGACGGACTGGATGACCAAGTCGTTCAGTCTGTCAATCTGCGCCGTCTTCTCATCCAGAAACCGCGCAATCCGCCGTTGGGTAGCGAGTGAGGGAAGGGAGATGTCAATGGTGACAAGATCGCTGGCATTGATGGCTGGATAGCTGACGCCAACGGACCGCGCTACGACTTCCGCTACGAACAGTTCTGACTTTGCGGTCCATCCGAGAAATCCACTGTCCACACCATCATTCGGGCGGACAACGCAGAAACCAGTGGACGCAATCAGGTCGGGAGACGCCTGATCAACCGTTGCGATTGCCCGGAGATAGGTTCGAACTGTGGAGATAAGGATATCGCCACTCCTTACCTTTCTTCTGGCTCGCGATGGAGCTTGGCCAAAGGTCATATTCTCAATCTCTTCAATACCGCAAGAAAGAGAAACACCAGAGATTTCAATGTAGTCGATCTCTTTTTCGTCATCCGTATTTTCGGCGAGAACCTCATCGTTATAAGTGGCAAGGTGTTTCAGGCGCTTTGATGACCATCCCGGCAGAAACGCGACTTCAGTCATCCCACCAACCCCTTCAGCAATCCGGCGATCTCCCCTTCGATTTCGGCGGTGTCCGTCTGGCTCGGTCCCCCTGGTGACGGCGCGGGTGATGAGCGCCTGACGTTTCTCGGCCAGCAGGTCCAGAAGCGCCCGCTTTTTCTCGATCAGCCCGTCGATCTTCGCCGTCTTCTCATCCAGAAACCGCGCAATCCGCCGTTGGGTAGCGAGTGAGGGAAGGGAGATGTCAATGGTGACAAGATCGCTGGCATTGATGGCTGGATAGCTGACGCCAACGGACCGCGCTACGACTTCCGCTACGAACAGTTCTGACTTTGCGGTCCATCCGAGAAATCCACTGTCCACACCATCATTCGGGCGGACAACGCAGAAACCAGTGGACGCAATCAGGTCGGGAGACGCCTGATCAACCGTTGCGATTGCCCGGAGATAGGTTCGAACTGTGGAGATAAGGATATCGCCACTCCTTACCTTTCTTCTGGCTCGCGATGGAGCTTGGCCAAAGGTCATATTCTCAATCTCTTCAATACCGCAAGAAAGAGAAACACCAGAGATTTCAATGTAGTCGATCTCTTTTTCGTCATCCGTATTTTCGGCGAGAACCTCATCGTTATAAGTGGCAAGGTGTTTCAGGCGCTTTGATGACCATCCCGGCAGAAACGCGACTTCAGTCATCCCACCAACCCCTTCAGCAATCCGGCGATCTCCCCTTCGATTTCGGCAATATCCGCCTCAATCGCGTCAAGCGGACGCGGCGGCTTATAGACATAGAAATGCCGGTTGATCGGAATCTCGTAGCCGACCTTCGTTTTGTCGTAATCCACCCAGGCATCCGGCACATGGGGCAGGACCTCGCGCACCATGTAGGCATCGATTTCGTCCCGGAAGGCTTCAACCAGACGGTCGTTGGGCTTGTCCGGCCCGAAATCCATCGGCAGCGGCAATTCCGTTCCGGGTGGCAAGGGAATGTTCTCGGTGTCCCGAAGCTCGCCGTCAGGCTCCGGCCGGCCCTTGCCATCGCGGCAAATCTCGGCCATCGGGTCGCGCTCGCCGAGGGCCGCGAAAATCGCCTTCCTGATCAGGGCCGAAATCTTGAGACCGGCCCGTTTAGCAGCGTCCATCACATCGGCTTCAAACGCCGCCCGGTCCATGTAATGTCCATTGCCTTCAAGCGTTGCGAGCACGGCGCGGATAGTGTCCTGCCGCTCTCGCCCCCGCTCGATCTCGCGCTCGACCGTGGCCGCATCCCGCCGCTTCTTCGACTTCGCCAGGTTCGCAAAGGCGGTCTGCCCGTCGAGCCTCGCAATCCGCTCCGCTGTCGCCGCAAAATTCATCCGCAGCGGGCGCTCAACCGTCACCTTGAGAAATCCGAACTCTCGATTCTCGAAGATGCGGCAAATGACGCGGTTCTCGGTCTCGCCGTTGGTCACCACAGCAGCCGTTTCCCCGTCCCGGCAGTTACCATAAACACGGGTGAGGTGGTGGATCTGGTCTTCGGTGATCTCGTTGCGCTTGTTGTTGAGGCTCTTCTTCATCTTCTCAAAGAAGCGAGTCCCGTCGATGAGTTGCACCTTACCGCGTCGCTCCAGCGGCTTGCGGTTCGTTACCAGCCAGACATAGGTGAAAATGCCGGTGTTGTAGAAAAGCTGATCCGGCAACGCCACGATGGCATCCAGCCAATCGTTCTCGATGACCCAGCGGCGAATGTTGGACGGCCCCGACCCGGCGTCGCCCGAGAACAGCGGCGAGCCATTGAAGACGATGGCGATCTTCGATCCCGGCTGGTCCTCGTCGCCTTCCTGATAGGGATGCATCTTGGCAATCATGTGCTGAAGAAAAAGCAGCGAGCCGTCACTGATGGCCGGCAGCCCCGCGCCAAACCGCCCCGAAAAACCCATGGTCTTGTGCTCGCGTCCGACCGCGTTTTTCTGGTCTTTCCATTCGACGCCAAAAGGCGGATTGGCCATGAGGTAGTGGAATCGTTCGCCCTCGAAACAGTCTCCGGTCTTGCCATCGCCGAGCGTGTCGCCGAGTACAATGTTGGCCGTGTCCTCGTCCTTGATCAGCATGTCCGAGCAACAGATCGCCCAGGACTCGTCGTTGTAATCCTGGCCGTAGAGCGCGAGCTCCGCCCGCTCGTTCTGCGCGAGAATCAGTTTCTTGGATTCGGAAAGCATACCACCCGTTCCGCACGCCGGATCGTAGATCGTTCGGTAGATATTTGGCTTATAGACATCCGGTTCACCGGTGTAGATCAGATTCGCCATGAGGCGAATGACCTCGCGCGGCGTGAAGTGATCCCCGGCTTCCTCGTTGGCCTGCTCGTTGAAACGCATCACCAGATGCTCGAACAGATAGCCCATCTGAAGGTTGTCGATCCGGTTCGGATGAAGGTCGATATCGGCCATCGCCTTGACCACCGCGAAGAGGCGATTGCTGGCGTCGAGCTTCTCGATCTGGTCGGCAAACTTGAAACACTCGAAAATATGCCGTGCGGTCGGGGAAAATCCGTTTATGTATGACGCGAGGTTCGGCGCGATGTTCTCGGCATCGCCGAGCAGTCGGGCAAACGTGTAGGGGCTGGTGTTGTAGAGGGTGTTGTAGAGTGGCTGTTTTCGTTTCGGATCGGCGGCTTTGCCAAGCAGGCGGTCCATGGCCGCTTCGGGCAGCCGCTTCGCCGCAAGCTCCTTGTGCTTCTTGAGAACGGCATCCCTGGTCGGCTCCAAGACACAGTCGAGCCGCCGCAAAACGACCATAGGCAACATGACCAGCCGATATTGAGGCGGGCGGTACGGTCCCCTGAGTCGGTTGGCGATTTCCCAGATTTTGGCCTTAAGCTCGTCGTGCGCCTGTCTATTCACGGATAGCCTCCTCTTTCCCGGTCACCGTCCATTCATGGTTGCGTGGCAGGTCGGAAAGCCACATCCGGTCGGGATCGAGAACCCTTGTAAAGCGGGATTTTACAGCAAGCCAGCCAAATCGGCAGTGGTGAGTGGTATTCACCATATGCGATTAGAGAGAAGGCTGCGTGTTTCTGTACTGCCCAGGGAATCGGGAGAAACCTGGAGTATGACCAAGGCAAGCTTCGGTGCGACATCAGGCGCTTCGGTGCCGCGTCCTCAATGCGCGCCGTTTAGCCGTTTATGTCGCAGCCCAGGAAATTACGGCCCTGCTGTGTACACGCATCCATCACCGAGAAACTGCCGGCCGCAGGGTCGATAACGGTATCGCCGGCATTGGATACGGCCGCAATCAATTGCCCCTGCAAACCTACCGGCTTCCTGTGCATCTGGCCATTGCGTTTCACCTCTTCCGGCCAGACATCGGGAATGGTGTGTATTTGCCACACACCTTTGGCCCTTTTCGGTCGCTTTTGCAGAACCACCATGTGCTCACTGGTACGGCGCGTGCGATAGCCCATGCCAAGCCGCTTTTTATGCCAGGTCAGCATATCCACCACCTCCAGCGTTGTACCTTCCAGCCATTCAGCAAAGCCGGTACACAGATGAAACTTGTCCATCCACAGGAACAAGTGGCCACTCGGCAGCAACGCATCCGCAATACCGCGTATGAACGTACGGATCGTGTCTTCGTCCATCTGTCTGAGTGCGCATCTGCCTTTGCCACGGGACTGCCCTTCATTCCCATAGCACAACTTGTCCAGCACCCCTCGATATTGCGGGTCGAAAAACGCAACAGGAAAACTCTCGGGAGGAAGCAGCCGAAGAAACGCCACACCGTCCATTTTCAGGCGTGTGTTCAGTTCGAGTGTTTCTGTCAAAGACAGATCCGGGACAACCACATCCCGATGTGTTCCAAACACATTGGGTAATGCCGTGTCCGGCGTGGCGTCGCTGCGTGCCATCTTTGTGGCAGGTCTGCTCACGCTGTCAAACGCTTATTCCGACAGGCCCCTGCCTCTGCCATACGACACAGATTGCGCTGAAACGCGGCACCGACCCGAAACCGCTCGTGATACATCTATCCCGACCTCCAAAGTCCATCAGCGAAGAGTTTACCAAAAATGATTCACGAATTGCGCATGTTAGTACGCCGAATGAATCGGCCCAACACCACACGAACCGCAATGGCAGGTCACGAACCGACCCGGGTTTCCACGTTGCTCGACTGCCCAGGCGCAAAGCCCTGGCAGCTCACAATCATTCATCCATCAAACCAGAAGCACGTTCACCGCGGCGGCAACCGCGATACCAACGACGATACCGGCGGCAATTTCCACTCGGGTGTGACCCATATGCTCCCGGAGTAATGGACGGTCCGAGGCCCCAGCGGCCAGTTTATTGATGGCCACCGCATGCCTGCCCACCTGTCGACGCAGACTATCGGCATCCAGCATTACGATAAACGCCAGCGTCACTGCCACACCGAAGGCCGGGTGCCCGAGCCCCTCCTTTAGGGCTATAAGCGCAGCCATACTGCTGACGATGGCACTGTGGTTACTGGGCAGGCCGCCGTACCCGATGAGACCGAATGCGAGTTGCCCGGCCTTGACGCTGTTGATGATGAACTTCGTGATTCCAGCGACAAGCCAGGCCAGAAATGGGGTCAACACATAAGAATAGTCCATGATCACGCCTGCGCTGGCCACAGTACCCAGATGCAGGCGACTACCCATAGCACCACCGTGAGCGACAACTGCCAGTCCGCCAGCAGCGCATCAGTAGGCGACTCGCCAGCATCGAGGATTTCCACCACGAACCAGTAGCGAAACAGACCGAACAGAACCAGCGGAATCGTGAACACCAGCGACGGATTGGCTGACATCACGAACATGCTGTAGAACAGCAGCGCCGCGGTTGCGGACATCTCGGCATAGCGATTCAACAGCGAGACGGAGTATCGCTCCAGGGTCTCACGGGAATCGGTGCCACTTCGGCTCAGTTCCTGTCGCCGTTTGACCGAGGCCAGGTATAGCGCCAGGCACAGCGTGGTGACAAACATCCAGGATGACACAGACACGTCAAGCGCCACGGCGCCCGCATACACGCGCAGCACAAAGCTGATAGCTATGGTGAAGATATCGACCACGGGCTGGTACTTGAGCACGAACGTGTAAGCCAGGTTGATTAGCAGGTAGGCGGCAATGACCATCACCACCTTCGGGGCAACGAACCCGCCCCATACCAGAACGGCGCAGAGACACCCGAGCAGGACCCAGGCAGCGGGTACCGAAACCTCCCCGGCAGCCAAGGGGCGAGTCCCGAATTTCTCGGGATGACGACGATCATGTTCGATGTCGCGCATGTCGTTGATGACATAGGCCACCGACGACGCCACACAGAACAACAGCACAGCCAACAGGGTATGGCTGACGGCGTCAGCGTCCAGGAACTTCCCCGAGAAGATCAGCGGTGCCAGAACAAAGGCGTTCTTGACCCATTGCCTGGGCCGCATCAGCTTGATTAAGCCCGGCATCCGCGCTAGAAACGAGCGGGCCATTACAGTATCATGCAGCACTTTGAACCTTATATGATATCATTTCGTGTCGGCCTCAGACCCACTTTGCGATTCACTATACCATTTTCTTTCACGCTATCCGTACCTGCAACAGCATCTTCGACATCTTTGCCGCGATCATCGTGGGAACCGGCCTCGGCCTTATCATCAAATCCATCCTCGATACGCGCCACCTTTTCCGTTTCCGCATACGTGAGCTTGCCCACAACATCCGGATCTGCGCGTTTTTTACACCGTCATGGGTTTGGTCACTACCGTGGCATTCCGAAGTTCCTGGTTTGCCCTCCATTACCGGACCCGGGAAATGCGCTACCTGGGCGGTCATCAGGCTGGCCGTCGGCTGTCTGACAAAGTGCCGTCCAAAGCAAGCGTTTCCCCGTGCGGGGACCGTATGAGACCGGTTTCCTCATGGGGGCGTCTCAGCAGCCATCCCCATCGCGTCCTCCGACTGAATGATCCGTCCAGGGCCAACGAGATCGTCTGCAATGGACAACATCCGGGCGTGGCGCATGGCATGGGTCGCAGCTATGGTGATATCTGCCTGAATCCCGAAGGTACGCTCTGGGTCACGACCGGGATGGACCATTTCGTCGCCTTCGACGACAGCACCGGCCGTCTTGTGTGCGAGGCCGGCATGTTGCTGCGGAACATTCAGCGACTGGCGATCCCTCGTGGCTGGACCCTGCCGGTAACGCCAGGCACCCAACTGGTAACCGTTGGGGGCGCCATCGCCAACGATGTGCATGGCAAGAATCATCATGTGCTGGGTTCGTTCGGCGATCACGTTCAGAAACTCAGCCTGATCCGCACTGATGGTGAGGTCATTCATTGTGGGCCGCATGAACGGTCGGATTGGTTCGCAGCCACTGTCGGCGGGGCAGGCTTGACCGGTGTGATTACGCAAGCCGAGATCCGGTTACGCCGTGTCGCTGGCCCATGGCTGGATACCGAGACCATTCCTTATGCCAATCTGGACGAGTTTTTCCAGCTCGCGGATGAATCAGAGACGGGATGGGAACACACGGTGTCCTGGGTTGACTGCATCTCCGACGGTGGCGGACGCGGTTTGTTCATGCGAGGCAATCCCGCCGATGTCGGACTACGCTGCGCACCCAGGGGTCACAAACTGACCATGCCCATTGTGCCTCCCGTTTCCCTGGTCAATCGACTGTCACTTCGTCCCTTCAACACGGTCTACTACAACCTCAAGAAGTGGCAGTCCGGGAGGACAATCACGCATTACGAGCCATTTTTCTATCCCCTGGACAACCTGCTCGAATGGAACCGGATGTACGGCCCGAAGGGTTTCTTTCAGTACCAGTGCGTAGTGCCTCGTGCGATCGGACAGGACGCAGTTCACGCGATGCTGAAGGCAATCGCGTGCTCCGGGAATGGCTCCTTCCTCGCGGTCCTGAAGACATTCGGCAACCGCCAGTCGGTCGGCATGCTGAGTTTTCCGCAGCCTGGCGTCACCCTGGCGCTGGACTTTCCCAACCACGGGGAACGCACACACGCGCTCTTCGAGCGCCTTGACGCCATCGTGCGTGAAACCGAAGGTCGCATCTATCTGGCCAAGGATGTGCGAATGCCAAGAGCACTCTTTGAGTCAGGCTACCCGCGCCTGCCGGAATTCGTGCAATACCGAGACCCGGGGATCAGTTCCAGCCTCTCACGCCGCTTGATGGGAAACTGAGTTGAACACAAAGAAAAGGATCGTACTAATCGGCGCCACCTCGACCATGGCGAAGCACTGCGCCCGGCTATGGTTGCTCGGCGAGTCGGCCGACCTGACGCTGGTTGGGCGCGCAACAGCGCGGCTCGATAGAGTCGCGGTGGATCTCGCAGTTCGAAGCCCGGAATCCGACATTCGGGTTGTGCAAGCAGACTTCCTTGACCCCAACGCTATTCAAGCCACCGTGGATAACATTATCGCTCAGGGCACAGTGGACATCGTTTTGATCGCACATGGGTCGTTACCGGATCAGACCCATTGCCAAAACGATTTGAACGCGTGTCGAGAAACGCTCGAAGTCAATGGCATTTCACCAGTGCTCTTTGCCGAAGCGTTTGCGAAACATATGGAGCAAGTCAGTCGTGGGACCATCGCCCTGATAAGTTCGGTCGCGGGTGACCGTGGACGAAAATCCAATTATGTATACGGTTCTGCCAAAAGCCTTGTGACTTGCTATGCGGAAGGGATGCAACATCGATTTGCGGGAACGGGCGTTCGGATCGTACTGATTAAACCCGGGCCTACCGACACGCCGATGACTTCCCATCTTGAAGCGCAAGGGATGAAGCTGGCCAATGTCGCCGAGGTTTCCGAGGAGCTTACGCTTGCGATAGCCAACGGTACCGCGACTGCATACACACCAAAAAAATGGAAATGGATTATGCGGGTAATTCGCCATCTGCCCAACGCAATATTCCACCGGTTGGACATATGATGCAGAACAGACCATCCATGAACAAAGCCTTAATCCCGATGGAGCGCATGGTAGTCCCGCCATTGATAGCATGTATCGCTGCGCTATTTGTGCTCAGATGCTTCCAGGTATTTTCATACTCCACCGAGGATTTCGACACCTCGTCAATATTATTGGCTCTCCATGGCGGGTTTTATGAAGACTCGGGATCGTTCACTAATTTCGCTCACCCGGGACTGCTTGCTTTTTGGGTCACTGTCGGAAATACCATAAAAACACACTGGGGGATATTTCCAATACATTACTGGGGAACCTTGCTCTGCCTTGCTATCGCAGCAGCTTCCATAATGATCTTCAAGTTCCTACGGTTCACCGGTGCGTCATATTCGATGGCAACCATTGGCGTGGCTCTATATTTATCGAGTCCGGCCATATCGGACATCTCCACCAGAAGCGAAGAGAATCTATTGCTACACCTGTTCCTTGTTTTTTCAATATACGCGATTATGCAATACGAGCGCAAACAAAGTGCGTTGACTTTGTGCACAGTAATGGTATCTGCGACGCTGCTCGCGCTCCAGCATACACAGCCATACGTGGTTATGTGTGGAGGGCTTTTTTTGTACGCGGTGCAAAGCCGATTCGCACCGCGAACCGGTATCAAAAGCATCGCGGAAACAAAATTGTTTTTACTGTTCCTGCTCCCGGGTACTACCGTTCACGTTATCTTGCAGTATTTTTTAGCGATTCCACAAAACCACGAAACGGTTTATTACTTTGCATCTACTTATTACACCATACTCCACAATGACTCCATGTACTCCTATTTGCGCGCATTTTTTCTGTTTCTTCAGGGGTGTCTGCTCACTGGAGCGATGCCTTTCAGGTACACGAGCGATATTGGCATATTACCCACCTCAAAGATATACCTGGTCGGTTTCATTTGCCTGCCGCTATTACTTTATTGCCTGCGCAAACGTCGATTACTTGATTTGATCGCCCTTTCGGCCCTGGGGTTTGTTTTTTTGGCTGAAGCAGTCGTTACGGAACGATGGGACACGTTTGTAATAGTGATGCTATTGGCGATTTGCTCCTCGGCAACAACAGACCAAAACAGTTTGTTTGAGCGATTCTTTCCAGCTTCCATCGCCATCGCAATCTTCATGCTAAACCTTATGCCCATAAAAAATCAGTATGAAGCGGCTCATGCCGCTGTACGCGCCAGAATGGAGGTGAGCCAATTAATTGCGGATCGGTTGATCTATTCGGATCTCGACGGCGCCAGCGCCCTGGTTCGCCAACTCCCATATGATTTCAAGCTAAAGAACATTGTCAATGCGTCACCGCAACCGGGCGACTTCATTTACTCGTTTACTCGAGAAGCAACGCTGTCGAATTTTACCTATACTAAGATGGTACACGGTGTTTGCCAAGATACGAACATCCCGGGTTTGTGCCTGCTCACATCACATGGCGACAAGTCGGCGCAGTAACAGTCGGGTGACAGCTTCTTCCCGTCGGTCATGCCCGCGGTATAACGCGCCATTTCCACCTGGCGTCCGTACACCGGGCCAGGCGCATGCTGCCTGATGCCCACACCCATTCCCGAAACGCACGCTGGACATCTCCCGCCGGTGGCCTCGCGGTTGACGATGGCTCCGGATTGCGAGCGTCGCAGTACCACTACGCTGGGCCAGGGTTTGTATAGGTGGCCAGGGACAGAATCGAACTGCCGACACAGGGATTTTCAGTCCCCTGCTCTACCGACTGAGCTACCTGGCCAGACCGGGATTACGGGATGATATGACGGAACGCCATGCAGGCCATCGTCCGCATGACGCCTCCCGCCTGGCGCTTGGCATTAGACCGGGATTTCAGCCTCAGGTCAAGCCTGTGTGCGGGTTCACGACAGACAATGAGACTGCGGGGCTCGGTATCCTCGCACCGCGGCAGCCAGCGCTTGGCGGCCTGGCTTCTGCAAACTCCCCGGGGAAGCGATTGGATTGTGCAACGGCTCGGTGGTTTGCTGGCTGGGCGGAGGCAGCGCATACGCTCGGGGCCCTGGCTTTTGCCCCCCACCGGCGCGCCTGCGGGCTGGCGCCCTTGGCTTGCCGGCTCCCCCTCCAGGGGGGAGCGATTATACGGAGGCTGCACCCAGACCACGATTGCCAAACACTGCTGTGCCCCAGCCTGTCCGTGCCGTGTGCCGTGCAGCAGGCAATGGCGATGGTTGACCCCCGTGTCATCACCCTCCCCTTGAGGGAGGGTCGAAAGGCGTTAGCCTTTCGGGGAGGGGTCTTTCTGACGTGGTCCAATAGATGGAAGACCCAATCAGACCAAGTATGACGTGGTTCAAAATTGGCAACCCCGACTGCAAAATCCGGGGGGAGCGATTGATAGCGGCAATGTGTGGATGCATGGTGGTGAGGCTGTGGGGGTCGGTCTGCCCCCACCGCGGCAGCCAGCGCTTGGCGGCCTGGCTTCTGCAAACTCCCCGGGGAAGCGATTGGATTGTGCAACGGCTCGGTGGTTTGCTGGCTGGGCGGAGGCAGCGCATACGCTCGGGGCCCTGGCTTTTGCCCCCCACCGGCGCGCCTGCGGGCTGGCGCCCTTGGCTTGCCGGCTCCCCCTCCAGGGGGGAGCGATTATACGGAGGCTGCACCCAGGATACGATTGCCAACCACCCGGGCGCCCTCAATCTACCCGTGCCATGCAACGTGCAGCAGGCAATGGCGATGGTTGACCCCCGTGTCATCACCCTCCCCTTGAGGGAGGGTCGAAAGGCGTTAGCCTTTCGGGGAGGGGTCTTTCTGACGTGGTCCAATAGATGGAAGACCCAATCAGACCAAGTATGACGTGGTTCAAAATTGGCAACCCCGACTGCAAAATCCGGGGGGAGCGATTGATAGCGGCAATGTGTGGATGCATGGTGGTGAGGCTGTGGGGGTCGGTCTGCCCCCACCGCGGCAGCCGTCGCTTGACGGCCTGGCTTCTGCAAACTCCCCGGGGAAGCGATTGGATTGTGCAACGGCTCGGTGGTTTGCTGGCTGGGCGGAGGCAGCGCATACGCTCGGGGCCCTGGCTTTTGCCCCCCACCGGCGCGCCTGCGGGCTGGCGCCCCTGGCTTGCCGGCTCCCCCTCCAGGGGGGAGCGATTATACGGAGGCTGCACCCAGGTCACGATTGCCAAACACTGCTGTGCCCCAGCCTGTCCGTGCCGTGTGCCGTGCAGCAGGCGACGGCGATGGTTGACCCCCGTGTCATCACCCTCCCCTTGAGGGAGGGTCGAAAGGCGCCAGCCTTTCGGGGAGGGGCCTTTCTGACGTGGTCCAATAGATGGAAGACCCAATCAGACCAAGTATGACGTGGTTCAAAATTGGCAACCCCGACTGCAAAATCCGGGGGGAGCGATTGATAGCGGCAATGTGTGGATGCATGGTGGTGAGGCTGTGGGGGTCGGTCTGCCCCCACCGCGGCAGCCGTCGCTTGACGGCTCGGCTTCCGCAAACTCCCCGGGGAAGCAATTGGATTGTGCAACGGCTCGGTGGTTTGCTGGCTGGGCGGAGGCATCGTATACGCTCGCGGCCCTGGCTTTTGCCCCCCACCGGCGCGCCTGCGGGCTGGCGCCCCTGGCTTGCCGGCTCCCCCTCCAGGGGGGAGCGATTATCAGGAGGCTACATCCAGGTCACGATTGCCAACCACCCGGGCGCCCTCAATCTACCCGTGCCATGCAACGTGCAGCAGGCGACGGCGATGGTTGACCCCCGTGTCATCACCCTCCCCTTGAGGGAGGGTCGAAAGGCGTTAGCCTTTCGGGGAGGGGTCTTTCTGACGTGGTCCAATAGACGGGAAAACCCAGTCAGACCGATATGACGTGGGCCAAAATTGGCAACCCAGGCTGCGAGCTCCCCCTTCACTCAAGGGAGAGTGATCGATAGCGGCGCGGCTCAGGCCGCTTCCTGCTCCATGTCCGCGCTGTACCGTCCCAGGCAGGCCATGCTGTTGCAACGCTCTCGATGCAGCAGCGCCGCCTGCGCGGCAGACACATTCGCGGCACGACCCGCCCAGGCCGACAAACACGGTTCCTGCAATGCGCGCCCATAGGAAAAACTCAGCGGCCAGGGCAGTTCCCGGTAGACCTGGTTCATCTCGTTCAGGTGCCGGGTAGCCATCTCCGGGCTCTGCCCACCGGAAAGAAACACGATACCCGGCACCGCCGCGGGCACCGCGTTCAGCAGACAGCGCACCGTCTCGTCCGCCACCGTGCGCAGCTCCGCCTGCCTGGCACATTCCTTGCCGGGCACCACCATGTTCACCTTCAGCACGGTGTGTTCCAGACTCACGTCCTGCCGGTACAGTTCCTCAAACAACGCCTGCAGCGTCGCCAGGCTGACCTGGTAGCAGGTCTGTATATCGTGCCCACCATCCATCAACACCTCCGGCTCCACCATCGGCACGATATCCGCCTCCTGGCACAAGGCCGCATACCTCGCCAGTGCGTGCACATTGGCGCGGATACATGCCCGGCTGGGGATATGCTCGTGCTCGCCGATACCCACCACCGCCCGCCATTTGGCGAAGCGCGCCCCTAGCCCGGCATACTCACGCAGCCGTTCACGCAGACCATCCAGACCCTCGGTCACCTTCTCTCCCGGATGCCCCGCCAGGGCCTTGGCGCCCCTGTCCACCTTGATGCCCACAAGCACACCCTGGTCCTCGAGCACACGAGGGAACGCCTTCCCCTCGGCGGTCGCCTGACGCAGGGTTTCGTCAAACAGGATCATGCCACTGATGAACTCCGCCCCCGCCGGATGCATGATCAACAGCTCTCTATAGGCACGCCGGTTTTCCTCGGTGGATTCCAGGTCGATGGTCGCAAAACGCTTTGCTATGGTCGGCAGGCTCTCATCGATCGCCAGTACACCCTTGCCCGGGGCGACCATCGCCGCCGCCGTTTCCGCCAGTTTCTGTACATTCATCAAACACACCTCCAGTCAGATTTTGCAAGCGACCACACAGGGTCTCAACAGGATACCTCCCACACCACGCGACTCCCCGTCCGGCAACGCAGACGGCGCGATTGCACAGCCACCACAAACCACCCTGCGGCCACACGCCTCACGCCAGGGCCGCATCCGCGCCCACCTGGATGAGCTTGATGCTATTGGTGCCTCCACGCTTGCCCAGCAGATCGCCCTTGGTAATGAGTACACAATCGCCCTCGTCCAGCATGCCCTTCTGCCGCAACAGCGCAATCACTTCCCGGTTCGCAAGCTGCGGGTCGGTCGTCGTCACATCAAACTTCACCGGATACACCCCCCGGTACAGCGTCACCCGCCGCCGGGTGGCCTCATGCCGGGTAAACGCGAATATCGGAATGCCGGAACTGATGCGCGACATCCACTGGCACGTGCTCCCGGTCTCGGTAATCGCAATGATCGCCTTGGCCCGAATATGGTTTGCCGCATACATCGCCGACATCGCAATGGTCTCATCGATATGCGAAAAACGCTGGTTGACGCGATGATCGGAAGTCCGAATCGCGGCCTGCTTCTCGGTCTCCTCACAGATACCCGACATATGCAACACCGCCTTGTCCGGGTAATTGCCGATACTGCTTTCGGCAGACAGCATCACCGCGTCGGTACCGTCCAGCACCGCGTTCGCCACATCGAACACCTCGGCCCGGGTGGGGATCTGATGCGTCACCATGGACTCCATCATCTGCGTGGCGGTAATCACAATGCGGTCCATCCGACGCGCCAGCGCAATCAGACGTTTCTGCACCGGAGGCAACGAGGCGCCACCGATTTCCACACCCAGATCGCCACGCGCGATCATGATGGCATCCGATGCGCCGATGATCGACTCGATATTCTCTATCGCCTCGCTACGCTCGATCTTGGCGATGATCTTGGCCGAACCCTTGCGCTGCGATATCAGGTGGCGGGCAAAGATCACATCCTCCGCCGAGCGGACAAAAGACACCGCGATGTAATCCACCCCAATATTGATAGCGTGGTCCAGGTCCTGCTCATCCTTCTGGGTCAGGGAGTTCGCCGACAAGCCACCACCATGCAGGTTCACGCCCTTGCTGTCACCCAGCTCTCCCCCGGTAACCACCTCGCACAACACCTCGTTGCCCTCTATGGACTGCACCGACAGCACGATGCGGCCATCATCCAGCAGCAATGTGTCCCCCTCCCGGACATCCTGCGGCAGGGCCTTGTAGCTCACCCCCACATGCTTCTCGTTGCCCGCGTTGGCCGGCAGATCGGTGTCGATAACAAAGGTGGAACCCTCCTGCAAATCCACCTTCCCCTCGTGAAAATGCCCAATGCGGATCTTCGGCCCCTGCAGGTCGCCGATGATCGCGACCGAGCGTTCGTGCCGCTCCGATACCTCGCGTATCTCCCTGACGCGCCGCGCATGCTCGTCCTGGGTCTGATGCGAATAGTTCACACGGAACACATCCACGCCGGCAGCAAACAGCCTCTCCATCATACCCGGGCGGTCCGTCGCCGGACCCACGGTCGCCACTATCTTGGTCCGTCTCACATCCGCCCCACCCGCGCTTTACATATCACGCGCACGTTCCATCGACTCCCAGGCACGGGTCGCCTCATCCAGCACGGACAGGGCCGGCAGCGGCCGGTTCTCGATAAACTGCAGGAAGGCACTGCCACCGGTGGATATGCAGTCTATGTCCCCGGCGACCCCCGCCTGCCCGAGCGCCGCCACCGTATCGCCGCCACCCACCACGCTGTACGCCGGGCTGGCGGCGACCTGCCTGGCGACACTACAGGTGCCCTCGGCAAACGCCGGATTCTCAAACCGTCCCAGCGGGCCACTCCAGACGATAGTGCCAGCCCCACGCATCAGTTCACCCAGTCGGGCGACAGACTCCGGCCCGATATCCAGCACCATGTCGTCCGGGGCGATGCCGGACACCGGCTTTACCGCCGCCTGCTCGGCGGCATCCGGGCCGGGGGCACAAACCACATCCGTCGGCAATGGCAGCGCACAGCCTTTCTCCTGCGCCCGGCGCATGACGGCCACCGCCTCGTCCACAAATTCCGCCTGATACAGGGAACCGCCGAGCTCGTGTCCCTGCGCCTTCAGAAAAGTGTTCACAATACCTCCACCCAGCAACAACACATCGGCCCGTTCCACCATGGAACGCAACAATGACAACCGATCCGACAGTTTGGCGCCACCCACGATCATCACAAAGGGGCGCTCCACACGCCGCATGACACGACCCAATGTCTTCAGTTCCCGCATCAACAACAGGCCCGCACAGGACAGGCTGACGTATTTGGCAACGCCGCAGGTCGATGCGTGGGAACGATGGCAGGTGGCAAAGGCGTCATTGACATAGACATTGCACAGCTTCGCCATCTTTCTCGCCAGTTCGTCATCATTCCCGGTCTCCCCTTTCAGGAAACGGACGTTCTCGCACAGCACAACGTCGTTGTCCCGCATATCCACCCCGTCCACCCAGTCGCGTACCAGCGGCACCGGTCGCCCACAATGCCGCGACAGACACTCGGCGACCGGCTGCAAACTGTGGCGCTCATCATAAACGCCTTCCTTTGGCCGACCCAGATGCGACACGATAAGCAGTTTTACGCCCTCGGCCGCAAGGATCATACGCAGCGTGGGCAAACTCTCGACTATCCGGGTGGCATCGCCGACCCGCCCATCGTGTATCGGAACATTATAATCCGTGCGCAAAAACACCGTGCGACCGCGCAGATCGACATCCGACAGCTTGATCAGCAACGGTGCGTCCCAGTCAGTCATCGCGTGGTATGGCCACTGCAATCGGCACGCATCAATCCTCGGCGCATCGGGCCAGTGCCAGAGACGTGTCAATCATGCGATTGGAAAACCCCCATTCATTGTCGTACCAGGCCAATACCCTGGCCAGCGTGCCATCGATCACCCGGGTCTGCGTACTGTCAAAGACCGCGGATGCCGGATCGTGATTGAAATCCACCGATACCAGCGGCTCCTCGTTGTAGCTCAGCACCCCGTACAACGGCCCCTCCAGGCTGGCCTGACGCAACACCTCGTTGATCTCGGTCACGCTGGTCTCCCTTGCCGCACGAAAGCCGAGATCGATCAGCGACACATTGTTAGTCGGAACCCGAACCGCATAGCCATCCAGACGGCCCGTCAATTCGGGCAACACCTGCGACACCGCGGCGGCGGCACCGGTGCGGGTCGGGATCATCGACATCGTCGCCGAACGTGCACGGCGCAGGTCGCTGTGACAAACGTCGGTCAACACCTGATCATTGGTATAGGCGTGAACCGTCAGCATCAGCCCGGACAGCACGCCGATATGCTCATGCAGTACCTTCACTACCGGGGCCAGACAGTTGGTCGTGCAAGAGGCGTTCGATATCACCGTATGCCGCGCACACAACTGCTCGTGATTCACGCCATAGACTACTGTGGCATCCACATCCTGACCCGCCGGCGCCGAGATCACCACCCTGGCCGCACCGGCCCGCAGATGGGCCGACGCCTTCTCCTTGCTGGCAAACAGACCGGTACATTCCTGCACCACATCGATCTCCAGTTCCCCCCATGGCAGATTGGCCGGATCGCGTTCGGCAAAGACCCGTATCCGATCACCGTCCACGATGATCGAATCCTCGTCACACTGCACCGTACCAGGGAACTTCCCATGCGTGGTGTCGTAGCGTGTCAGATGGGCATGGGTCTGCACATCTCCCAGATCATTGATCGCAACGATCCGGAACTCGCGCTGACGCCCGGCCTCGTATGCGGCACGCAATATATTGCGCCCGATCCGTCCATATCCGTTTATCGCTATTCGTACTGGCTTCATCACATCGCCCTCATCTATTTTCGCACAAACTCCCCTCCGGACCGGTCAGACCGCGTCCTGTCGCGCCAGAAGCTCCCGGCAACGCTCCAGCAGACCCGTCTCGGTAAAACCAAAGTGGGCAAAGACATCCCGCGCCGGCGCCGATTCGCCGAAGGCGTCAACCCCCAGTATCGCGCCGTCGAGGCCCACATACCTGCGCCAATAACTGCCAATCCCGGCCTCCACCGCTATACGCACACGGCAGTCCGGAGGCAACACCGCGTCACGATAGGACTGCGACTGACTGTCAAACACATCACAACTCGGCATGGACACCACCCGTACCTCCCTGCCCTCGGCACTCAAGGTCTGCGCCGCCGCACAGCCAAGAGACAGTTCCGACCCGGTCGCTATCACGATCAACTCCGGCCGCTCGCCACCATGCACCAACACATACGCGCCACGCCGTATCAACTCGCACTGATCCGCAGCGCGTTCCACACACGGCACCGTCTGACGCGAAAACAGCAGGCAGGTCGGCCCTTCGGCGCGTTCCACCGCAAACTGCCAGGCCACCGCCGTCTCCGCCGCGTCGGCAGGCCGCCACACCGACATGTTCGGGATCAATCGCAGACAGGCAGCCTGTTCCACCGCCTGATGGGTCGGCCCATCCTCTCCCAGACCGATGGAGTCGTGGGTAAACACGAAGATCTGCCGCAGTCGCATCAACGCCGCCATGCGCAGCGCGTTTCTGGCGTATTCGCTGAACATCAGGAAGGTGCCCGCATACGGGATAAAACCACCGTGCAGGGCGATGCCGTTACCCATGGCCACCATCGCGAACTCGCGCACCCCGTAGTGGAGATAGTTGCCATCCATGCAGGCGCCAGAAAGACGGCGGCTGTGTTGGTGAAACGTCAGGTTGGACTCGCTCAGATCGGCCGACCCGCCGATCAGCTCCGGCAGCAGGGAAGCACAGACCGTCAGACTGTGCATCGAGGCCTTGCGGGTGGCCATGTCCTGTGCCTGCGCGGCACACTCCCGCACATGATCGCGCAGCCGCTCCACCCAGGCGGCAGGCAACTCACCCCGCTGACGCCGCGTAAACTCCTCGGCCAGCTCGGGATACTCGCGCTGGTAATCGGCAAAGCACTGCCGCCATTCCCGCTCCAGCCGTTCGCCACGTGTGCGCGCATCCCAGGCTTGATAATATTCCTCCGGGACGACAAACGGGGGCTGCGTCCAACCCAGGTTGTCGCGTGCGCGCCGCCATTCACTCTCACCCAGCGGCGCACCATGGGCCGCGGCCGTTCCCTGCTTCTCAGGCGCACCCCAGCCGATGACGGTATTGCAGCAGATCAGACTCGGACGCGAATCCTCTGCAACCGCCATCTTCAGCGCGGCGCGCACCTGCTCCGGGTCATGGCCGTCCACCCCGTGCTGCACATGCCAGCCATAGGCGGCAAAGCGCTGTGCCGTGTCGTCGCCGAACCAGCCTCCGACCTCTCCATCTATGGAGATGCCGTTATCATCGTAGATGCCGATCAGGCGACCCAGCCGCAAGGTCCCGGCCAGCGAGCAGGCCTCATGCGATATGCCTTCCATCAGGCAACCGTCCCCGGCAAAAAAATAGGTGTGATGCGCGATGAGCGGAAACTCCGGTCGATTGAAGCGCGCCGCCAGCATGCGCTCGGCCAGCGCCATGCCCACCGCGTTGGCGACTCCCTGCCCCAACGGCCCGGTGGTAGCCTCCACCCCGGGCGCACAACCGTATTCCGGATGCCCCGGCGTCTTCGAGTGAAGCTGCCTGAACGCCTTCAGGTCATCCATGGAGAGGTCGTAACCGCTCAGGTGCAGCACGGCATACAACAGCATCGATCCATGGCCGTTGGACATCACAAAACGGTCGCGATTTGCCCACGCCGGATTGGCCGGGTTGTGACGCAGAAACTCCCGCCACAGCACCGTGGCGATATCCGCCATACCCATCGGGGCCCCCGGATGACCGGACCGGGCCCGTTCCACCGCGTCCATGCTCAATACCCGTATCACATTGGCCAACTGCCGCTGTTCCAATGCCACGCTCAACCTCCCCTCCACAATGCGCCGGTCACCACCGCTTCCACACAATCCACAATTCGGTGACTACACACCGGACGCAGTCCGCACAACAGGCTCATCTCCCGGTCCGCAGTGCCTCGCTGTGATCAGTCCGTTCCCATGGCAGGTCGATATCGTCACGACCAAAATGCCCATAGGCGGCAGTCTGACGGTAGATCGGACGACACAAATCCAACATATCGATGATGCCCCGCGAACTCAGATCAAAATGCCGTGCCACCAGGGTCTCCAGCTCCTCCTCGGGCAATTTGCCGGTACCTTTGGTATCGATGCTGATGCTGACCGGTTCCGCCACACCGATGGCGTAAGCCAACTGCACCTCGCAACGTTCGGCCAGATCCGCCGCCACAATGTTCTTTGCCACGTAGCGGGCCGCATACGCCGCCGAACGGTCCACCTTGGTCGGGTCCTTCCCGGAAAACGCCCCGCCGCCGTGTCTGGCCATGCCACCATAGGTGTCCACGATGATCTTGCGCCCGGTCAGGCCACAATCCCCGACTGGCCCGCCGATCACGAAACGCCCGGTGGGATTGATATGAAAACGGGTATGTCCACCCAGCATGTCCGCCGGCAACACCGGCTTGATGATCTCCTCCATCACCGCCTCCTCCAGCTCGTCGTGCGGTATCTGCGGGTCGTGCTGGGTAGACAGCACCACCGCCTCGATGGACACAGGCCGGTTATCCCGATAGCGCAGGCTGACCTGGCTCTTGGCGTCCGGACGCAACCAGGGCAGGCTGGCGGATTTGCGCCGTTCCGCCTGTCTGCGCATCAGCCGATGCGCCAGGTCAATCGCCATCGGCATCCGGCTGTCCGTTTCATCACAGGCGAAACCGAACATCAATCCCTGATCGCCGGCCCCCTGCGGATGGCCCGCAGCCGCATCCACCCCCAGCGCGATGTCCGGCGACTGCTTGTCCAACGCGATCAGCACGGCCAGTGTGTCCGCATCGTAACCGATACTGGAACTGGTGTAGCCGACATCACGGATGGTCTGTCGCACCAGTGCGTTCAGGTCAACCACCGTGGCGCTGGAAACCTCGCCGGAGATCACCGCCATGCCGGTATTGACCAGGGTCTCGCAGGCAACGCGTGACGCGCTGTCCCCGGCAATCATCGCATCCACGACGGCGTCGGAAATCTGATCCGCCAGCTTGTCGGGATGGCCCTCGGAGACCGACTCCGAGGTAAAAATATATTCTCTGGGCATGAGCGGGGAAGGTATTATATTATCAGCGTCATCACACATGAATGACAGACAGTCTATTTTAACCGGTATTGCAGCAGCTTCAATGCATAATGTGACGGACCGCGACCATCCCCCCTCTCCGACCGTGCACGGGCGGCCATGAACGAGGCCGGGCATGCCCCGCTACCCGTGGGCGAGGCGCCCGTCTACCTGAACGGGCAGTACCTGCCGCTGGCCGAGGCACGCATCAGCGTACTGGACCGCGGCTTCATCTTCGGCGACGCGGTCTACGAGGTGCTGCCTGTCTACCGGGGGAAAATACTGGCCCTGGAACGGCATCTCGACCGGCTGGACAACAGCCTGACCCGCATCTACATGGAAAATCCGCTGAGCCGCAGGCAGTGGCACAACATATTTCACCACCTGCTGCGGGACGAGCAAGAGCCGGAACAATCGCTCTATGTGCAGGTCTCGCGTGGCGCCGGCGCACGTACCCACGATATCCACAGCGTCCGCGAGCCGACCGTGCTGGTAATGAAACAGGCCATCCGCGGCAAACCGGGGGCGGAAGGTATCCGTGCCATCACACATGAAGACATCCGCTGGGCCTGTTGCGACATCAAGTCCACCACGCTGCTCGCCTGCGTCATGCTGCGCCACCGTGCCCAGCTTCAGGAGGCCAGCGAAACCATCCTGCTGCGCCAGGGCGAACTGACCGAAGGGGCCGCAAGCAACATCTTCGTGGTAACAACGGACGGCACGGTGGGCACCCCGCCCAAAAGCTCGGCGATATTGCCGGGCATCACCCGGGATGTGCTGATCGAGCTGTTGCAACAGGCTGGCCTGGAGGTGGCACAAACCCGCATAGCCGAAGCCGATCTGCGTGCGGCAGACGAGATCTGGGCGGTCAGTTCCACCTGGGAGGTGGTGCCGGTAATCGAACTGGACGGGAACCCGGTCGGGAACGGCAGGCCGGGGGCCATCTGGACCAGGGCGCATGCGTGCTACCAGGATTACAAGACCTCGGCGGCAGGCGGCTGAACCATGGAACTGCAAAAACAGTTCCGGATCGAGGCGGCGCATTTTCTGCCGGCTGCACCGGAAGGGCACAAATGCCGCCGCCTGCACGGGCATTCGTTCCGGCTCACCATCCATGTACAAGGCAAGATCGACCCCGACAGCGGTTGGGTCATGGATTTTTCCTGTATCGAGGCACGCTGCCGCCCGCTGTTGGAACAACTCGACCACCACTGCCTGAACGACATCCCGGGGCTGGAAAATCCCACCAGCGAAAACCTGGCCTGCTGGGTCTGGCAACGGCTGCAACCCGAATTGCCCGGGCTGTGCGCGGTGGCGGTACAGGAAACCTGTACCGCAGGCTGCGTCTATCGCGGCGATGGCTGAACCGGCTGTGCGCCGAAGGCAGGCTATTCCTCCAACCAGTCACGCACAGGCAGGTATTTCTCATACAACTCCGCCTCCGGGCTACCCGGTTCCGGATGCCAGTCATAACGCCAACTCACCTGTGGCGGCAGGGACGCCAGGATCGATTCCGTGCGCCCGCCGGACTGCAGGCCGAACAGCGTGCCGCGATCGTACACCAGATTGAATTCCACATAGCGTCCGCGACGGTAGCCCTGGAACCAGCGCTCTCTCTCGCCCCACGGCAAACCCTTGCGCCGTTCCACTATCGGCCGGTAAGCGACCAGAAAATGGTCGCCAACGCTGCGCGTAAACGCGAAATTGTGCGCAAATCCGCCGCTGCACAGCGCATCGTAAAACAGGCCGCCGACCCCACGCGGCTCGTTGCGATGCGGCAGGAAAAAATACTCGTCGCACCACCGCTTGTAGCGCGGATAGACATCCGCCCCGAACGGCACACAGGCCGCATGCGCCGTCCGGTGCCAATGGCGCACATCCTCGGCAAAGGCGTAGTACGGGCTCAGATCGAAGCCGCCACCAAACCACCATGTCACCTCGGGTCGATCCGCGCCGGCGACAAAGAAGCGTACATTCATATGGGTGGTCGGGACATAGGGGTTGAGTGGATGGATAATCACCGAGACACCCAGCGCCTCAAAGCCGCAATCGGCAAGCGCCGGATGGCCGGCCACAGCCGACTCGGGCAGACGCTCGCCACGGACATGAGAAAAATTCACCGCCGCGTGCTCAAACAGTGCCCCGTTGGAAAACACTCGCGTACAGCCACCGCCGCCCTGCTGACGCTCCCAACGATCCTCGCGCCGTTGCAGGCCGGGGTCCTGCCCGGACAGAAAGGCACCGACCGATTCCTGCAACCGCAGCAGGTAATCGCGCACCGCCTGGGTATCATGCTGATCGGTCATCACCTTGTACGACCGGACTCGGATTGGTCAGGCCGTGCCAAAAGCGGTATTCTACCATGCTCACAGTCACCAACCCCGTATCGAAATGGCCACACGCACAGCCACCATAACACGCGCAACACGCGAAACCCGGATAACGCTCACCCTCACGCTGGATGGCCGCGGGCAGTCCGAACTGCAAACCGGGCTGCCTTTTCTGGAACACATGCTCAGCCAGATCGCCCGGCATGGCATGTTCGACCTCAGCCTGCAAGCGAGCGGGGACCTCGAGGTGGACGCCCATCACACCGTGGAGGACATCGGCATCACGCTGGGACAGGCACTGCGGCAGGCGCTCGGCGACAAGGCCGGCATCCTGCGCTATGGCCACGCCTATGTGCCACTGGACGAGGCCCTGTCACGGGTTGTGGTCGACTGCTCCGGCCGCCCCGGACTGGAATACCACGTGCACTATCCGCGCGCCCGTATCGGCGATTTCGATGTGGATCTGATTCACGAATTCTTCCAGGGCTTCAGCAATCACGCCCTGGTCAGTCTGCACATCGATAGCATCCGTGGACGCAATGCCCATCATATCGCCGAGACCCTGTTCAAGGCATTCGGACGGGCACTGCGCCACGCGGTAGCAGCAGACCCGCACGACCCGGACGTCCCGTCCACCAAGGGCGTATTATAAGGGCCCGACGCGGTGACCCGCTGCTGCGTCCTCGACTATGGCAGTAGCAATCTGCGCTCGGTATGCCGGGCCCTGCAACATGCCGCGGAGGGGAAAGACCACATAACGCTTGGCCGCGATGCCGCCGCGCTCGACCAGGCCGACCGTATCGTGTTCCCCGGGCAGGGCGCCATGGGACAATGCATGCGCCTGCTGGCCGAACATGGCCTGGATACGCTGATCCGGGACATCGTCCGTGACCGGCCTTTCCTGGGTATCTGCCTCGGCCTGCAGGCACTGCTGGAACACAGCGCGGAGGACGGTGGCACCCCCGGGCTTGGTATCATCGCCGGTCAGGTGCAGCGCTTCCCCGAACCGGCAGCGCGGGAAGCAGACCACAAGGTCCCGCACATCGGCTGGAACCGCGTGCGCCAGACACAACCCCACAGGCTCTGGGAAGGGGTAGCGGACCATAGCTGGTTCTACTTTGCGCACAGCTATTACCCCGCGACAGACCCGGCGTTCAGCGCGGGCCATACCCGTTACATCGTGGATTACCCCTCGGCGCTGGCCCGGGACAACCTGTTTGCCACCCAGTTCCACCCCGAAAAAAGCCAGCACACCGGACTCAGACTGTTGCAGAATTTTCTGCGCTGGGACGGGGACTGAGCGGATCGTCGGCAAGCCCTCCCGCACCAATGTCACGCCGGTAGAACATACCGTCAAACGCGATCCGTTCGCAGGCCTGGTAGGCACGCTGACGGGCCGCCTGCCGGTTCGCTCCCTGGGCCAATACGCACAGCACCCTGCCCCCGGCGGTCACCAACTGGCCCTGTTGCCGCGTCGTGCCGGCATGAAAGACCCGGACATCGCGCTGCGGAAAATGCTCCAGACCGGCGATCCGATCGCCACACCGCACCGCACCGGGATAACCCGCCGCGGCCAATACCACACCCACCGCGGCCCCCGGCTCCCAATCCAGCCGGCACGCATCCAGACGCCCATCGCAGGCGGCCAGACAGACACCGTCCAGCTCACCCCGCAGCCGCGCCAGCACCACCTGCGCCTCCGGGTCGCCCAGACGGCAGTTGAACTCCAACACCCGTGGGTTGCCTTCGGCATCGATCATCAGGCCGGCATACAGAAAGCCACAGTAAGGCATGCCCTCCGCACGCAACCCATCGATCGCCGGACGCATGATCTCGCGCAGGATACGCTCATGCATGGCCTCGTCCAGCAGCGCCGGCGCCGGGGAACAGGCCCCCATGCCACCCGTGTTCGGACCCCGACCCCCGTCATCGCGCGCCTTGTGGTCGCGTGAACTTGCCAGCGGCAGGATGTGCTCCCCATCGCTGATAACCATGAAACTGGCTTCCTCGCCAGGCAGAAACTCCTCCACCACTATCTGCCGCCCAGCCTCCCCGAAACGCTCACCGCTCAACATCGCGGCAGCGGCTTCCAGCGCGGTGTCACGCTCACCGGCCACCACCACGCCCTTGCCCGCCGCCAAGCCATCCGCCTTGATAACCACCGGCAGCGCACAACCATCGATCCAGGCCGTGGCCTCATCCGGACGGGAGCATAGTTTGAAGGCGGCAGTAGGAATGGCATGACGCTGCATGAAACGCTTGGCAAAAGATTTGGAACCTTCCAGTCGGGCGGCCGCCGCACTGGGACCAAAACAACGCAGGCCCCGCTCCCGGAAACGATCCGCCAACCCCGCCACCAGCGGTACCTCCGGCCCGATGACACACAGATCCACGCGCCGGGCACAGGCGAACTCCAGCAGCGCGGCAGCATCCGTCACCGGGATCGCCACGTTTTCCACGCCGGGCTCGGCAGCCGTGCCCGGATTGCCCGGGGCGACAAAGACCTGTGTCACCTGCGGCGACTCGGCCATCTTCCAGGCCAACGCGTGCTCGCGGCCGCCGGCCCCCACGATCAGGACCCTGTTCACGGCGCCGCTAGTGCAAAAAATGCCGGGTCCCGGTAAACAGCATCACCATGCCATGCTCCTCGGCCGCACGAATGACCTCCTCATCGCGCCGCGACCCACCCGGCTGAATGACCGCACTGATACCCAGTTCCGCCGCCTGATCGATGCTGTCCCGAAACGGGAAAAAGGCGTCCGAGGCCATCACCGACCCCGCCACTTCCAGGCCACTTTCCTCCGCCTTCAGCGCAGCGATGCGCGCACTGTACACCCGACTCATCTGGCCAGCACCCACACCGATGGTACGACCCTCGCGGCAATACACGATCGCGTTGGAACGCACAAACTTCGCCACCCGCCAGGCAAACAGCAGGTCCGCCATCTGCGCCTCGGTCGGGCTACTGCTGCTGACACAACGTGGCTCACCGGCACACAGCAACTGCTCGTCCGCATCCTGCAGCAGCAGGCCGCCAGACACCCGGCGCATGACCAACTGGGGCTCCGGCGCACAGGGGGAACCCGACGCACAGCGCACACCGGCGGCAAGCACACGCAGTGCCGGCTTACCGGCCAGCACCGTGCGTGCGGCCGAGCTGACCGCCGGGGCGATAATCACCTCCGCAAACTGCCGCTCAAGGATGGCCGAGGCGGTCGACTCGTCCAGTTCCCGGTTGCAGGCGATGATCCCGCCATACGCGGATACCGGATCGGTGGCATAGGCCCGCTCGTAGGCCGACAACAGCGTGTCGGCTATGGCCACACCACAGGGATTCAGATGCTTGACTATCACGCAGGCCGGCTCGGCGAACTGCAATGCACACTCCAGCGCGGTATCGCTGTCCGCAAAATTGTTATAGGACAGCGCCTTCCCCTGCAGTTTGGTGGCAGCCGCCAGACTGCCCTGTGGCGCCGGGAACTGGCGATAGAAGGCGGCCCGCTGATGCGGGTTTTCCCCGTAGCGCAACGCGTCGCCGCGCTGAAACTGCATGGTATAGACAGACGGAAAGTCCGCGCCGCGCTGTCCCTGCATATCCAGCGCCCCCAGGTAATTGGAGATGTTGCCATCATACGCGGCGGTGTGTGCAAACGCCTTGCACGCCAGGCGAAAGCGCGTTGCACGGCCAAGGGCGCCGGCATTGGCGCGCAGTTCCTGCAACAGCGACGGGTAGTCGGCACTGTCCACCACCGCGGCCACCGCGGCGTGATTCTTGGCCGCGGCACGCAACATGGCCGGGCCACCGATATCGATGTGCTCCAGTGCCCGCTCCAGCTCGCAGTCGGCATCACGCACGACCTGCTCGAAGGGATACAGATTGACCGCCAGCAGGTCGATGGGCAGGATCTCATGTTCCCGCATCACCGCCTCATCCTGTCCCGGACGGCCAAGCAGGGCGGCATGTATCCTGGGATGCAGGGTCTTGACCCGCCCCCCCATCAATTCCGGGAAGCCGGTATAGTCGGACACCTCGACCGGCGCGAGACCCGCCTCCCGCAGCAACCGTGCGGTGCCCCCGGTAGACAGCAACTCCACCCCCAGCGCGGCCAGACCCGTGCAAAAATCCACCACGTCACGCTTGTCATACACGCTGATCAGCGCACGCCGGATCTTTCTCATCGCCCCTGCCTGCGGCCCGGCACTCGACTGTACCGGCTAGAGACGGTACTTCTTCAGGCGGCTCTTCAGGGTCATCCGATGTATCCCCAGCCACTTGGCCGCCAGCGTCAGGTTGCCCTTGCTGGCCTCCATCACCGCCTTGTAAAACGGCCTCTCCACCTCCTCCAGAAAGAGTCTGAGCAAATCACTGGTATCGCTCCCGTCCAGATCGGCAAAATACCGCTGCATCGAACACTCCACACACTCCCGCAACCCGGACCGGCGCCGTTCATCGGCCCAGCTTTGCGGCACCGGAACAGACCCCGGATACGTCGTATCGTATTCCGGGTCCATGTCAAATTTCTTCAATTGCATGTGCCCTCTGTTGTCGTACAGAATACTGACTGCACCGTCGGTACCGCACGGCGCACCCGCCCACTGCCAACGTCCCCATACTCAGTCGGCGGGTAAGAACACAACAGGGTACAACACGCTACTGGGAACAACACGCCACTCTCGGGGGTCGACCATGATAGCGACAATTGTCCCGTGTGCAAGCCCGCGTCCGAAAAAAAATTTCATGCGGTGCAAGATATTTTGCCTTTCTGCAAAAAGATTGAATACAATGGCGTATGTACAGGCAAAAGCTGATGCCTCCTCACCAGAACCGACCCCATCAGGCTATGGCGAGGGATAAATACCGCCGATGTATCCTATGGAGCAAAATACAGCGCAACGCCCCGGCAACTACGCACTACCACACCTGCTGTGCCTGTGTGGTACCATCGCAGCGCTTTGTCTGCCCGCTGCGCTGGCCGCCGAAGACGGCGGTCTGGCGGACGCCGTGGACTGCACCTCCATCCATGTGGACTTCGATGACAGCCCGACACTGAGCCGTGAAGAACGCATCACCCGGATGAACACCGCCTTCTACGACGCGCTGGATCAGTTCGACCGCTGCCAGGCGCTGCAACAGGACGGCACTGCGCGTTCGGGCGCCGGTGCTGGCAGCGGTGCTGACGGCGACAGTGCCACGCCCAGTGGCGCCGACACCAGCGACAACGCGCTGCAAGCCGTCGACTCGGTACCGGCGGCCGGGCTGCGCGGGACACAGCCCGAGACATCCCATACCGTGGGACTGGCCAGAGACACGAACGGCCCACGCCCTGCCGGCGGGGCGCCCGGCCCCGGCGCACGACCGGAAGACATCCCCGAGGTAGCCAATGACGATGCCATCGCGGCGCAGATCCGCATCGCGGCGGAACTGGAGCAGGACCCGGCCAGACGGGAACGGCTGTGGGCGGAATACCGCAAGTACAAACAGGGCAGCTCGCCACCGCCGCCACCCGCTGCCGAAGACGCGGACCTGCCGGAGCCACCGCAGTGAGCACGGCCGGCACAACTTCCCTGCGTGTCTGCTGCCTGCTGGCAGCGCTGCTGACGGCGCTGACGGGCTGCCTCGCACAGCAGCCACGGCGCACGGCCCCGGTCACGACCCAGGTCGGCCCGGCCCCTTCCACCGCGGTCGAGACGCAGGCGGCCGCTACCGCCACACCCGCCGCCTCGGTACGGCTGGATGTGATCATCCCGGTGTTCGACCCCGGGCTGTCCGAGGAGGAACAAAACTACGAGGAACAGGGTGTCTGGCCCGAACTGCGGCGTGCGGAGGCAAACCGCTTCGCCTGGAAACTCAAGCAGGCCATGGAAAACACCCGGGTCTTCGGGGCGGTCCGCGTCACCCCGGATGCCAGCGCCTCCGGAGAACTGTACGTGCTGGGCCGCATCCTGGAGTCCAATGGCGAGGAAGTCAACATTGAACTGGAGGTGATCGATGCCAGCGGCCGGTCCTGGATGAAAGACAGCTTTGGTCACCAGGTCCCGGAACATTTCCACAAGAGCTATCGCAACCGGGACAAGGATGCCTACGACCCCGTGTTCGACACGGCGGCAAACCGCATCGCCACGCTGTTGCGCGCCCGTTCGCACAGCGAACGCCAGACCCTGAAGTCCATCAGTACCCTGCAGTTCGGCTCGCATCTGAACGCCGCCGCTTTCAGCGGCCACACCCGGCAGGAAAACGGCATAACCCGACTGCTCAGCCTGCCCAGCGCGAATGACCCGATGCTGCAACGGGTCAACGCGGTGCGTGTGCGAGAACAACTCTTTGTAGACGGGATGCAGAACCACTACACCACCTTTTCCTCACAGATGGAGGAAAGCTACCTGAAGTGGCAGGAAGCCAGCCAGCTCGAACGCCAGGCATTGCGCAAGGCCAAAAAGAGCAAGCTGGCAAAGATGCTCGGCGGGGCACTGCTGGTGGGACTGGCCGTCGCCGCGGGGGTCTCCTCGGCAGGCAAAGACACCTCGCCACAGGCCCGCGCCGCGCTGCAGAGCGGTGCCGCGCTCGGCGGCCTGGCCGGCGCATGGATGCTGTCGGAAAGCTTCAAGTCCCGGGAGGAGGCAAAGCTGCACAAGGCGGCCCTGGACGAGATGGGAGAATCCATAGACCTGGAGTTCGCCCCCCAGGTCGTGGAACTTGAGGAACAAAGCGCCAAACTGCAAGGCAATGCCAGGGAACAGTTTGCCCAGTGGCGCACCTTTCTGAAGCGGATCTACGCGCAGGAACAGACACCGGATGTGCAGTTGTAACACCCTGCTGTAGCATGCTGGCGGAGGACCTTGAAAAAGCCCGACACGAGGCCAGCAAGAAACGCCGCAACCTGATCCGAAGCAGTGCGCTGGCACTGCTGGGTTGCGCTGCGCTGGTGTATTTCCTGAGTTATTACCGCTGGGTACCCAGGGAACAGGCCGCCACCATCCACCGCCCGCAAACCTCTGCCACGGCACTGCCGGTGGGACACACCGCCACGGCGCGTGCGCAAGCGGCCCCTGCGGCGAGCGCACAGCCGGACGACACCACGGCGCCTACGCAAGCCGCCGCGCCAGCGGAACACGCGCCGGACACCGCCACAGCCGATACCCGGGTCGATAACGAACCGCCGGCATACCTGGAAGCACTGCGCGTCGCACGTGCGGAAAACGACGCTGAAAAAGAATACGCGCTGTTGAAAACGCTGATGCAGCAAGGCGTCACAGAACCCGAGCTGCGGCGCCGTTACCAACAACTCGGACAGGCGTTTGCCGAAAAGCGTTTCTCCCACCTGATGAGCGAGGCCGGACGGGCGCTGGACCGCGCCGACACGGCGACAGCAAACAAACTGTTGCGCCAGGCGGCCAGGGAACAATCCGACCGCAGCGAGTTGGCCATCCTCGAGACACGCATCCGGACCCTGGAACGTGAACAACGACTGGCACACGCGCTGCGGCAGGCGCGACAGGCCATGCGCAACGATGCCTGGGCACAGGCCCGCTCCGCATTGCAGCAGGCACAAAAGGAAAAACCCGACGCCACCGAAATCCAGCATCAACTCAAACTGGCGGAACAACTGCTGGCGCTGTCTGCGCAACTCGACCAACTGCTCGCCCGGCCCTATGCGCTGGCCGATGCGCAGGCGAGCAAACAATTGCCCCCGCTGCTGCAACAGGCCGAGACGCTGCGCACACACAGCCCCGGCATCGGCCTGAAGGCAGAACGACTGGCGCGGCTGCAACAACAGATGAACCGGGAACGGCCGGTGCGCATCCGCTCCGACGGCAAGACCTGGATAACGGTGCGGGGCATCGGCAAGGTGGGACTGACCGAGGACCGGCACATTCACCTGAAACCCGGCCGCTATCGGCTGGAGGGCAAACGCGAAGGTTACCGCAACAAACTGGTCGAACTCCTCGTCCCCTACGACGGGGATGCCGAAACACAAGTAGAGGTCCGTTGCGATGAACCGCTTTGACGCCACACTGCGTCAGGCCAAAAAACAGCAGCAACGGCGCTGGCTGGGCATGGGACTGACACTGTGTGGCATCGCCGTGACCGTCGTGCTGATCCTGCACACGCACGGGGTGCGTGTGCAGGTCCTGCCACCACAGGCGGCGGCCGGCGCACAGATACAAGTCCTGCATGGGCTGGGCATGGTCTCCGACACCACGCTGTGGAGCCTGTCCGACAGGCTGCGACTACGCATCACCGCACCCGGCTTCGAAGCCCTGGAGACCGTGGCCGAACCCGGCACCGCGGGCCCGGTGCTCCAGTTCCGGATGCGACCACTGCCGGCCCGGATCATGCTTCAGGGCATACCACAGTCCGCGGATACCCGATGGGAGGTAGACGGGCAGGTGCTCGGCAAAATGCCCACACTGAAACATAGCCTGCCCGCGGGGTCACACCGTATCGCGTTCGACAATCCCTATTACCAGGCCGGGGTGCTGGAACTGGAACTGGACCCGGGCGAAAGCTTCCAGACCCAGGTCCGGCTGGAGCCGCTGGAGGGGCAACTCCACGTGCTCTCCGAACCCGCCGGGGCAACGGTGACCGTCGATGGCCAAAACGCGGGCCAGACCCCGCTGAAGCTACCGCGTCCGGGTGGTGAATACGCGCTCCGGCTGCACCTGGAGGGCTACCAGCCGGCTGCGGACACGGTCGCCGTTACCCGCGCCACGCTGGAACCCAAACGGCGTTTTCTGCTGCGCCCGTTGCCGGCCCGGCTGACACTGGAACTGGAACCGCGTGACGGCACGCTGCTGCTGAATGGCATCCGCACCGACACCGGGCAGCCATTGCAGCTCGATTCCGGGCGCGAACACCATGTCAGCTACGGGAAGCCCGGCTACATCGCCGAAGGCCGCAGCATCCGGCTGCAACCGAACGAGGAACGCCGCATACGTTTTCAGTTGCAGCCGCAGCCGGTTGCGGCCAAGCCACCGCCACCACCACCAACCCCACCACCGAGCCCAGGCCGCCCACCACAGCGCTACCAGAACTCGGTCGGCGCCACACTGCAACTCCATACGCCGGCAGGGACTCTGTTCCAGCTTGGCGCCCCCCGGCACGAGGAGGGACAACGCGCCAACGAACAACTCCGCTCCATACGCCTGCAACGCCCGTTCTATATCGGCCTGCACGAGTTGAGCCAGGCCCAGTATCAGCGCTTTGATCCCAACTACCCGGTCGCCAGCCCGGACCATCCCGCCGTCTCGCTAAGCTGGCGGCAGGCGGCGGCATTCTGCAACTGGCTGAGCCAGCAGGAGGGGCTGCAAAGCTTTTACAAAGACCCCGCAGACCCGCGCGCCGGGTTCCGACCCGAGGCCAATGGCTACCGCCTGCCCAGCGAGGCGGAATGGGAATGGCTGGCACGCGGTAAAAACAAGGCACGGCCCAGTCGCTTCGTCTGGGGAGACTCCGTGGTGATCCGCAAAGGCACCGCCAACATCGCGGATGTCTCCGCACGAGGCACGGTGAAAACCTTCGTTCCGGGTTATAATGACGGGTATGCCCAGACCGCCCCCATCGGCAGTTTTCAGCGTGAGGCATCCGGCCTGTACGACCAGGGCGGCAATGCCAGCGAGTGGGTGCATGACTACTATTCCATACGACCATACGACACGATACCGATCGATCCTCTGGGCCAGCAGACTGGCCACTCACACGTGGTGAAAGGCGCGAGCTGGCGTTCCGGGACCCTCAGCGAACTGCGTGCGGCATTCCGTGAGGGGCTGACCGAGGCCCGTGACGATGTGGGTTTCCGCCTTGCCCGCTACGCCGGGAAACACAATGAAACACGCAACGACAGCAACTGACCACTCGCCCCGGCGGCGCTGGCATCTGTGGTTCAGGGCAGGCGCGCTGGCCGGTGTGTTGTCACTCGCGCTGGTCATGCTGGCCGCCGACTCGGCCGGTCCGCAGATCAGCCTGAATTCTCCCGCCTCTTTCCCGGTGGATATATAAAATGCAGGCGTTGGCTCACACACATCCTCACCCCTCCCACAGCGGGAGACGGACACAGAGATAAACCATGCAGGCGCTGGCTCACACACATCCTCACCCCTCCCACAGCGGGAGCCGGACACAGAGATAAACCATGCAGGTGCTGGCTCACACACATCCTCACCCCTCCCCCTGGGGGAGGGGGAGACGGACACAGAGATAAACCATGCAGGCGCTGTCTCCCGCAATCAGGAGCATGCTGGCACTGGTCGCGGTGATCGTTCTGGTGCATCTGCTCTATGCCGGACACATCCGGCCGGAGGCGGAACAACGCATGGAACAGGCAGCCAGCAACGGCCAGTCCGCGCCCAGAGACCTGATCGTGATCGTGAAGGACTACGAACAGGAGATCTGTTTCATACTGATGCTCTGGGGCTGCTTCCTGATCCTGCAACAATCGCGCGGGGCACTGAAAAACCGTTACCTGTTCAATGTCGACCTGATCGTCAATACACCGCCGGACACCGGGCAGCACGGGATCGATATCCCGGCAACACTGAAACGGCTGGACGAGGAGATCCCGGCAGACTGTCGTGCCACACCTCTGGTACTGACACTGCGCATGGCCCTGCTACGCTACCAGAGCACCGGCAATGTGCAGAACCTGTCGGACGCGGTCAGCAGCAGCATGGAATCCCTTGCCATACAGCACGAGTCGGACAATTCGATGATCCGCTACCTGATCTGGGCAATCCCTTCCATCGGCTTCATCGGCACGGTACGCGGCATCGGCCAGGCACTGTCACAGGCGGACGCCGCACTGGCGGGAGACATCGCGGGCATGACCAACAGCCTGGGGGTAGCCTTCAATTCCACACTGGTGGCATTGCTGATCAGCATCTTCCTGATGTATCTCTACCACCAGCTACAGCGGTTGCAGGACAGTGAGATCATCGACACCCAGGCATACTGCGACCGGTATCTGCTCTGGCGCATCCGCTAGACCGCACGGCGGCCGCACTATCCGACACCCGCCGCCTGCCCGGTTCACGGCAACATGAGGGCCAGGAAAAAATCCGAAGGCTTCAACCTGGCTTTCCTGGACATCATGGCCTGCGGCCTGGGTGCGGTAATCCTGGTATTCATGCTGGTCAAACACCAAATCACCGTGGCGCCTCCCACGCCGAAGCCAGAGCCGGATACGATGTCGGAATCAGCGTCGGATATACAACAACTGCAAAGCCGGGCCGACGCACTGCGCCAAACGCTGCAACAACTGAACAGCCAGTATCAGGACGAACTGGCCGAGGTCACCCAACTGCGCCAGCGCGTCACCGACCTGCAACGCACGCTCGCCCAGCGGGATGCCGATCTCGCGTCGGGCCAGCGCGCCCTGGAGAATATAAAACAGGACATTGCACGCATCCGGGTACCGGCACGGCAAGACGACCTCCTTTCCAGCCCGCAGCGGAGACAGGAAGACTACCTGCTGGGACTGCGCGTGGAAGGACAGAAGATCGCTCTGCTGATCGACAGCAGCGCCTCGATGAGCGCAGAGCGGCTCATCGACATCATCAAGATCAAGACCCACAGCGTGCGACAAAAACGGCAGGCGCAAAAATGGCAGCGTACGCTACGCACAGTACGCTGGCTGCTGGCCCGGCTACCCCGGGACAGCCAGGTGGCGGTCACCACTTTCGCCGACAACGCAAAGTCGCTAAGCGAACCCGCATGGCTGCGCGCAAGCGACCAGAACGCGCTGAAGCAGGTACTTGCCCGGCTACAGACACTGAGTCCCGAGGGTTCGACCAATCTACAGCGAGGGCTGAAGCTGGTCGCCGGATTGCAACCCAGCGACCTGTACCTGATCACCGACGGACTGCCGACCAGCGGCGACTCCCGCTATGCCGGACTGAACCCGTTTTCCAAATGCCGTTCCCTGCTGGGCAGGGCCGCCACCATCTCCGGCGAGTGCCGCGTCAAGCTGTTCCGTCATACCCTGTCCGAGAGCGCGCCAAAACAGACCCGGGTAAACATCATCCTGCTGCCGATAGAAGGCGACCCGGAGGCCGCCAGTGAATACTGGCGCTGGTCTTCTTCCACCGGCGGCCTGCTGATCCATCCGGCGCGTGGCTGGCCATGAAGAACCGCGAACTGAACATCTTCAACCTGTCCTTCCTGGACATCATGGCCTGCGGATTCGCCGCCGTGGTAATGCTGATCCTGATCTCCCGACCCGATACCGAGCCGCAGGCAATCCAGGCACCGCCCGCACGCCCGCTCCCCGACAGCACACAGTCCGCCACGCTCAACGAGCAACTCGCTGTGCTGTCGGAGCGATTGCAGCGTTTGCGAACAAGACGTGAACTGGTAGCCAGGGATGCCGCCAGTCTGCATCGAACGCTGGCGACACTCGGCCAGGAACTGACAGACAAGGAACAGCGCGACGCCGACCTGAAACAGTCACTGGAAGGTCTGGCACTGGCGAAGGAGACACTGGAACAGGCCGGGACATCCCGTGGCAAACGCAGCATCCCCCGCGATCAGGAGGTTGCCGGCATCCCGGTCGATAGCGACTATGTCGTCTTCGTGGTGGACACCTCCGGCAGTATGCGGCAGATCTGGGATCGGGTGGCACGCGAGATCATCCATGTGCTGGAGATACATCCCCGGGTCAGCGGCTTCCAGATCCTCAGCGACCTCGGCAAATCCATGGTCAGCGGCTACGAGGGACGCTGGATCCCGGACAGCCCCGGACGTAGAAAGAGCATCACCCAGGTATTCGGTTCATGGGCGGACGCCTCCAACAGCAGTCCGGTGGAAGGCGTCGAACAGGCGCTGAAGCGCTACGCGAAACCCGGCATAAAAACATCCATCTACGTCTTCGGAGACGATTACACCGGCGGCTCTTACGACGCGGTGGTCGACCAACTGACGCGCATGAACTTCTCCACCGACGGCAAACAACTGGCCCGCATACACGCGGTGGGC
Organism: Gammaproteobacteria bacterium; assembly: GCA_965115915.1. Classification (GTDB taxonomy): domain Bacteria; phylum Pseudomonadota; class Gammaproteobacteria; order Eutrophobiales; family Eutrophobiaceae. Next base: position 64,716 of record OZ220483.1, on the reverse strand, counting down.
TTCATCTCGCCCAATACCACAAACCGCTTTTCCATCCTGATGCGGGAACTGAGCCGGCGCAATGACGGCACCTTCCTGGCATTGCCACAGTAAGTGGAACCGCCACCGCGCGACAACCGGGACCGGGCGGCAGGCGGCAAACCCGGTTCGGTTTCGACAGTACACCTCCAGCTATTCACCATTGACTGTGAATCTGCACTGACACGCTGGACAGGCCCGCCCCCGCTACAGGAAGTGCAACTGAAAACCGCTCCCCTGCCGCATGTCACCGTACACCTCCAGCCGTACCTGCACACTACGCCACGGCGGCATGCCCTGTTCCCTGCGGACCGCGGTATCCAGATAACTCCCGGGAGGGAACTTGCCCGACCCGACCACACGGCCATGACGGTCGGTGATCAGCAGTTGTATGATTGGCCACGACTGCACCGTGGGCAGTGTGTTGAGCAGCGTCGCCTCCGCCACAATGCTGTGCCGGTACCGCGGATGGGCACGGACTTCGCGCGCCAGCAGCCGTATCGCACCGATATCCCGGTTGCGTATCAACCTGCATCCGAGACGGACACACAACGACTGCACATACGGCCGCATCTGCGGGTAGTCCGGCAACAGCATATCGCGCTTGAACCATAGCCACTGCAGGACCAGGCCCAGTGTCAGTCCCAGGATCAACAACCACTGCAGGCAGACAAACCAGCGTGGCGTGCGCCGGTGGGGCTCCATCCATTCGGCTTCCAACTCCTCCAGCAAGGCCGCGGTACTGCCCGGCCCAGGCTCGGGTCGCGCCTTGCGTTGCCGCCTCCGGTGCACGGGCCGAATCAACGTTCCCCCATTCCGGCAGCCCCTGTCCAGAATAACACCGGCCGACAACGGGAATGCTGTCGCCTGGCCGACACCGTCCGGGTCAAACCTCCGCGACCCGTCCGCTGCGCTTCACGCGCAACCGGAACCGCCCTGCCAGCGCTTTCCCGGCGCACTTCGGTTCGCTGTCGGCAACCGGCTCCATGTCTGTCGGCGGATAATGCCAGCTATGCGACATTCCGAAATGCCTGCAACCTTCGCTCCGCGATCTCGATATATGCCTCGCAAATGTCCACGCCGATATACCTGCGCCGATTCAGCATCGCCATATTGCTCATCGTACCGGACCCGCACATCGGGTCGAATACCAGGTCACCACGATTCGTCCACGTCAAGATATGTTCCTCGGCCAGTTTCTCCGGGGAAACCGCTGGATGCTGATTATCCGGTCGCCAACGACCCATACGACCACACCCCCGCTCGCCGTCACCCTGAATAATGCATCGGCAATGCGTTCAAAGTCGAAGTCATATCCTTTGTAGTTCCGCAGTGTGTCGTATGGAGGGGAAGTCACGGTCAGATCGACCGAGCCAGCGGCCATGCCCCGCATGAAATCCACACACTCGGCAGCGTACAGTCTGTCCATGTCCATGCCGCAAGCACCTTGCAGGTCACGGTCTGCATGGCCCGAAACCGGTCGGCCAGTCGGTCCCGCATGCCCCACTCTCAGTTACGCTCGTGCCGCCGGAACCTGAACTCGCCGAGGCAGTGCTTGTTCTTCCGCTCAGGTTCAAGGTCTGCGCCGTTCTTTTCACCACACCCCCTGGTAGCAAATAAAGGGGATTATATACGATAGTCACCAAGGGCCGCTAAGCCTCCAAGTCTTCCACGACATTGACGGGCCGGAGCAAGGCGCGGGCGGCTTCCTCCGGCGTCCAGCATGAACCGTCCGGCTTGTGCTGCTCGATGGTCTCTTCCATCTCCGCTTTCGTCGGCTGGTAGCGGTGCGGCCGCACTCGCACCGTTGGACGATCTTTGGTCATCGCCGCTTCCCCTGTCGTCGTTCCCGCGCAATCGCTTCCAGAAGCGGGAACGGGTTATCGACAAACGGCTCTGTGAGCGGCCATGTGACCAGAACGCTTGTCGCCAACAGATTCGCCCGCTGGTATTCGGTGTAAGCCCTGTGGCGTGAGCGCGGCAGATCGCAGTTTCGGATGAAGCCGAACCGCCATTGGTGCCCGAACTCGAACAGATTGACCGCCAGAATGTCGAATTTGCCCGCCAGCAGGCATGTCGTCTCAATGGTGCTGCCATCCGGCAGAGTGACGGACCGCCTGTCGCTGGCATCCACCTGGCACCGGCCCCGGTAGCCGCCGTCACCATTGTCCGGACGCACTGACTTCGTTTGCAGCGATTTTACTTCGACGGTGATTAGCTCGCTCTGAAACTCGAAACTGAAATCCGCCGGGCGGGTTCGGTCATGGTCGTCATACCGATGCAGACGGTGGATACGAGCATCGGCGAAGACGCTGCGCTGGAGCTTGTATTCGGAGACAAAGCCGATGAGCGGGCCGCGTGCGCTGGGCCGCTCCGACAGGATGGCATTGAGGTCTTCGATCGTCAGACCCCAATCCTCGATGATACCCACGGTCAGCGCTTCCGGCGCGGGCTTTGCCCGTTGGTCTTGATGAAGACGAGGAAATAGGAATGGTTCTTCCGTGCGTGTTCCTGCCGGAGGATGCGGCTTACCGCTGGTCGATTCGTCCGCACCAGCACGAACAGATCCTTCGCATGGAAGCCGTGCGCCGTGAACTCGTTGATAAGCTCGACATGCGTAAAGTTCTGCATGTTTGCGCTCACTTCGTCCTGACACTTCACGATGAAGACCCCGTAGGGCTTGAGGACGCGGAACGCTTCCTCCCCGGCCTTGAGATACATGTCGAGAACGGCGGCATGGTAGCGAGGCCCGGCGGGCGTCGTGGCTCCGTTCGAGTAAGCCTTGCGGAATGCCCCGTGACTGCCGCTCCCGGCGAGCGACCCGCGCTGGCGCCGGTAGAACCCTTCCATGTAGGGCGGGTCCAGCACAACGGAGTCTAACGAGTCGTCCTTGTAGGGAAGGTCGCGGCAATCGACGCCGGTTTCTATGTCCGTCGCCAGCACCTTGTAGGCTCCGTCCTTGACCCGCTTCCAGAACACGCCTTTGCCATAGGTGACATCCGCGACGGTCGAACCGTGCGGAACATGCAAGTCCAGAATGTGCGGGAACAGTTGATCATTCGAGCCAAGGTGAGCGCTGCAAATCAGGTCGCTGGTCGATTCGCCGGCAGGTGACTTGCGGCGGGCAAGTGTCGCGGTCGTCATGTCCGCGCCCCGCTGGGCAAGCCGTTGTCAGCGATGAGGTCCGCATACCGGAGGCGGCAGCCGACGGTCTGCCGCACGACGAGGGCCATTTGGTCTTCAGTGTCCGCCTCGCGGATGTTGTGGCGTTCGGCGAACTCCCCGACATAGCGGTCCAAGTGCTTCTCGCTGAACTTGTGGTAGGTGCCCTGATAGCCACGCTTGAGCATCGCCCAGAACGATTCCATGCCGTTCGTCGAGGCCATGCCCCGCACGAACTCCCTGGCAGAGTGCTTGACCGCTTCATGGTCGTATTCCGGCATCCCGGCGCAGGCTTTCGCCTCATCCGTGTAGAGCGTCACGCCCGGCTCTACATGATGCGCCCGCACGAAACCCTGCAAGGCGGTGGTGTCGGTTTCTTCCATCCGCCGCGCCGCTACCCGGTTCGTCTCCCGGTCTTTCACGCCAGCGACGACTGCCTTGTCCACGGCCCCGCGTCCGCTCCCGGCCAGCTCCTTGCGCCTGGCACTGCTCATGTTGGCACGCTTGCCGCCGATGTAAGTTTCGTCGGCTTCGGCAAGACCGGCGAACATGGGCGCATCGCCACCCTCAATTGCCTTGCGGATTCGGTGCGCCAAGTGCCACGCGCTCTTCTGCGTGATTTCGAGGTCCCGGTGCAGCTTCATGGACGACACGCCTTTCAGCCCCGTCATGGCGAGGTAGATGGCGACGGCCCATGTCTGGTAGCCCAGCTTCGAACCTTCCATCAGCGTCCCGGTCTTGAGGCTGAAATCCTTCCGGCAATCGCGGCACCGGTGCGTCATGCTCCAGTGCTTCGTCGGGTGCTGAATGTAGAACGAGCCGCAATGCGGGCAGTGCGGTCCCTGCGGCCAAACCTGCTTCTCGAACCATGCCTGCGCGGTGGCGTTGTCCGGGAACATCCGCATCAGCTTCGTCAGGCTGATACCTTCCCTATGAGCCTTGCCGGGTACATTGCGGGCCATCATGTTTGTCTCCCCTTCGGGGACTCTACTGTAAGCGCTCGGCGCACGTTATGTCAACAAAAAAGGTGACTTTCGTATATAATCCCCCAAATAAGCCGGTCTTATGGTAGCAGTTTCACATGCGCAGGCAAGCCGGACCGTGACAGGCCCATAGTGCCCCGGAACAGCACACGCGGAGCCAGCCCTGCCGTCAGCGCCTGCTGCCCTCAAGTCGCGCCCATTCCCGGCTGAACACCGCCGGTTCCATGCGCAACCATGTGCGATACGCGCCGGCACATTCCTCGACCTGCGTAGCCAGTAGCCCGGACAGCACCAGCCGCCCGCCGGGCCTCAGCAGGCCATCAAAGGTCTGCGCCAACGCCCGCAGCGGTCGCAGCAGCAGATTGGCGAGCAGCACATCCGCCGCCGGCAATTCCACCGGCCGGTCCTCCTCGACCTTGAGCACCTCGATGCGGGACAATCCGTTACGCCGGGCATTCGCACGGCAGGCGACTATCGCCTGCGGGTCGGTATCCACCGCGTACACCATACGCGCACCCAGGCGCGCCGCCACCAGGGCCAGAATGCCGCTGCCACAGCCATAATCGATCAACGTGCATCCGCGCAGGGACTGGCGCCATTGCAACAGCCACCGCAAACACAGGGCCGTGGTCGGATGACTGCCGGTGCCAAAGGCCAGCCCCGGGTCCAGCCATATGACATCCACGCCAGGTGGCGGCGCACACCAGACCGGGCAGACGCACAGCGCGGCGTCCAGCGGCAGCGGCCGCAGCAGGCCGTGCGCGCCGTACTGCCAGTCGGCCTGCCGCACCACCGCCAGCGCGTGGCCGTGTATATGCGCATCGCCGATGTGGCGACGTATGCAGCCAAGCAACACATCCAGTTCACTGTCCGGCGACAGCAACGCGCTGACCCGCGTTTGCGACCACAGACACGGCACCTCCGCTTCCGCCGCCGCGACACACACCGGGTACGCCGCCCCGACCGGAGTGAAACTGACGCTGTCAACGCCAAAGCGCCGCAGCAACTCCGCCAGTGCCTGCGCATGTTCCGCATCCGTGCGGATATCAAGCCGCAATACGTCCACGCCGGCGCGCCGCAGGCCGCATACCGGCCTACGCCCCCAGTTTCTCCAGATAATGGATATCCACCCCCCCGCTCAGCACACCGGCATCCTGTATCAGGCGCTTGTGCAACGGTATATTCGTCCGCACGCCCTCTATGATGATCTCATCCAGCGCATGTGACATGCGCATCAACGCGGTCTGGCGGTCCTCGGCGCATACCACCAGTTTGCCGATCATGGAGTCGTACCACGGCGGGACCTCATAGCCCTGATAGATATGCGTATCCATGCGCACACCCGGTCCCCCGGGCGGATGGTAATGCCCGATACGGCCCGGACAGGGACTAAAGGTCTCCGGGTCTTCCGCGTTGATACGGCATTCGATGGCGTGGCCACGCATCTCCACCTGCTGCTGCCGCAAGGAAAGCCGTTCCCCACCGGCGATACGCAGTTGCTCCTTGACCAGGTCAACACCGCAACGCATCTCCGTCACCGGATGCTCCACCTGTATCCGGGTATTCATCTCGATGAAATAAAACCGTCCCTGCTGATACAGAAACTCGAAGGTGCCCGCGCCCCGATAGCCGATATCGCGACACACCTGCACACAGCATTCCCCCAGCGCCTGCAACAGCTCACGCTCGACCCCCGGGGCCGGGGACTCCTCTATCACCTTCTGGTAGCGCCGCTGCAACGAGCAATCGCGTTCCCCCAGATGAATGGCGTTGCCATGCGCATCGGCGAGCACCTGAATCTCGATATGCCTCGGACTCTCGAGGTATTTTTCCATATACAGCCGGCCATTGCCAAAGGCGGCCTCCGCCTCGCTGCCGGTCAGCGCCACCGATTTCAACAGTGCCGCCTCGCTGTGGACCACCCGCATGCCGCGCCCACCGCCGCCCGCCACCGCCTTGAGGATCACCGGATAACCGATGTCCCGGGCGAAGCGCAGCACCTCTGCGCCCTGCGCCGGCAGCACACCCTCCGAGCCCGGCACACAGTCCAGTCCGGAGGCGCGTATCGCACGCTTCGCCTGCACCTTGTCCCCCATCATACGGATGGTCTCCGGACGTGGGCCGACAAAGACAAAGCCGCTTTTTTCCACCTGTTCGGCAAAATCGGCGTTTTCCGACAGAAAGCCGTAGCCCGGATGGATCGCGACCGCGTCCGTGATCTCCGCCACGCTGATGATGGCAGGGATGTTCAGATAGCTGTCACTGGACCGCGGCGGGCCGATACAAACCGACTCGTCCGCCAGCAACACGTGTTTCTGCGAACGATCCGCCTGTGAATAGACCGCCACGGTATGGATGCAAAGCTCCTTGCAGGCACGTAGTATACGCAGCGCGATCTCGCCGCGGTTGGCGACCACCAGCTTGTCAAACATCAGCCGACAAAGGCCCTGCGCCGGCCGTCGTGCCGATGCCGCCACCGCCTGGCGCAGGATGGCGACAGACCAAAATTATGGCGCCACCCGGACGACAAACAGTATCTGGTCATACTGAACCGGGTCGCCATTGTTCGCCCTGACCTCAAGCAGCGTGCCATCCACATCCGACGTGATATGGTTCATCACCTTCATGGCCTCGACGATACAAGCCACCTGCCCCGACTGCACCCGCTGTCCCACCTGCACATAAGGTGCCGAATCCGGGCCGGGAGAATCATAGAACGTGCCTACCACCGGGGAACGGATACACACGGTGTCGTCCGGCTCCGTCTCCATCTCCGCCGCCACCTGCGCACCACCCGGTGAAGCAGGCTCGGACGGCCGCGGCGGTGGCGGGTCGGCACTGCGGCTGTCACGGCTGATGCGCACAGAGTCCTCCCCCTCGTGGATCTCGATCTCCCGCACAACGGATTGCTCCAGCAACTCGACCAGCTTCTTGATCTTGCGCAAATCCACCATATCAGTCGGCCTGTTCCCGCTCCAGTATCACACGCAGCGCCAGTGTGTAGGAAGCGGCGCCAAAACCGCTGACCACGCCGTGCGCCACATCCGAAAGAACGGAACGCCGCCGGAACGGTTCCCGGGCAAAGACATTGGACAGATGGATCTCCACAAACGGTATCGCCACAGCCAGCAACGCATCGCGCAGCGCGATGCTGGTATGCCCATAGGCGCCGGGATTGAGCAGTATCCATGCAACCGCATCGCTGCGTGCCTGATGCACCCGGTCTATCAACGCATGTTCGGCATTGCTCTGGAAGGTCCGGAGCTGATGCCCGGCCGCCTCGGCAAGCCGCACCAGGCGGGCATCGACCTGCTCCAGCGTGTCATTGCCGTAGCGCTCCGGCTCGCGACTGCCCAGTAAATTCAGGTTTGGCCCATGCATCACCAGTATGTTCATGATCTCCTCAGCGGGAAGTTGCTGCCGTTTGCCGTGGCGGATAGCCCGCCGGGCCTTGAACCGGGGTCGTCTGCGCCACATTCTAACACAGGGAAACGCGCAGCGGGCTCCACCGGATACGGACCGTGGCCTGCCCGGCAGGCCAGCACCGACCAGCAACCAGGGGTGGCTATGGGTGGACTCGAACCACCGACCCCAGCATTATGAATGCTGTGCTCTAACCGGCTGAGCTACATAGCCAGGAGTGCCGAGACGCCCGCACGGGTGTCCAAGCCTACGGAGAAGCCTCGCCGTTGTCAATCCGTGTCACGGTTCACTACATATGAGACTATGCGCGGGTTCGGCTATCCTGTATTGGCGAAGCTATTCCATGGGCGTTTTCAAGTCCGGTGCGTAACTACAAACCCGCACACAATGTCCCCTCCCCGAAAGGCTGGCGCCTTTAGCCCCTCCCTCAAGGGGAGGGTGATGACACGGGGCGCCAACCACTGCTGTCGCTTGCTGCACGGTCACGGCATTGTCAGACCGGGGGCACCCAGGTGGTTGGCAGTCGTGACCTGGATGCAGTCTCCTGACAATCGCTCCCCCGTTCACGCGGCGTCCTCCTCGCGCAGCCGCCCATCGGCAAGCGCATAGACACGATCGGCGATGTGCCGCGCAAACCCACCATCGTGGCTGCTGAACACAACGGTCTTGCCCTGTTCGTCCCGCAGGCTGTGCAACAAGGCGCCCAGGCTGCGCACCGATGCCGTATCCAGCCAGGTAAAAGGCTCGTCCAGCAACAACACCTCCGGGTCCAGGGCCAGCATCCTGCCCAACGCGACCTTCTGCGCCTCACCACCGGACAGGCTGTGCACCGGGCGCGCCGTCAACCGCTCCAACCCCAACAGCCGCAGTGTTTTTGTCGCCCGAGCAACGCGCTCCCCGCGTCCCAGCCGCCGGAAGCGCAGGCCCAGCTCGATGTTGTAGCGTACACTGCCGCGCAGCAGATACGGGTCCTGGGGGATAAACCCGACACGGCGCCGGTAATGCGTCCGATTTCCGGCATCCACGCAGACCTCCCGGTAACGCAACTCGCCCGCCGCAGGCACCAGCAGAAAGGCCAGCAACTTCAGCAGCGTACTCTTGCCCGCCCCATTCGCGCCGGTCAACGCGATAATCTGCCGCGCCGGCAACTCGTGGTCGCCGGTATCCAGTACCGGCCGTTGCGCATAGGCAAAGCGCAGGCCGCGCAAGCGGTACTGCGGCATCATCTGGCGGCCCCCTGGAAAAATTGCAGCACCAGGTTGACCACGAACGCCACCAGCAACAGCAACGCGCCCAACGCCAACGCGAATTCAAACTCCCCCTTGCTGGTCTCCAACGCGATGGCCGTGGTCATCGTGCGGGTGTAACCGGCAATATTCCCGCCCAGCATCATTGCCACTCCGACCTCGCCGATCGCCCTGCCAAAGCCCATCACCAGCGCCGCCATCAGCGCATAACGGATCTCCCGCATCCAGACCAGCGACTGTTGCACAAAGCTGGCCCCCAGCGTCTGGCAGGTCAGCTCCAGACGATGATCCGCCCCGCTAACCGCGCTGACAGACAGGTTGCAGATGATCGGGGCGACCAACAGCGCCTGTCCCAGCACGATCGCCAATGGTGTATACAACAGGCCATAGTGTCCCAGCAAACCCTGGCGATTCAGCAGTCCGTACAGCAGCAAGCCGACGATAACGGTAGGCAGGGCCATCAGCGTATTCAGCATCCCCAACAGCGCACGCCGCCCCGCAAAGCGCCGCAGCCCGATCAACAGGCCCAGCGGTACCGCCGGCAACGCGGCGATCAGCGCCGCCGACAGCGAGATCTTCAGTGACGCCAGCGCCACCCCGAACAACTCCGGGTCCCGGCTCAGGATCAGATGCCCGGCTTTGCCCAGGGCCTCGGTGAAATAACCCGGCGTCGTTGTCTGCCAGACAAACTCAGCGGCCATCTGCGGCAACAGCGGGCCGGCACACCTGCACAACCCGGCGCCGTCCGCCGGACACCACAGGCGCCAGGCAAACCATCGGCTCAGGGGATGATCGAGTCATCCGGCTGGGAACCCGGATCGGCCAGCCAACACGTCATCGCATAGCGGACACCCTCGGTCACCGGGGTCACCCAATGCACGTGCGTGACCCGGCTGGGGAACATGATGAGACAACCGGGCTCGACCTCGCGACTGTCCCAGTGCTGGCGCGGAAAGGTCAGATAGCCACCCGCATAGGCGCCGGGATGGTTCAATGGCATGGCCAGACTCACCATCGCGGCATCATGATGCGGGTCAAGCGAGGCCTGGGTATCCACCGAATAACGCAACACAAAGGGCATGCGTGTCTTGCCCAGATTCAGTGGCCACCAGTGCACACGCAACACCGGCTCCACCACCTCGCGAAAATGCTGCTCGAAATGTTCCGCAAAACGCGGACTGATGCGGTTGATGCGCAACTCCTGCCCCGGGGCGGCGTTATGGTCCACGTCCGGCCCGTACGGCTGAAACTCGTCCAGCAACTCGGCCGCCGCCACCACCTCCTGACAGAAATCCGGCCGCCAGAACGGCATCACCAGGATATCCTGCGCAACCTCGCGCCAGCAGCCCTCGGCCTTCGCGTCACTGTATGTCAGCAAGCGCTGCATCTGTGTGTCCGGTGTCGCGCTCAGCGACGCTCAGTCGATGGAAAACGCAGCATCGCCGCAAATCCCGCTACCAACTGAAGTTCACACCGGCACTGTAGCCCATCTGTTGGTAGTTGACGCCACGCGAGGCGCCAAAGTCGATCTCCCAATGCTCCAGCAGGCGAAAGGCGCCGCTGACCGCCAGCGCGCTTTCTTCCTCGAAATGGCCGAAACGCAAGGCTATCGCCCGACGGTCACCGGCGGGCACATAGATCCCGCCCAGAGAAATGGCAACGGCCGTCCCCTCACGCGACTCACTGCGCAGGCTGCGAAAATTCAGCTCCAACTCATCCAGCCGCTGGCTGTTGCGCTGGATCGCCTCGCTGTTCACCAGCCCGGTACCCAGCATGGCCGCGTTCTGCACACTCGGGGTGTTGGTCGGGTCCACCGCCAGGCGTAACAGGGACTGGCTCAGGCTGGGGGCAGACCCCGTGCCCGGCGACTGTTGCAACTGCTGCCCCGTGCCCGGCGACTGCTGCAACTGCGACCCCATGCCCGGCGACTGTTGCAGCAACGGCGACTGTTGCAGCGGCTGGCCCAGCTCGCCGAGCACACGCTCCAACACCTCACCGACCATGCGCTCTTCTTCCTGCCCCGATTCGCGAAACTCCCGCAGCAGTCCCTGCACCTGGCGCAGCCCTTCCTCGGACAGGCCCGCGCTGCGCGGGGCGCTCCTGCCCGCTTCGCCCACGGCGCCCTTCGCGCCTTTCTCGCCCTTGACGGCGACGCCCTTCGCGCCCAGCTCGCCCTTCGCGCCATTCGTGCCCCGCTCGCCCTTCGGGCCCGCATTGCCCTGATCGCCCTGCAGGCCCTGCTCGCCCTTCGCGCCCGCCAGGCCCACCTCGCCCTTCGTGCCCGGCCCGCCCTTAATGCCCTCATTGCCCTGCTCGCCCTGCTCGCCCTGCAAGCCCTTCTCGCCCGCCAAGCCGGGAATACCCGGCCCGCCCTTTTCACCCTTCGCGCCCACCTGGCCATCGTCGCCCTTCTCGCCCTTCTCGCCCGCCGGACCCGGGTCCGTACCGTCGTCGCCCTTCTCGCCCGCATCGCCCGGTAAGCCTGGGTCACCGGCCGGACCCCGCACACCCGGGAGACCTTCGTCGCCCGCCGGGCCCGACTCGCCCTTAAAGCCCCGCACGCCCTTCTCGCCCTGATCGCCCTGCACGTCCTTCTGGCCCTTCTGGCCCTTCTGGCCCTTCTGGCCCCACTCGCCCGTATCGCCCATATTTCCCTTCAAACCCTTCGCGCCTCTATCTCCCCTATCGCCCCCCGGGCCTAGTGCGCCCCTCGGGCCAGCCGCGCCCGGAGCGCCCTTCGGGCCCGGTCGGCCCGTATCGCCCTGCTCGCCCTTCAGGCCCGCCGGGCCCGGTGTGCCCTTCATGCCTTTCATGCCACCCCCGGATTCGCCCTTAAAGCCCTGCGAGCCCTTATCGCCCGGCGAGCCTGCCGGGCCCGGCACCGCCGGCGGGGCGCCGGGACCACGAGCCCCTCTAGCGCCCGTCGGGCCCTGCGGGCCCTTCTCGCCCGCCGGGCCTGGCGCCGGGGGGGCGAACAACCCGACCCCGCCCCCGCCCTTCTGGCCCTGCTCGCCCTGCGAGCCTTTCGCGCCTTTCTCGCCCTCCTGGCCAAAATCACCCTTCTCACCCCGCTCGCCCTTCGTGCCCGCCGGGCCTGGCGACGCCTGCGCCGCGGCCCGACCCGGGGCCAGCGCCGCCACCAGGCCCAGCGCGGCCGCGCCTTCCAGCGCGACCGGGCCGGCCAGCCCCTGCGTGCCCGGGTTCGCCACCAGCAGCGAGCACACACCCATCAGGCCAAGGCGAAAATCCTTGCCGCGGGCAGGCGGCGCGGCCCACGACCCGCCGCGGCGCAAGCCGGGCAGTCGCTGCCCGTCCGCCTTGTCGTCCAGTCCGTTCATCGCTGTCATGTCGCTATCTCGTCCACCTCAAGTCAATCCCACACACCGGCACCGGTACGCCGGCCAGACAGTCCGCCGCACCCCCGCCGACCATGCAAGCGTAGCCTCATCCCTGCCCGGCCCCCTGTTGCAGACGCTGCTCGCACAAGGCCCGGAAATCCGGCGGCGTCAACATCAGCGGCGGCAGGCCGCCATCCCGGGTAACGTCCGCGCAGATACGGTCCACAAAGGGGAACAGCAGGCGCGGGGCCTCGCTATACACAAAGCGCTGCAACGGCTCGCCAACCAGCCGTTGGATCTGGAACAAGCCGGCGTAACACAGCTCGATCAAAAACCAGATGCGCTCCTCGCGCCGGGCCGTCACGCGCACAGACAACACGACCTCGTGCATCTGCTCGCGCCGCCGGCTGTCGACCCCGATGTCGACATCAAACAGCGGGGCGGCATCCCCCGGCAGTTGCGGCGGCGTGATCAGGTTCTCGAAGGAAAAATCACGAATATAGCGGCTATGCAAGGTGATTTCGTCTCCCGGTTGCGCGTCGCGCTGTTCGCTGTTCGCCATGGCGCGCCACTACCAACTGAAGTTCAGACCCGCGCTGTAGCCGGTCTGCTCATAACTCAAGCCGCGGGCCACGCCCAGGTCCAGGCGCCAGTGTTCCAGCAGCCGGAACGCGCCCCCCACGGTAAACGCGTTCTGGTCTTCAAAGTGGCCAAAACGCAGCGACAGGGCCTGGCCCGCCTGCAGCGGGACCTGCGCGCCGCCGAGCGCGATGGCGATGGCCGTGCCCTCACGCGATTCGTCGCGCAGGCTGCGGAAATGTGTCTCCAGCTTCCACAGGCGCTGTTCGGTCGCCTCGGTCGCCTGCCAGTTCTCGAACACACTGCCAAGCAGCGCGGCGGGCTGCAGCCCGGCGGGCGTATTCGGATCGGCCGCATAGCGCAACAGGCGCTGGCTCAGACTGGCCGGGGACTGCTGTTGTACGCCGCCGCCCGGGGACTGCTGCAGTTGCGCCGCGCCCGCGCCCGGCGGTACGCCCGGCCTTACGCCAGGATCAGCACCCGCTGTTGGAGGTGCTCCCGCGCCCGGGGACTGCTGCAGTTGCGCTGCGCCCGGCTGCGGCGCCAGCTCCGTGAGCACGCGCCGCAGCACCTCGGCAACGCGCCGGTCCTGCGCATTGCCCGTGCCCAGCAGGTTGGCGACCGTCGCCTGCACCTGCTGGCGGGACGCCGCGGTGATGGCGATGGTCCCGATCGGTGCCGCCGGCGCGCCCCGCTCGCCTTTGGCGCCCACATCGCCCGGCCCGCCCACATCGCCCTTCGCGCCCGTCTCGCCTTTGGCGCCCGGCGTACCGGCCACGCCCTGCTCGCCGCGCAGGCCCTGCTCGCCCTTATCGCCCGCGTCGCCCTTCGGGCCATTAACGCCCAGATCGCCTTTCAGGCCCTGCTCGCCTTTGTCGCCCTGGTCGCCTTGCTCACCCCGTACGCCCGGCGCGCCCTTCTGGCCATTATTGCCCTGTGGACCCCGAGCGCCGACCTCGCCCTTCTGGCCCTTCTGGCCCGGCGCGCCCGTCTCGCCCGGCGCGCCCGCGTCGCCCGCCGGGCCGTTGTCGGCGCCCGGCGCGCCCGGCCCGCCCCGCGAACCCTGGGGGCCCTGCATGCCCTTGGGACCCTGCGGACCAATCTCGCCCTTCAGGCCCTGCTCACCCTTCAGGCCCTGGGACCCCTTCTCGCCCTGCTCGCCCTGATCGCCCTTATCGCCCGTATCGCCCGGCCCGCCCTGATCGCCGCGCCGGCCCTGATCGCCCTTATCGCCCAGATCGCCCTTCTCGCCCGGCAAGCCCTTCTGGCCCGGATCGCCCTTCTCGCCCGGCTGGCCCTTCTCGCCCGGCTCGCCCGGCGCGCCCGGCGGGCCCGGCGGGCCTAGTTCACCTTTCGAACCACCTCTACCTCGATCACCCTTGTCACCCTTCGGGACCCCCTGACCCTTCTGACCTTTGATCCCCTTCTCACCTTTCTCGCCCGGCGCGCCGGCCGGCAACCCGGGGGCCGGGTCCCCCGGACGGCCGACATCACCTTGCGGACCCCGGGGGCCCGGCGGGCCAGACCCCGTGGAACCCCTGGTTCCCTTGTCCCCCTTGTCGCCCTTGTCTGCCGGGCCGTGCACAGCGTCGCCCGGCTCGCCCGGCGCGCCCGGCGCGCCCGCGTCGCCCGGCGCGCCCGGCGGGCCTGCCTGCGCGGCGGCCGGACCCGGGGCCAGCGCCACCGCCGCGCCCACCAACCCCAACGCGGCCGTGCGTTCCAGCGCGACCGTGCCGGCCAGGCCCTGCGTGCCCGGGTTCGTCACCAGCACCGAGCACACACTCATCAGGCCAAGGCGGAAATCCTTGCCGCGGGCGGGCGGCGCCGCGCCGGCCGGCGCCGCCCAGGAGCGGCCACGGCGCAGCGCGGGCAGCCGCACGCCGCGTTTCAACGCCGCTTTGTCTGTATCGGAAACACTCATCTCTGCCAGGTCCGCCCCCTCACCGCAATCAAAACTGTCAACTTCAGGCAACCGCCATCACAGCGAACAGGCCGCGCCCGGGAGTTTCGCGGGCGCGACACCGCGGCATTGTGCACCACCAGCCGCCGCAATGCAAGCCAGAGCGGCATTGTGCAACAGAGCCCGCAACGATGCAACAAGGCGTGCACGCCGCACGTCTCAGGGCATATCGCCATAGTAACGGCGCCAGCGGCCACCCACCGCACGCCCCTCCTGTTCCAGCCAGGGCTTGCTGGGCCCGTTGGCGTGGATCACCGCCGGCCAGCTCTCGGTGCGCCGGTTGTACAGCATACCCCGCCCCTCGTCCGGGCACAGGTCCTCCTGTGCGCCATGCACGCACTGGAACAGGCCACAACCGGCATCCAGCCGGATGCCGTACTCGTCCGACAGAAAACGCTCGGTATAGTAGCGCTGGTCGTCCTCGTGGTCGGCGATATCCGCCTCGATGATGCGCAACAACGCGCCGGCCCGGCCGATGAAGGCACCGGAATTCAGGAACCGGTACGGGGTGTCCGTCTGCGGGTATTCCCCGGCCCGGTCCGCGTCCGGCCAACAATACACCTCCGCGGCAAACAGCGGCGCTTTCTCGGCCTCCCGCTCCCAGGCCGAGAGGATATCCGCCACATGGCCGGATATCAGCGTGTCGTAGCCATCCACAAACAGTACCGGGCGCTGCGCCGGCAGTGCCCGCAGGGCCGGACGCAACAGGTTGATCTTCTGCCCGCCGCCGGCGCCGGCGGCCATCTCGCCGCCACGCCAGGGGCTGCCCAGACCCAGTGGCTGTATCGCCACACCGTAGCGGCGCCCGGAGTCCAGCAGACGCTGCAGTTCCGGGCACCGATGCGTGGCCACGGTAAACGCGCTCAGCGTCTCGCCGGGCTCGCATATCGGCAGGCTCTTTTCCGTCTCGCTGCCCTGCGACCCCTCGGCCGGCGTGAAAAAACGCTGATTGCTGGCCGCCACCAGGCCGCCGCCCGGCTGCAGATACAGCCGGTTGATATCCGGGTTGCGATTCAGGCCAAACACGGCCGGCATCAACTCGTCGGCGGGCACCAGATGGGTCTGCCACGGACTGGCCAGCAGCTTCTCGGCCCCGGCCGGGGACAACAGGTAGGCCAGTGTCCACACCGGATGATAATCCACCAGATGCACCAACCGGCCGAGCAGCGGCTTCGGCCCGGGCGCGTTGCGCTGCGCCAGATAGCACAGGTCGAAGTCCAGGCAGTCCAGGTCGTCCAGCAGGCGGGGCAGGTCGGGCATCAGCGGCGCGATCAGTTCGGCATCGTCCTCGAGCACGATGGCCGGCCGCCCGTGCTGAACGATACGCCGCCAGGCGGCCACGTGCGACAGGCTGCAACCCACCTCGCCCAGGGTCAGCGCACGGCGCGCATAGGGGTCGGCCCAGGCCGGCCACGGGCGTACCGGCGGCAGACCGTCCGCCTGCCACGGGGGGGCCGCGTCCAAGCGCGTGCCATCCACCGCATCCAGCCAGAACACATCGCCAAAACCGTGCCGCCGGAACTGGGCGGCCAGGCGCCGGCGCCGGTCGCCATGGCGCGCCAAGTGCACCACGATAAGCCCCGGGGCTTCCATCAGCGCATGCCGGACCACGGCCACATGACAACGTACGGGAACCCCTGGCCAAACCCGCCGGGCGTTACCAGTTGAAGTTCACCCCGGCGTTATAGCCCGTCTGCTGGTAATTCAATCCCATGGAGGCGCCGAAATTGATCTGCCAGCTCTGCCACAGGCGAAAGGCGCCGCCCACCGCCATCGCGTTTTCGTCCTCAAAGTGGCCGAAACGCAGCGCGACCGCCTGGCTGCGCCCCACCGGGACACGCATCCCGCCGAGCGCGATGGCGATCGCGACCCCCTCGCGGGACTCGTTGCGCAGCCGGCGGAAACGGTGCTGCAGCGCATCGATACGCCGCGTGTTGGCGCGGATGGCCTCGTCGTTCAGATACATGGTGCCGACCAGCGCCGCGGACTGCATGCCCGGATTGCCAGCGTTGCCGACCGCCTGGCGCAGCAGCAGCAGGCGTGCCGATGCCGGGGTGGCCGCCGGGGCCCGCTGCGGCCCGGCCGCCGGGGACTGCTGCAGGCCGCTCCCCGGGGACTGCTGCAGGCCGGGGGCGGCCTGCAGCGTCTGCGTGGTCCCCAATTCCTGGTTGACGCGTCGCAACACCTCGCCCAGCGCCGCGCCGACCTCGCGTTCTCCCGGGTCCGCGGAGGCCGCCACCGCCTCCGCCGCCTGCAAGCTCTCCGCTATGGAAGAAAAGCCCAGCCCCCCCGAATTGATGCCCGGCGCGCCCTTCGCGCCCGCCACGCCCTTCGCGCCCTGCTCGCCCGGCGCGCCCTGCTCGCCCGGCCCGCCCTTCAGGCCGGCCAGGCCCTTGAGACCCTTCTCGCCCCCGTCGCCGGTAGCGCCCACCTCGCCCTTCTGGCCCTCATTGCCCTGCTGACCCCGATCGCCCTTCTCGCCCAACTCGCCGACATCGCCCGCCAGGCCCTGCAAGCCCGGCTCGCCCTTCCGGCCCTGATTGCCCTTATAGCCTTTCTCGCCCTGCTCGCCCTGCTCGCCAGCGCCATCCGGTGCGGCCGCGCCCGGCGCGCCTTTGGCGCCCTTGGCGCCCTTGACGCCCGCACCCTTCGCGCCTTTCTCGCCCTGCTGGCCCTTCGTGCCCTGCTGCCCCTTCGTGCCAGAGGGGCCTGGATCACCCTGCTGGCCCTTTTCGCCATCGCCACCCTTCTCGCCCCTGTCACCAGCGATGCCCGTATCGCCCTTATCGCCCTTCCAGCCCTGCGCGCCCACCGAGCCCTTCTCGCCCCTGTCACCCGGGATGCCCTGATCGCCTTTCAGACCCTTCTCGCCCGGCGCGCCCGGCGCGCCCTTCTCGCCCGGCGCGCCCGTCTCGCCCGCCGGGCCCGGCGCGCCCGCCGGCCCATTCAGGCCCCGGTCGCCCTTCGGGCCCGTCAGGCCCCGGTCGCCCGGGTCACCGGGATTGTTCTCATCGCCCTTATCGCCCGGCGGGCCCTGATCGCCCTTCGCGCCCGGCAGGCCCTTCGCGCCGACAGTACTACTGCCGGCTGGGCCGGGAGTGCCCTTTAAACCTTTGGCGCCCCGCGGTCCCGCGTAGCCCTTCTCGCCCGGGTCACCCGGCTCACCGGCCGGACCCGGCGCGCCCTTCATGCCCTTCATGCCCTTCCCGCCCTTCCCGCCCTTCATGCCCGGCGGGCCCGACGTCTGCGCCGCGGCCGGGCCCGGGACCATTGCCACCGCGGCGCCCACCAGGCCCAGCGCCGCGCCTTCCAGCACGATCGACCCGGCCAGACCCTGCGTGCCCGGGTTCGCCACCAGCACCGAGCAGACGCTCATCAGGCCGAGGCGAAACTCCTTCCTGCGGGCAGGCGGCGCGCCGCCATTGACCACGGCGCCGGCCGGCGCAGCCCACGACGCGCCGCGGCGCAGCGCGGGCAGCCGCGCCCGACCGGACCGGCCTGTGCCAGCGGCACTCATCTCTGGACTGAAGCCTCCCACATAGTTATCCGCATTACCCCCAAAACCATTACGACATCACCATTATGACATCCCGCAGTCAAACAACCGTAGCGGCGGCATGGCAGCAGGCATTTTGCCGCATGCCAGCGCCGAATGCAAACGCCACATGCCGTCCTCCGGCCCGCCCAAACGGCGGCCGACCGCCGCACCGGTGCAACCCCGGACGAACCACACCGGGGCAGAGCATAGTGGTTTTGACAGCGGCGTGTCAATCCCTGGCGGGTTCACGGCGCCGCGGACGGCAACACAGCCGGGGTGAACAGGCGCTCCCCGCGCCGGCGCAGCGCGCCGATGATGCGCTGGCCCTGTGGGCCACGCACATAGGCGGCGTAACTGCGGGCCAGTCTGTGGTTTACGTGCGGGTGACGTTGCGGGTCCACCAGGATCAGATGGTACGGGTTGTGCAACGCCGGGTCCCGCTGGTACAGCAGGACCAGCCGCAGCCGGTTGGAAAAGGCCAGCCAACTGCCACGGTCGGACAGCACATACGCCTGCTTTTCACTGGCCAGTTGCAGTGCCGCGCCCATGCCCTGGCCCACCGACAGGTACCAGCCGCCACCGGGCTGCCGCCCGGCAAGCCGCCACAGTTGGCGTTCCTTGCGGTGGGTGCCGGAATGGTCTCCACGCGAGACAAACGGGGCCCGACCACGCGACAGGCGGTGCATCACCTGCGGCGCGGCGGCCGCGGTGCGCAGCCCGGCAGGGTCGGATTCCGGCCCGAGGAAGACAAAATCATTGTGCATCACCGGCAGGCGCGCCGCACCATGACCGGCGTCCATGAAACGCTGTTCCGCCTGCGGGTCGTGGACCATCAACACATCCACATCGCCCATTTCTCCCAGCCGCAGCGCCCTGCCGGTGCCCACCGCGATGACATCCACCGCCGCGCCGGTCTGCCGTTCGAAGGGCGGATGCAACAGCGCCAACAGGCCGGAGTGCTCGGTACTGGTGGTCGTGGCAAGGCGCAGACGCTCCTGAGCGGCCAGCACCGGCAGCACGCCGGCCAGCACCAGCGCCCGAAGGCACACGCTCAGGGGATTTTGCATCGTCCCCAAACCTGCTATGATCGTGCGTCCGAAACGCCGCAATTTTACTGCCCGACATTGACTCATAAGCACAGACCCGCACTGCTGTACCGGCGCCACGCGCTGACGATTGTACATGGATAGACGGGTCTTTATCAAAACCTTCGGCTGCCAGATGAACGGGCATGATTCCGACCGCCTGCTCGATGCGCTGGCGCACAGCCACCGGATGCGTCCGACGGACGACCCCGCACAGGCGGACCTGCTGCTGCTCAATACCTGCTCCATACGGGAAAAGGCGCAGGAGAAGGTGTACTCCGAGCTGGGCAGATGGAAGGCCCTGAAACGCAGACGGCCCGGTGTGGTCATCGGGGTGGGAGGCTGCGTGGCCAGCCAGGAGGGGGCGGCCCTGTTTCAGCGTGCGCCCTGCGTGGACCTGGTGTTCGGTCCGCAGACGCTGCACCGGCTGCCGGCAATGTATGCCGCGGTACTCGAGCGGCCCGGGGAACGGCAGTGCGATGTGTCGTTCCCGGAGCTGGAAAAATTCGACCGGCTGCCGGTGCCACAGGCCACTGGCGTCACGGCCCATGTCTCCATCATGGAGGGTTGCAGTAAATATTGCAGCTTCTGCGTGGTGCCTTATACCCGGGGCGAAGAGGTCAGCCGCGACTTCGATTCGGTGATCGCCGAGGTGGTGGAACTGGCGGCACAGGGCGTGCGCGAGGTCACGCTGCTGGGGCAAAACGTAAACGCCTGGCGCGGCCTGCGCCACGACGGCGGCAGCCTGGATCTGGCGGGACTGATCGCGTATGTCGCGGCGGTGGAAGGCATCGGCCGGATCCGGTTTACCACCTCGCACCCGGTGGCGTTGTCAGCG
Organism: Gammaproteobacteria bacterium; assembly: GCA_965115915.1. Classification (GTDB taxonomy): domain Bacteria; phylum Pseudomonadota; class Gammaproteobacteria; order Eutrophobiales; family Eutrophobiaceae. Next base: position 44,545 of record OZ220483.1, on the reverse strand, counting down.
TCGCTGATCGAGGCCTATGGCCGGGTACCGGAACTGGCCAGCCATCTGCATCTGCCGGTGCAAAGCGGCTCGGACCGCATACTGGCATCGATGAAACGCGGGCACACCGTGCTGGAATACAAGCACAAGGTACGGCGGTTGCGGCGCGTGCGACCCGGGCTGTCGCTGAGTTCCGATTTTATCGTCGGCTTCCCCGGAGAGAGCGATGCGGATTTTGACAAAACCCTGCGCCTGGCGCGGGAGCTGCAGTTCGACGGCGCCTTCAGCTTCATCTACAGCCCGCGTCCGGGCACCCCGGCGGCCAGCCTGGAAGATTCCACATCGGCGCAGTGCAAACGCCAGCGCCTGGCGCGGTTGCAGCAACAGATCCAGCGGCAGGCCGCCGCTTTCAGCCAGGCGATGCTGGGACGCATCGAAACGGTACTGGTCGAGGGCCCCTCCAAAAAGGACTCCGCGATGCTGTGTGGGCGTACCGGGAACAACCGGGTGGTCAATTTCAGCGCCGACCCGGACTGCATCGGACAGTTTGTGCCGCTGCGGATCACCGAGGCGCTGTCCCATTCGCTGCGCGGCGAAGCCTGTCCGGGCCGGGCGCCGCCCCGGGCCGCCGCCCGGCATGCCAGCATGGACGCCCTTGCATAAGCCGCCACTGTCCACATCCCGGCGCCTCACGCTGGACCCGGTGGATAACGCCCGTCTGAACAACCTGTGTGGGCCACTGGACACGAATCTGCGCCAGGTGGAAAGCGCCATCGGGGTACAGATCCGCAACCGTGGCAACCACTTCCACTTCATCGGGCCGTCCCGCGTCGTCTGTCTGGCGGTAAAGGCCATCCGCAGGATGTACGACTCCTCGATGGAAAACAGCCTGTCGGCGCATCAGGTGCAACAATTGCTGCAGGAGGTCTGTGATACCGAAGGCGACGAGCCGCCGCCGGTGTCACTGGCGCTGAACGCCGGGAAATACACGATCCGTGCCCGCAGCGCCAATCAGGCGGCGTTTCTGCGTGGCCTGGCGGCGCACGACATCAATTTCGCCGTTGGCCCGGCGGGCACAGGCAAGACCTGGCTGGCCGTGGCCAGCGCACTGGCCACACTGGAAAACAGCCAGATGTCACGCCTGGTACTGGTACGACCCGCGGTGGAGGCCGGTGAACATCTGGGTTTTCTGCCCGGCGACCTGACACAGAAGGTCGACCCCTATCTACGGCCACTGTTCGATACCCTGTACCAGTTTCTGGGCCACGAACAGACCTGCCGCTATCTGGAAAAGCAGGTTATAGAGATCGCCCCGCTGGCCTTCATGCGCGGGCGCACCATCGATGAATCATTCATGATCCTGGACGAGGCGCAAAACGCCACGGTGGCGCAGATGAAGATGTTTCTGACCCGCATCGGCCTGGGCTCCAAGGTGGTGGTGACCGGCGACATTACACAGACCGACCTGCCACAGGGCAAGCCGTCCGGGCTGGCCCACGCGCTTGAGGTACTGCGCGGGGTGGCGGGCGTTCACATCCGCTTTTTCGACCGGGGCGACGCGGTTCGCCATCCGCTGGTCGGTCGGATACTGGACGCCTATGAACGCCACCAACATGGACCGCAGGCCGGGCGAGATGGCTGACGACCCGCCACAAGACACGCAGCTTGCCCTCACCATACAGCAAGGGCTGGCGCAAGACAGCTACCTGCCGGAGGAAGCGAGCCTGCGGCGGTGGGTCGGCCTGGCCCTGCCGGCCGGGCGGCGGGCGGTGGAACTGACGATACGCATCGTGGACCGGGAGGAGGGCGCCCGGATGAACCGGCGCTGGCGCGGGGCGGATCGGGCCACCAATGTGCTGGCGTTTCCGGCCGGTCCGCTGGGCGAACGCGAGTTGGACCCACTGCTCGGCGACCTGCTGATCTGCGCCCCGGTGGTGACAGAGGAGGCCCGCTGTCAAGGCAAATCGGTACAGGCGCACTGGGCCCACTGCGTTATCCACGGGGTACTGCATCTGCTGGGCTTTGACCACCATGACAGGCTCGCGGCGCAGGAAATGGAGACGCTGGAGACACAACTGCTAAGGCGTCTGGGTTTCCCGGACCCGTATCGGGAGACGCAATAGTCCGGTGGCAGCGCCGACCGCAGCAGACTACAGCGTCTTGTCAGCGCCCGAACGCGGACAGATCGGCGCCGGCAGGACCCGGACCCGGTGATGGACGCCAGCAACACCAGAGACAAGGATAAAACGGCGCCGGCCAACAGTACGCTGGCGGCGGGGCTCAAGCGCTTTCTGGCCCGTGTGCCACAGGACGTAGAGGGTCTGGTGGAGATCTTGCGGGCGGCGGAGACCAGCAATCTGATCGACGGCGATGTGCTGTACATGATGGAGGGGGCACTGGCGGTGTCCCAGACCCGGGTGCATGAGATCATCGTGCCACGGGTGCACATGGTCAGCGTGAAGTGCAACAGCCGGCTACAGCAGATACTGAAGACAGTGACCGAATCCGGGCACTCGCGCTTTCCGGTGTTTGACGAGGAAAACCACGAAATCATCGGCATACTGCTGGCAAAAGACCTGCTTGCCTACGCCGACCCGGAGCGGGCGGCGGATTTTCGCATCAAGGATGTGCTGCGCCCGGCCAACTTCGTGCCGGAGAGCAAGCGCCTGAATGTGCTGCTGCGGGAGTTCCGGCAAAACCATAACCACATGGCGATCGTCATCGATGAGTATTCCACCGCGACCGGACTGGTAACCATAGAGGACATCCTGGAAGAGATCATCGGGGAGATCGCCGATGAATACGACTACGAGGAGGAAGACCCCAACATACGGCCCTACCGCTCCCTGCTGCAAGACGGCCAGAAGGCCTATGCGGTCAAGGCCATCACGCCGATGGAGGAGTTCCGCGCCTGTTTCTCCGCGTCCGCTGCGCCCCCGGGCGAGGAGGAACACGCGGAGGAATACGATACCGTCGGCGGTATGATCGTCAAGACCATCGGGCACGTGCCCAAGCGTGGAGAGAGCGTGGCCTGCAACGGCCTTGTGTTCACCGTTATCAAGGCGGACAAACGCCGCATACACCTGCTGCGGGTCGTGAAAGACAGCGCGGGATGAACCCGCGCCACCTGCTGCTGGCAGCCGGCGCCGGGGGGATATTCCCGTTCGCACTGAGTCCGTTCCACTATTATCCGCTCGGGCCACTGTCCGTGGCGACACTGTTGCTGCTCTGGCACCGCTGCGAACGCCGACATGTGTTCGCGTATGGCTATGTCTACGGACTGTGTCTGTTCGGTGTGGGCGTTGCCTGGATCCACATCAGTCTGCACCGCTTCGGCAATATGCCGCTGCCACTGGCATGGGCGCTGAACGGGCTGCTGGTGGCGTTTCTCGCGCTGTCCCCGGCACTGGCCGGCTGGCTGACGGAACGTGTATGGGCACGACGGGATGGCGTCCGTCTGCTGCTGGTGGCGCCCGCCTGTCTGGTGCTGCTGGAATGGGTCCGGGGATGGATCTTCACCGGCTTTCCGTGGTTGAACTTCGGCCTCGGATTGAGCGAGACACCACTGCTGGTCTGGGCGCCCATAGCCGGGCTGTACGGCTTGTCGCTGCTGCTGGTCACAGGCAGCGCCGCACTGCTGCAATGCCTGACAGACAAGGCACGCACCGGGGCCATGCTGACGCTTGTGCTGATCGGCCTTGGCACCGCCGGGCTACAGTACGCCCAATGGACCACCCCGGTGGCGGCGCCACCGGTGGACGTCAGCCTGGTGCAAGGGGCCGTGCCACAGCGGATCAAGTGGCGCGCAGACATGCTGGGTCCAACATTGACGCATTATCTGGAACTGTCGGGAAATGGCCGTGCCAGTGCGCTGCTGGTCTGGCCGGAAACCGCGATACCGGCATTCTACCAGCAGGTCCGCACCTGGCTTGACTCCACCCGGGCACAGCATCTGGGGCCGCAGACCCTGTTGGTGAGCGGGTTGCTGCACCGCTCGGCGGCCGGGCCACACAACTCGGTATTGCTAAGTGACGATTATGGTGCACGTTTTTATCACAAACGCCACTTGGTCCCATTTGGAGAGTATATCCCGCTGCACGGACTGCTGGCCCCGGTGCTGGAACGCTTTGCGCTGCCGATGTCCGACCTGCGTCCTCCCGCCGATACCCGGGCGCCGGCCTGGTTCGACACCGCTCACGGTCGACTGGGCCTGTCACTGTGCTATGAGATCACCTTTGGCAATGTGCTGCGCAAGGCACTGCCCGAGGCGGAATTGCTGCTGACGCTAAGCAACGACGCCTGGTTTGGCGACTCGCTGGCGCCGCACCAACACTTGCAGATCGCACGCATGCGGGCGGCGGAAACCGGACGCTACCTGCTGCGGGCAACCAACAACGGCATCACCGCGATCATCGATGACCGGGGCCGAATCAGCAAGCGTCTGCCGCAGTTCAGTGTGGGCACACTGCATGCACAGGTACCGCGGCGGCAAGGGAGCACACCGTATGTGCTGCTCGGTGACTGGCCTCTGATCGGGCTGCTGGTGCTGAACCTGCTGATACTGTGGCGGATTCAACACCGGCGGCGGCAACCACCATCCCGGCCATGCTGACGGACACCCTGCACGCATCGGCAGCCGCGCCGCGGCAAGTCCGGATGCGGGCGCCCGGCATCAGCCCGTGCTGGCAGTCTCTTGTCGCTCCTGCATGGCCCGCTCCAGTCTCAGTCTCAGCTCCTGCTCCTGTTCGGCCAGCCTCAGGATACGCCGGCGGCTGACGCGGGCCAGACGGGAATTTTCCAACGCAACGATATTGGCGGTCCGTATCTGCGCACCGAGCAGTGCCATCTCGCCAAAGAAGTCGCCGTCTCGCATAACGGCTATCGGGGTGTCTTCATCGCCGCTGAGGTACACACTGACCTTGCCCCGCAACAGGATATACAGCGCGTCACCACGTTCCCCCTGGCCGATGATCACGTCCCCGGCAAGAAAATTGACCTGCCGTGCGGTCTCGGCTATGCGTTTCAGGATCTCGGGAGACAGCCCGTTCAGCAATGGCACCTTGCTGATCAGGGCTTCTATGGACCGCTCCGGCATGGCCTTCGACATGACTGGCAGTTCACGCGATATTTTCTGTATCCTCCTGTCTATAACGCCATAGGCACGTTCGCCGATCTCGCCGTGATGGAGGGCCTCGCGGATGCGGTAGTTGACACTGAAATAGGCGACCTTGGCGAACAGCGCGTTTTCAAAGCGCTTGTAGAACTCCGGAAAGCTGTCGGCAATGTGCGCCAGACGTTTCTTTCTGACACTGATGCGTTCACGGTAGATACGTATCAGATAGTTGCGCGGCCCGTCCCGCATTCCGTCGCACGCTTCTTCAATGTAATTCAGGGTATGCGTGTAGATCAGAACACCGGCGATATCGCGCTGCATACTCTGCGACATACGCAGATACTGGTAACGCGCCAAAATCCCGGTAGCCCAGTCTTTCTCCCGCAATCTGTACAGCAACAGATTCTCCAACCGACTGAACAGTCCGCTTCTTGCGACACCTTCCTCGTAGTGAAACTTCTCCGGGTGGTGGAGCCATGTCTCACGGTTTCGAAACAGGATCATGCGCATATCCAGATAGGTATAGTGGTTCACCAGACCAACATCCAGCAGACGCTTGAGTTCCTGAAACTCCTGCCGCAGCGGTTGCAGGAAGAGTTGCCGCTGCTCCAGTTCCTCATCTATTTGGTCCTCGTCAACGGCCAGGAACTTGCGCAGGGAATTTTGCAATATGAAGACCACACGCATTGACACCAAGCCAAGCCTGGACAGTTCGGACACAAAGGATTCCGCATGCTGGCGCGCCTCGATCAAACCGTGTCTCAGTTCGACCCTTTCGTAGTCGGACAACTGGTCGATACCGAGAATGCGGATCAGCGGTCGAATCGTGGTGGCGTTGATAGTCATGGTAAACAGCACCACACCGATGGTCATGCCCAGCAGCATGTCCTTTTCCGGCATTCCATCCGGTATGGACAACACGATGGCGATCGCAAGGCCACCCTTGAGTCCACCCCACCACATGATGTGCCGTTCCCCCAGTGTGATCTGCGGTAATCGGAACAGGCGCACGGTGGCGGGAACCATCGGATAGACACAGACGGCGCGTGCCAGCAACACACAGGCTATCGCCGCGATAATCGCAGGGATGTAATCGAACAGCTCGATAAAATCCACGGAGATGCCGACAAAAATGAACAACAGCGCGTTGCCCACCAGGGCGATGCTCTCCCAGGATTCCCGGATCGCTTCATTTTCCTGCTGCGGGATACGCGAGCCTCCCAGCGCGGCCAGCGCAATACCGGCGGACAGCGTCGCCATCACCCCGGAGACATGCAGCAAGTGCTCGGCGATGGCAAAACTGGCATAAGCCACGACGATGCTCATCACCAGACAGATGCTAAGCCCGGACTTTGGTGTGAACAGAATCAGGCTGATCGGTACGCCAACCAGAATGCCGACGCAGATGCCACCAACGAATACGCGCAGGAATTCCGCCGTCGCGGTCCCCAGTAGCCCCACATGCACCACCTCGTTGGCAATGACCAGGCCGAGAATGATGTGAAACAACATGATCGCCGTCGCGTCATTCAGCAGGGATTCTCCCTCCACCAACACGGTAAGACGTCGCGGAGCACCCAGTTCCCGGAACAACGCGATCACCGCCACCGGATCGGTGGCCGAGATCAGCGCGCCAAACAGCAGGGCCAGCATCAACCCCATGTCGATCGTCACCCACAAGCCAGTGCCGATGATCGCCGTGGAGAGCAGCAACGCCGGGAGCGCCAGCGCGGCGATCGGCGCGATGTCTTTCAACAGTTGCCTTGCATCCAGATTGAAGGCGGATTCGAAGATCAGTCCCGGCAGAAACAGGAACAGCACCAACTCCGGGGTCAATTCAAACTTCAACAGTGGAGAAAACGGCGGGTAGGTGCGCGCAAGCCAGCCCAGCACTATACCCATCACCATCAGCAATACGGTAAGCGGGACCAGTATCCGGCGACAGATCAGCGCGGCCACCATCGCGGCGGCCAGCACCCCCATCACAATCAATATGAGTTCCGATAACGGCATCGTCTGGCTGTGTTCTCCTCTAAGAAACTTGCTCGCACACGCCAGTCATCTTAGCAAAACTGCTGAAATGCGGTATCCGGCAGCCAGCGTCCCGGCCCGCCGGCACAGGCCCCGCAGGCTCAGCACACATGGCGTCCGGCAACGCGATGCAACAGCAACACACTGCAAAAACCCGACAGCATCAGCAACACCACGACCAGAAACTCCGCACCCAAAACCTCCGGCAATACCGGCATACTGCCAGTCAACCGCTGCTTGCCGCCAATCAGGCTGTATGAACGCAACTGATACGGCCACAACACCGTCAACGACGCGAGCAGCAATCCGATCATAAGGCCCAGCACCGGCGCGTAATAGCGCGTCAGCAGATCGAGCAGCACACGCGCAAACAGCAGCGCGCCACAACACACGCCGGACACGAACGGCAACAGTACCGCGATACGAAGCTCCGCCACCGCCTGCAGGACAAGCGGATATTTGCCCAGCATCAGCAACACGAAGGCGCCGGACACACCAGGCAACAACATCGCGCAGACGGCCAGCGCCCCGGCAAGAAACAGGAACAGCGGCGTATCCGGGGTCATCCCCGGCGCCATACCAAACACCAGCAACCCGGCCAGCAACCCAAGCAGCAATCCGGCACAGACCCGCACACCGCGACTCGGCAGCCCGCGCCACAGGGCCACGATGGAACCGGCAATCAGCCCGAAAAACACGCCGTATACCCGCTCCGGAAACTCCTGTATCAACAACGGCAGCGATATCACACGGGTAAACACAAACAGCGCCAAGCCGATGCCCAGCGCCAACGGCAACAAAAAAGACACGTCCTGACGCCGGTACAAGGCCCGGAGTTGCCGTGTGCAACACAGCTTGAGAAATTCGCCATCGACGGCCCGGATTGCGCGCAGCAGACGCTCGTAGATGCCCAATGCCAACGCCATGGTGCCACCGCTGACCCCCGGGATGATATCCGCCGTCCCGATACAAAAACCCTTGAGCAAAAACACGCCCTGTCGCAACATGGCTAGCCGTGCACCGCCGCCGCGATACTGATGTGATACCCGCCAGGCATGCGCTGCATCAGCGATGATACTGTCCGCTCAACGCCTGCACCGCCTCGATACAAACCGCCAGGCGCTCCGGATCGGTCTGCGGCTGTATCCCATGCCCGAGATTGAACACATGGCCGTGCCCGTTGCCATACGCGGCGAGAATACGTGCGACCTCCTCGCGGATAGATTCCGGCGTGGCATACAGTGCCGCCGGGTCCATATTGCCCTGCACGGCCACACGCTCTCCGATCTGTCGCCGCACCTGAGCGATGTCCTGTGTCCAATCCAGACCTACCGCGTCACAGCCACTTGCCGCAATGTGTTCCACCCACAGGCCCGCCCCTTTGCTGAACACGATACTGGGAACCCGACAACCGGCATATTCACGATGCAGACCCGCCAGCACCTGGCGCATATACGCCAGTGAGAATTGTTCGTAACGCGGCCAGTCCAACAGTCCACCCCAGGAGTCAAACAACATCACCACCTGCACCCCCGCCTCGATCTGCGCGTTCAGATACCGCACCACCGCCCGGGCGAGTTTGTCCAGCAGCTCGCGCAGCGTGTCCGGCTGCGCATAGAGCATCTCCCGGACATGGCGGAACTCGCGGCTGCCCCCACCCTCCACCATGTAGCAGGCCAGTGTCCACGGGCTACCGGAAAAGCCGATCAGCGGCACCCGACCGGCAAGGGCGGCCCGTGCCCGCCGCACCGCCTCCAGCACATACTGCAACTGTGCGCATGGCTCGGGTACCGGCAACTTTGAAACGCTCTGCCGGTCACGCACCACGGTGGCAAAGCACGGCCCTTTGTGCTCTTCCATGGACAGGCCCAGGCCCATCGCGTCGGGGATCGTCAGGATATCGGAAAACAGGATCGCGGCATCCAGCGGATAACGATCCAGCGGTTGCAGCGTGGCCTCCATGGCGAGTTCCGGCGTCTTGCACAGACGCAGAAAGTCCCCGGCCCGGCGCCGCAGTGCGCGATACTCCGGCAGATAGCGTCCGGCCTGACGCATGATCCACACTGGGGTCCGGTCCACCGGTTGCCGCAGCAGCGCACGGATCAACCGATCATTTTCCAGATTACGAGCTTTAGTCACATCTGCGTCCAGACCCTTGCCGGTGGTCCAACTCCGATTAACATGCAAAGTGCTTCGCCCTGCCAGGATTTTTCCAAAAATGAACAGGCACATGAACCCCTCGCGCCCGCCATCCGGCGACCATCTCGGCATATCAAATCTTCCTTCTCTGCCTTGCCGAACCGGCAAGCATCCGCCTTCACGACGGGTTCCTTCAGGCTGACTTTGGTCGGTGTGTCAATCATACCGGCTTCTCCCCTGGTAACTGAATCAATCTCAGCTTGGTTCGCAGTGCCGTCTCAAACTCCTGGCGCTTGAGGGTCTCAGCGGACAGTAGCTTGTCACTGGATGCTTCCAGCGACAACACTTCCCAGTGATGCTCCACAAGCTGATAGTCTGCATTGATACGCGGCACAAGCCAAACGATGTCACCATCGTTCAAATCGTGCGATGGAGATTCCGAGGCCCCGCCTATGGCTTCGAAGAATGGCAGGTCAACGGCTACCGCCAACTTGGTGCCCCATCTTCGCAGGGTAGGAACCTTGACCTGCAATTGTGGCATCAGCCGCTTGGCACTTGACGATCTCCAATCGGGCCTACGGTGCCTTGTGGGCGGTGGTGAAGTTTCGTCCGCGTTGCCAAGCAGCATCTCAAAATCCGATCGCATCCCCTTGCCAGAGAAGTAGACAGCTTGAATTTCCAGACCAACCCACGATGTCGCATCACCATCCTTTGCGATCACAAGGTCAATGCGTCCGGCTTCGCGTTTCGTGTCCGGCGAGTACATGAACGGCACCTCGGCAGCAACATGGACTTCTGAAAATCCGACGATCCCGGCAAGCCAAACCAACAAAAGATCACGCTCCTGGAACCGCCGGGGACACACGATGAACGGCGCAGCCTGACCCAATTTCATGGAGCATACACCACCGGTCTTCGTGCACGGCTCGCCCGACTGAAACGGGCACCCTGGCATGTCGGGCACAAGTTTCAGTGCCGCCCGAGCCAGTTCCTGCCGATGTTCAGGAGACAGGCTGTCGAACGGCAGCCCAAACCATTCGGCTATGCCACAACCGGATGTCATGCAAATAACGGCTTGGGCGTGATGACCAGTTCCGGCAAGTGGTTATGATGCCCGTTCTTCATGGACAGGCTGACAGCCGAAAATCCATGCTTGCCGACAAGCTCGACAATCTCCGGTGCCGCATCATAGGTCATGAGGAAATTGCTATCCGACTCCGCCAACATGTCAAACAGCCTTTCATGTTCAATTTGGGAATGCTCGTACAACCGTGATCCGGCTCTCTTGCCACCCTTCGCTGTATAGGGCGGATCAAGAAACACTGCTGCATCACCCCCCCATCCGCGTAACAGCATCGGCAAGAGCTTCATTCCGTCGCCCTCAATAAAGGCAATGCGATCCTGGTAGCTCTGGATCGCGGCCAACCGCGTCACCAGTGTCTTTGGATACCAACGAGAGAGCACACCTTTGCCATTCTCCCCGTTTTTGCAGAACGACGCCCCGCGCGCCAACACGCCGCCTCTCCGCGTACGATTCAACACCAGCGTTCTAAAACCGTGTTCGGTGACGCACGACGGCAAAGATTGCTCGATCGCCCTGAGTCGATCTATCGTCGGCTCGAATTGCAATATCCAGTCTTGCAGCGTGGCACCGCTTTCGAGTGCAGACCGCCAGAACGCCGCAACGTCCCTGTCGATCTCGATCATCACGGCGTTATCGGTCAAGTTCTCCATGACAGCCGTAAGGGACACTATCCCGCCGCCGGCAAACGGTTCAATCAGAAGCTCTGGGCGCGATTGCCTCAGCCACTCACGAATATGCGGTATCAGCCATGTCTTGCCGCCAGGATAGCGTAGTGGGCTTCTCTGCGGGACTGTGGCGACGTTGACAACGGGAACGCGAGAAACCGGAAACGTCTCGGCGAGGCTCAAGTCCTTGCCCCCGGCGCCAAGCCATGGTAAGCGATCAGTTCAGCGTACTTAATGCACTTCCCGACCATCTGACGCATGACTCCCCACCGCATCCGGTTGCTTGTATCCTGCTCACAAACATTGTTCCGATGGAAAAATTCGGCGACGCGGACAGTGAACATCGGTTCGTTCAGGCAATCCCGGCAGCGACGGGCCCGGGATTTGTGCTTGATGTTGCACTGGACGTTGAAGGGACCACAGTACGGGGAAAAGCCTCCCGGCCAGTACAGCTTCTCGAGCCGTTCCTGCGCCACCTCATTGCTCGGAAACATGTACGCGACCTGAAGCAGCAGAGACTCTTGCGGTAGGGTTTCCGGATGCTTTGCATATTGCCTTGCCTTTGTCATGTGACTTGAAGGTAATCACTCCGGTGCCCAGCGTCAAGGGAAAATGTGACCAACGGTTGTCATCCCCATCGTTCCAGCAGAACCGATAGGCAAGGCTAGCCGCTACCCCAGCGGATGGCACAGGCATGGACCGGGTCCCCGGGTGCCGGGACCGCGCCGCACCGGAACGTGACTTGTACGCACATCCGGTTTACAATGCGCCACCTGTGCCAACACTTAACCCGGAACTTCATTATGATACTGAATGCCAACGAGATGATAGCCGCCGCAAAGGCGCACTGTGACTGTCTTGACGCCGCCGGCGTGCAGCAATACTGCAAGCAGCATGCGGATGTGCTGATCATTGATGTGCGCGAACCCCACGAACATGAACGCAGCAGTCTGCCGGACACCATCAATATCCCGCGTGGACTGCTGGAAATGCGCATCGGCGAGGCCTGCCCCGATCCGGACCGGCCGATCCTGGTACATTGCGGCGCAGGTGGCCGTGCCTCGCTGTCCGCTCACACCCTGCAGACCATGGGCTATTCCAACGTACATGTGGCGGATGCCGACTTTTCCGAACTGCTCGCCACCTTTGGAGTAAACGCCGAATAAGCCATCCCTCAGCGTGGCTGGCGCAAACCTTGTGTGGCCGCGTCGGTGTGTGCCAAAGCCGCGGTCAGTACCGCCCGGCGCTGCCGGCGCAGCGCGGCGGCATTCCGTTCCCCCCGGTCCAGCAACATAAAGGCAGCCCCCGTGTGCCCGCGCAGCGCAGACACGGCACGGCACAAAAAAATCTTCCGCATTCGGTACATTATTCCTCTCTGATCTTCAATGAAGCGGTCGCCTCGGCAAGCGTAGGGGCCTGACGCTTCATGGTATCATTATTCCATCGGTACTGACAGCAAAGCCGCGTAAATCGGCGCGGTACCGCACAACTCGCCTGAACCTCAGCCATGCCGACACCCCTGGAACAGCTACCCACCCTTGGCATCGGCGCCAGCCTCAGCCTGAGTGCCGAGCCGGACCCGGTACGCCTGGTGCAAAACGACAACGGACCGGCCTTCGTCGAGTATGCAGGCCTGGTGGATGTGGAACAGGTGCTGGAAGAGATAGAACGCATACAGCAGGCGGGGGCCCCGGTGCTGTACCATCCTTCACATATCAACTTCTGCGGGTCCTGGCCGAATAACGCAGCCTGGCTACAGGCGACGGCAAGACACATCGAACGGGTCGGTTCCGCCTGGTTCGCACAGGATTGTGCCTACTGCTTCTGGGGAGAGGAGCAGGGCTATTCCACGCAACTCGGCTATTTCATCCCGCCATTATTCAATGCCGCCTCGCTACAACTGGCAACACAGCGGGTACGCGAGGTACAGGCGAGCATGCCGGTACCGGTGGCTGTTGAGCCGCCACCCGTGTGCTTCGTGGCCGGTTCGATGCCATTGTTTCGCTTCTTCGGGGAACTGGCCCACGAGACCGGCTGTGCCATCCTGCTGGACATGGGGCACCTGGTATCCTGGGAGATGGCCAGCAACGGCCACGTGCTGGACCAGCTTGAGGCGCTGCCCTGTGAACGGGTGATCGAGGTGCATGTCGCCGGGGGACGCATCCGGCAGGGTGGCGACGGACCCATCTACATCGATGCCCATGAGGAACCGGTCCTGCCACAGACCTGGCAGATGCTGGAAACCCTGCTGCCGCTGCTGCCCGCGGTCAAGGCGTTGTGCTTCGAATGCGAGGGCGTGGCGGAGGATAGCGTGATGCGCACTCTCGAGCGACTGCGGCAAACGGTACGGCGCCATAGCGCCAGCCGCAGCCTGGCGGAATCGGCGTGAGTTTCCACGAACAGGAACGTCTGTTGTTCGATCTGCTGTTCGATCGAGAAAAACGCCGGTCTTTCTGCCAGGACCCGGACACCGCGATGGCTTCTTATCAATTGGAGGCAGCGGAACGGGCGGATTTCCACACCATCCGGCCACCCGCGCTGGAACTGGACGCAAAGCTGCGCACAGACCTGATCCTGTCGCGCCTGTGCCGCCATTACCCGACCGGCTTCAGTATTTTCTGCGCGCTGGAGGGTGGCCGAGCGACATTGTTCGACTGCATCAACCCGGAACTGATACGACTACAGGAGGCGGAGCGGGCCTCCCGGCTTGGCAGGCTGCTGCTGGCCAGACTGGACGAACTGCCGGTGGAACGGCCAGAATTCCGGCTGTTCGGCAAGGCGCTGGTGGGCGCCGAACTCGGCATGAACTGGACAGCGGCGAACTGTCGGCGGCATTGGGACGGGGAGCCCGCGCCAGATCACGCGGTGCGTAGCGTGGCAGAGAACTGGATCGACCTGCCCATCCGCTCTGCCGCCTTCGTCAGCGCCTGTCTGATCCCGATGCCCTACGCCGAGGCGAAACAGCGACTCTGCCCCGAGCCCGCAGACCGCCTCTGGCACACGCTGCGCAAACAGGCCCCGAAGCTGGACCAGGCCTTCGCCAACGAAGACCCTCGACTGCTGGTGACCCGGGCATCCATAGAGCCCGGGCGCACCATGCAGACAGGCCCCCGGATACGGCATCGGACCATGGAGCTGAGCGTCGGTTTTGCCAGCCTGTTCGAGCATGTGGACGGTACCATGAGCGTGCGGCAGATGCTCTCCGGTATGCGTCAGTCCGGGGCGCCGGAGACCGTCCTGAGTGGCGTGGAGAGCGGGTTTCTTGAACTGCTGCAGGCCGGGATGCTGAGTGTCGGCGTCACACCGTCCTGATGGCTGCCCGGCGCACTGCGGGTCGAAACAATACGGAGCCTGTCAGCCAGCACTGGTACACGCCACCAACGTGTGTAAATGCTATTCGAGAGTTCTTTGGCGGTGAAATTGCATTGGACCCCTGATCGAATGAGTATTCCATTGTAAACGCTGTTGTTGAGTATCGCCTGCCCCGCTCTGACGGTTTGGCACAGCCGTGGGATGCGTCTACAGTGAATGTCACAAACGCTAATGTCGGCTATCTTGAAAACAACTTCATGCGACGATCCTGGATCACCCGTCTAACCGGGCCATCGGGCAGATACATCAAACTCAAACAACTCCTTTTTCGAGTTCCGTTTCCGAAGCGCACAACACCGGACATCCTCAAATCCCACGTCTTCAAGCATTGCCGCATAAAGTCGTTCCACTGACAACAGCACCCCGTAAAACGTCGAGTTGCCAATGATATAGTGCAATTCACCATCCTTCCGAACCAAAGGCACTAACGAATTGATGTGTTCCCAAATGTCGTTAAAGTACTTGGCAATGTACTTTGCGAGCAACACTCCATTTTTGTTGTCATCATGGGAAATTCTGTTCAAGGGTGCATCGAGTAACGGATGTGTAAAGGATTCTTTCGGTTGTTCCCAATTGATCAGTCTGCTAGTCGCGATACCCCAGGTACCGCCGATTGCCGACCAATCCAACTCACCGGCATCTCGCCCGTTGTCGAGAAATCCAAGCCAATACATATACGGCCGAAGCTCGCGAATGTACGACATCCGATTTGCATATGGTGGGGAGGTAATTACCAAGTCGAAAGGACCATCGACTATCTGCGCCAAATTCCTGGCGTCTCCAAATAAAACCTGTCCCGTACCGCTCGGATTATTTTCTGCGCCATCCAAAACGAAATGCAGGTCCTCACTAAATCTTTGCTCCATGTCTGCACCAAACGGTATGCTCAATTGAGCATCATCTTTGAAGGACATTGATTGATGGTTAAACGCGGCATTGGAAAGACCAATCAGTGTCCTGCAAAACGCCACTAGCAGAAGGTCTCTTTCAGGAGACTGTTTCTCGCTCTCAGCCTCAATACTGGACTTCAGCTTACACAGAAATGCCAGCGCCTCCGCACACCACCATCGCTCAATATTGTGGATGGGAGGCATTCCGGCTGGTTCGACCGAATCCCGATTAACCGCATCAATCACCCGTGCACATGCACAGCGCGTTGCGGTTACTACGGAATCGGAGAATTTTGCGGTCTTCACGCCTCCAAGCCACACCAGGAAGGGATTGACATCTATGGTGATACCTTCGTGCCCGTGGTACGCAGAGCTCAGCGCAGTTGTGGCCGTTCCACAAAACGGGTCCAGCACGCGCCGCGGTCGGTCGTATCGGGCTATAAGTTCTTCTACTATCTTCACTGAATATGCGGGCGTTAGCCGCAACCAGCCATGTCGGCCTGTGTTCGCATTGAACTTATGTGTATAGTCCGCCCTTTGTCGAAGCTTTTCTCTGGCAATGACGTTCACACTGCCTCCGACGCTAGTAGCGAGTGTAAGATGGCGTCAATTTCGCCGCGAAGCGTTGAACTGTTCGCGTTCAAAGAACGCAGCAAGATCGTAGCCAATTACCTGCCGCATGAAGTCGTAGGTAGAGATTAAAGGATCTGTGGAACCGACAATGCCAGTCACCACAGACCATTGTTCCGCTCGGTAGCGCATCAGCACATCGCCATCTATCTGCGCAGATAGAATAACGGCACAAGGAAAGTACCCTTTGGTGTATGCCGTTGCAGCATTGGCAATATCAGCATTTTGTCGCTTTGAATCCTTACTCTTGTAACCTTGCCGAACTTCAAAAATCGTTCCCGACAAGCTCGCAAATACCTTATCGTCAACATCCAGCATCTTCGCGGATTCTCTCATCCACTGGTGGAAACGGTCCCGCTTTACCCTGCTGCTAATCTTGTCAAGGGGAACACACCCATCGAGATACAGCGTTCGCTTCCGTCCACTCGGCAACGTCACCTGATACGACCATGTAACATCTTCTTCTGATAGTTCCATAGAGTCTTTGACGATTCTACGAAACAGCCTTTCGCACCCGATCCCTATTTGCCGATATACGCTTGTCATGCCGCCCGCTGCTTTGTGAGCTGCATACATCATCGGATTGTCGAGTCCAAACCAACTGTAGAACGAATCTCTCTGATACAACTCCCGGAATTGTTCAAGCGTTAGCCCGCCACCCTTTGATCCTTGTCCGAACTTCGGTTTGTATTGTGAACAAACTCTGATCGCCTCCAAAACGATCTGCAAATACTCTTTATCTTTGGCAACCATTGCTTTCACTACCAATTTCAAATACGACGAAGCGAACTGGTCAAAATGGTTCCGGTAGGTTGGTGCGATGTGACTTGCGCTGATGACCCTGACACGGGAAAGTTGTCCTTGCGGTTCATTCCCAACACTATCATACGTTTACGGTTTTGCGCAGCTTTAGTTTAAGCGCCGTCGCAACATGCTCGGGGCCTGGCTCAGTGTCGCGTCATCGAGACGGTTCCGCAAGGTTCGTGCCAACAGGTCGAGGGTATCGCGGGCCTCGTCCAGCCCGCGCTCGGCCAGCCGCTGCTCGTTCAAGGTGTGGCCACGCACCAGATGCTCGCGCAGGACTCGGCTTGCCCATTGCCGGAAGCGCACGCCCCGCTTCGAATTGACCCGGTAACCCACGGAAATGATGGCATCAAGATTGTAGTGGCGGATACTCCGCCGAACGCGCCGCCCACCTTCAGTTTGAACTACCGAGAAATCCTCGGTAGTTGCTTCTGACCGCAACTCGCTGTCGTCATAGATGTTCTTCAGATGAAGGCCCACGTTATCGGTTGACGTGGCGAACACCTCTGCCATCTGTCGCTGCGTCAGCCAGACGGTCTCTCCCTCCAGCCGCACTTCCACTTGCAACTCACTGTCTGGCGCTTCGTAGACGATAATCTCCCCGCCCGGATTTGTAACAGGTGTCTCGTTAGTCATCGGGCAAGCTCAACTCGGACTGTGTGACTAACTATCGACGCATCAGCGGTATCGTTGCGATTGCCGCAATACCCGAGCCAGTTCCGCCGCATGGACCCGAATCAGTCCACGCCGGGCGGCATGGCGGAACAGGTCCTCGGTTTGAACTACTAAGAAATCCTTAGCAGTTGCCGCAGCCTCCAACTCTTTACTGGAGAATACATTGCGCAGATGCATCAGGACATTCTCCGGCGTAGTATCGAACACCTTCGCCATCTGTCGTTGCGTCAGCCAGACGGTCTCTCCCTCCAGCCGCACTTCCACTTGCAACTCACTGTCTGGCGCTTCGTAGACGATAATCTCCCCGCCCGGATTTGTAACAGGTGTCTCGTTAGTCATCGGGCAAGCTCAACTCGGACTATGCCATGACCAACTATCGACGCATCAGCGGTATCGTTGCGATTGCCGCAATACCCGAGCCAGCGTTCCGCCGCATCGACCTGAATCAGTCCACGCCGGGCGGCACGGCGGAACAAGTCCTTGATTGCAGGCCGCTCGCGTAACAATTTATCGCTTTGTTCCTGTACCAACTCGAACTCCTTCACGCTGGCGGCACGATACATATCGTACATAAAGTCGTCCGCCTTGTGATGCTTTTCAATCTCGCTGAAAACAACTTCCAACGCCCCGATGCAGCGTCTCCCACTCATTATTCTCCCGATACATCCCGAAACAATGCCACAAGATCCGTGTTGATATAGTAAGTGCCTCGCCCGATTTTTTTCTTCTCGAGGAATTTTCGTCTGGCCAACTCGTCGAGGTACTTCGTTGCCGTTGGGCGGGTAACGCCGAGGTCTTCCATCATAAACGGGATACGGGTGTAGGGGTGCCGGAACAGGTTATTCAGCAGGTCCTGTGAATAGAGCCTGGGCAACTCACTGCGTATACGATGCTTGAATCCAATCATTTGGTCACGAATGTTCCGAATGAGATCAAGGGTAGTCTTCGCGGTCTCTGCCACAGCTTCCAGCATGTACAGCACCCATGCCTCCCAGGCCGCCTGTGTCTGGCCAGGATTGTGCACCGCCCGCAGCAAGCGATAGTAGTCATTCCTGGTACCGATGATGTAGCGGCTCAGATAGAGAATGGGAACATCCAGCAAGCCGGTGCGCGTCAGGTAGAGCACATTCAGTATGCGTCCGATTCTGCCATTGCCGTCCGGGAACGGGTGAATGCTCTCGAACTGGTGATGGATGAGTGCCATCTTGATCAAGGGGTCCAGGTCACAGGCCGCGTCAGTATTGATGAAACGCTCAAGAGACGTCATCAACGCAACAATCTCGTTCGCATCCTGAGGCGGCACATGGACAATATCGCCCTGGCCATCCTTGAGGACGGTACCCGGTGTGACCCGAAAACCACCACTCCTGGCCAAAAGCAACTGGAACATATCAATCAGTGTGTTGTTGGTAACAAGACCGTCAGTAGCCAGCATCCGCTCGTATCCCAATCTGAGGGCATCACGGTAGCGAGCCACCTCCCTGGTCGCCGCGGAGTGCGTCCCGTTCGGAAACATATCAGCCTGGAACAGGTCGTCCTGGGTTGTGACAATGTTTTCGATTGCCGATGAGGCTTGTGCCTCCTGGAGCACCAGGGTGTCGATGAG
The DNA here is from genome assembly GCA_965115915.1 of Gammaproteobacteria bacterium. Lineage (GTDB taxonomy): Bacteria > Pseudomonadota > Gammaproteobacteria > Eutrophobiales > Eutrophobiaceae. The sequence continues at coordinate 25,557 of OZ220483.1, read as the reverse complement.
GATCCCCTGATTGGGGAGCGTCGGCGCATGACCCTTCAGCTCCGCCAGTGCCCGGTTGGCCCTGATGAGCGCTTTGAACACCGAATCCGTCTCCAGATGCACCCGTGGCGGAAAGTCCGTCGGTTCAGCGGTCGGTTGATGTTGCATTTTCCGCCTGACATGTAAAAGAATCGGGATAATTTTTACATTTTATCCGAAAATGTAAAAAATATTGTGGTTTCGTTAACGGGCTCGCTGGTTTAATCCCGGCTTTTGGCGAGCCCCGCCACCGGGCAAATACCCTCCCGATCTCGACGCGACACCATGTGGAGTTTTACCGGCACACCCCACGCGCCCTACAACGACAGCAGCAAACCGCCACCCAGCAGGAACAGCAGCGTACCAAGCACCCAGCGCATGATCTCATCGGGCAGCCGCACGCCGAGTTGGCTGCCCAGATAGACACCCGGCAGGGAGCCCACCAACAGCGAGAACAGCAAACCCCAGTCCACCGTCCCCAGATGCACATGGCCGAGGCCGGCAACGGCGGTCAGCAGCACCGCGTGGGCAAGGTCCGTGCCCACTATACGGACCGGGCGCCACTCGGGGTAGAGCATGATCAGGAATGCCGCACCGATGACGCCGGCGCCGACCGAGGACAGCGTCACCAGGAAGCCGAGGGCCACCCCGGCGACACAGGTCGGCGGGATGCGGGATCGCCGGTGCAGGGCCCGTATCCAGGCCAGATGCTCGGCCTCGCTGAACTGGCGCAGTTGCTTCTGAAACAGCAGGAACAACGCGGTCAGCATCATCGCGGCCGCCAGTATCGCGCTCATCATCCGCTGGTAGTCGGCGCCACGGCTCTGCAGATAGTCCAGCAGATAAATGGTGAGCAACGCGGCGGGCACGCTGCCATACGCCATGTGCTTGACAACGCGCCACTCGATGGTGCCATGTTTGCGGTGCACCAGTGCCCCACACGCCTTGGTGAGTGCCGCATACAGCAGATCGGTCCCCACCGCCACCGCCGGTTGTATACCGAAAAACAGGATCAGGGACGGGGTCATCAGCGAGCCTCCGCCAACACCGGTCAGGCCGATGACGAAACCCACGGCGAAGCCGGTTATTATGTAGCCAGTCATAGCTGCAAGGATGTGCGATGTGCAGGCACGGCCTCCGGCGAGGATGCCGGGGCCTGCTATGCGATCCAGGGATTCAGACGACGTGCGGTATGCGATTTACCGGCTGGCGAACGACACCCGACACCATACCGTTCAACCGCCGTCGGTCACCGCCGGTGAGCATCAATGCGTTGTGGTATCGGGCGGTCTTGTTTCGTGCAACCCGCATTCCTTCACTTCGTCATCTTCCCACCACCAGCGCCCCTCGCGCTCGTGTTGATGCGGCAGTATAGAACGTGTACATGGCTCGCAGCCGATGCTGACATAGCCCTTGCTATGCAGGGCGTTCTGCGGCAGTTCATGCGCCCAGATATACTCCCACACCTGTGCCGAACTCCACTGTGCCAGTGGATTGAACTTGAGGATCTGCCGTTCCTCGCTGGAAAACTGCTCATCCCTCTGCACTATGGGCAATACCTCCCGCTGTATGCTCTGGTCCTGTCGCTGTCCGGTAACCCAGGCATCCAATTCCGATTCCTCCAGATAACGCCGCAGCGGTTCCACCTTGCGTAGCGCACAGCATTCGTGGTGCCCGTCCTCATAGAAACTGAACAATCCCTTTTCCCTTACCAGACTGCCCAGCGCGATGGGGTCCGGCAGCAGGATTTCCAGGTTCAGCCGATAACGCCGCCTGACCATATCAATAAACTGGTAGGTCTCCGGATGCAAACGACCGGTGTCCAGACAAAACACCCGGACATCCGACCTGAGTTGAACAGCCATATCAACCAGGACCACGTCCTCGCTGCCGCTGAAGGAGACGGCAATGGCATCCTCCGGGAAAGCATCGAACGCCGCCTGCAGGATATCCTGCGGCGAATCGGGTGACTTGCAGCGTGCCAAAAAGTATTCCGGTGTAAATTTCACAAGCGGGCTCCGTTATATAATAACAGTGTCTGGCCTGCACCCGGCTATCCAATAAGAATCAGGATATGGCGGTTCGCCCGGGCCTCAGACCCGCCCCCGCCGTTCCAAAAGCACGAGGGTACGGAGATTGTCCGGCAAATCGGCTCGACAGTCAACCTCAATGCGGCGGGTTCACGATAGTGAAACTGCGGTGGGGCTCGACTTCCGCGAATTCCCTCTGAGGGAGAGTGATTGATAAAAACCTTCAAGGTTCAGCAGCGCACCGTTTGCCGGGGAAACCATACCCGCAAACAGGGAAAACCCCTTGCAGGGCTTTACTTATCCCGCAAAAGCCATCATATTTGTTTTCAGAGTCCATACACCACGGTGAAACGGCTGGCGCAAGAGACCCCCGCGCTCGCGCCGCAGGCTTATGAATACAACTGATTTTCATTCACTGTTCTGGCAGGGTCTTGCAGGCCTGCTGGCACTATTGGCCCTGCCGGAGCTGTCGGCATTGTCCCTGACCGAGGTGGCGGAAGACAGTTGGGTACACCAGGGCAAACATCTGGAACTGGAGCATGAGCATAGCGATGATATCGCCAATGTCGGCTTCATCATCGGCACGGACTGTGTCGCGGTAATCGACACCGGCGGCTCCCTGCGCCAGGGGGAACGGCTGCGAGCAGCCATACGCAAACTCACCCACAAGCCGGTGTGCTACGTAATCAACACCCATATCCACTTTGATCATCTGCTCGGCAACCGGGCCTTCGCCGATGCCGACACACAATTTGTCGGACATGCCCGGCTGGCAGAGGCGATTGAGCGGAACCGGGAGTTCTTTGTCGAAAATTTCCCTGCCTATCTCGGGCCAGACCCCGACCCGGCGGCGATCATCGCACCCACGCTGCTGGTCAGCGATACGCTGGAACTGGATTTGGGCGGGCGTACGCTGGAACTGATCGCCACATCCCCCGCACACAGCCATTCCGACCTGGTGGTGTTTGACCGCAACACCGGTACGCTCTGGAGCGGGGACCTGATCTTCCGTGAACGCATACCCGTGCTGGAAGGCAGTCTGAAGGGCTGGCTGGGGGCCATCGAAACGCTGCGCGAATTGCCGGTCAGGAAGGTTGTCCCCGGCCACGGCCCGATTGCGGACTCCCTGGATATCGCACTGCAACCACAGCAATCGTATCTCGAGCTCCTGCTCAACGAGACCCGCGCCGCCATTCGGGCCGGAGAGTTCGTCAACGAGGCCAGTACCCGCATTGATCGGGATAACCGCTTCGGCTGGCTGCTCTTCGAGCCACAGCACGCCATCAACGTGCGCAAGGCATTTACCGAGCTGGAATGGGAGTAAACGGCGATGCCGTGCTATGACTACTACTGTGCGGCCAACAAACGCACCGTTGAGGTCTATCATCCGATGGATGTGTGTCTGCGCACCTGGGGCGAGGTCTGCTATGTGGCACAGATAGACCCCGGGGAAACGGACTGCCTGTCCCCGGTAAGAAAACGCATCCGCGCCCCCTGGGTACATGTGCCGATCAGCAACTACCGGCTAAAGGAACACGGTTTCACCAAACTGGTGAAACGCGATGACGGTGTCTACGAAAATGTCACGGCGCTGGATGAAGAATCCCGCTATATGGTCTCCGGAGACCCGTCCACACTACCGCACCTGAATAAAAAGATCGACGACTGAACGGTGGTGGCCCTGCCACCCGGACCCACAACGGCCCACCGGCATCCTGTCTTGTCAGGCGCCGGCTGCCGCATGGCGGTCCAGAAACTCTCCCTGGATGGCGACCACACAGGGCCGCGGGGTCGACGCGCCGCCACCGGGCCAGTGGCTTGGAATACGCCCCTCTCCGGGGTGCTGCACGGACAGAAACAACGTGCGACCATCCGGGGCAAAGCTGGGCCCCGTGAGTTCCGCACCATGCGGGGCAGAGGCCACACGGATCGGCAGGCCCTGCCCCGGCCCGGACAGCGGGATGCAAAACAGGGCATTATTGCCCAGCCCGGCGTAACGTGAACGACCGATACGGCGAGAGGAGATATCGGAGGCTATCCACAGGTTCCCGTTCGGGTCAAACACCAGATTGTCCGGACAGGCAAAGCCGGCTTCCCTGCCACCGGCAAGAAAGACGCTGGACTGGAATTCCGTGGCCAGCGGGTCCGCGTCCTTTTCCTCCAGCTTGAGGATCGCCCCTGAAGGATAGGACCGACCCTTGGTCAGAGACACATACACCGCGGCGGTGGCCGGGTCCACCGCGATACCCTCCGGGCGGTCCTGGGGCGTTGCCCCCGCCAGAGCGGCTGCGGCCCTGGTGCTGATCAGCAACGCCAACTGGGTGTCAAATCTCTGCGCCAGACGACGATCCACACGGACGTCCAGTGGCAGCCAGCGGCCACGCACGGTGTCCGCCGCATACAACGTGCCCGCCTCCAACGAAATCGCCTCGGCGGCGATAAACTTGTATATGCACCGATCCGGTGCATCATCTCCCATATAAACCACGCATCGGCGGTCCCGCGCCTGCACCACAGTGGCCCCTTCGTGGGCAAAACGGCCCAGACCCACCAGTTTCCGTGCCTGAAAACGCCACGGGTCAACCTCCACTACCCAGCCGTAGTGCTCCGGAGGGTGAGGATAATAACGTCCCCAACCCGATTCCCCACCATGCAAAAGCCGCCGTTTGCCATTGCGCCCGTAGTCCACCTCGCCAAAGTAGAAGTCGTAGTTTTCCTCACAACTCAATACCGTGCGCCACGGGGTGACCCCTCCCGCACAGTTGCCAAAGGTGCCAATGGCCTGGGCCTGTCCCAGCACTTCATGCCCACCGGAAAACGGGATGCGGCTCAAGGCGTCAATGCGACCGTTCAACGGGTCGTCGTAGACCCGCTGCCACTCCCTGTGCCGCGGTCGGATGCGCACCGTGCTACCGCCCAATTCACGCATTTGCCGTTGCACGTCCGCCCTGGAACGCGCCACCGGGCCAGGATAGGAGACACCAAGGTATTCGTGGTTCGTCCACAGCAGCAGGTCGCCATTGCCACCGGCTATCGGCAGCACCGCGGTGTAGTCATTGTTGAAGCCAAAGCGCGCCCCGGCACTGTTGATGCGGTCTCCCCAGCCCAGCACCAGCCGGTAACGCAACCCGGGAAGGAGTTCCAGTTCATCCGTGCTGCGCGCAGGCAACCCATCCGGCATGGATGCGGCCCACAGCGACGCACACGGGAATTGACCCAGTGCCACAATGGAACAGCCCGAGCGACCCATGAAGCGGAGAAACTCGCGGCGGCTGTATGCGGCGCCGTGGCGCACTACGGACATGTCCCACAGGCCGCGCCGTCGGCGTCGTTATTGCGCAAGCAGACAAACCCCGCCGCAAACCGGCGACACACCGACCCGGGCGGCGCCCGGCCTGATCGAACCCGGACTGGAGACATATGAGACTTGCGGTTTGTCACGGATTTTCGAATGTTGGCATGCCAATTGCTAAGTTGCACTGCAACAACAGCGATCCAGCCCCGAACACATGGGTCCGGACGATGATACACGAAATTCGAAATCCTCCTTATCAACCCGGAGCAAAATTATGAAGATTACAAAAGAAATCCTCGTGGTGATGGCCCTGTGCGGCCTGTTGGCGTGGCCCGCCCGGGCACAGGAAGGCCCGCCCTTCGCGGCGGAAAACTTCAGCGGCACTGTAACCCTCACCTCAACTTACATGTATCGGGGTATCTCCTTCTCGGACGACACCCCGGCACTGCAGGGCAGTTTCGATTGGAGTTACGGCCCTTTTGCCCTGGGCGTGTGGAGCAGCAGCCTGAGCGATCAGGATGGCTCCGGAACCGAGCTGGAAAGCGACTTCTATGCCATTTACAGCAACCGCCTGGGCGGGCTGGAGTGGGAACTGATGCCGGTCTATTACTACTTCTTCAACTATGATTCGGATGACGTGCGCAACGACGCCGGAGAAGCACTGGATGCCAACATGTTCGAGTTGATATGGTCCGGTTCCTACAGCCTCAATGACATGCTTTCCGTGAGTCTCAGTTATGGCTGGACCCCGGACTATTTCTTTGAGGCCGGCACCGGCCATTATGTGCACGGTGGACCCAGCGTCTCGCTGCCCGGCGGCTTCAACGTCGATGGCGCGATCGGCTGGCAGTCCGTGGAGGGCGGCGATAGCTCCGACTCGGGCTGGGACTACACCCACTGGGAAGTCGGCATCTCCCGGGATGTGGTTGGCTTCACACTTGACGCACGCTACCACAGCACCTCGGATGATAGCCAGGACGATGACCTGATACGCGAGGGCGGCTTCACCACCGACAACACCGACGGCATCTTCGTGTTCAGCGTCTCCCGCACCTTCTGAACTCGCGCTGGCACACCGCTGGTGCGGAAACGGAGCAACATCAAACTCCGCAACCGGCGCAATGCCGGCAGCGCTAATCGCGGCCAGTGCGAAACGGCATCAGCAACAGCGTCCCGATTCTGCGAGACCGGGCATCGCGGGAATGCGGCAGACCCAGGCGCATCGCCCGCTGTCCGTCCGCCGGACGGGTACGCCAGGTGCCGAACAGCCGGTCCCAGCACGACAGGATATTGCCATAGTTGCTGTCCGTCTCATACCTGTACACGGAGTGGTGTATGCGATGCATGTCCGGCGTAACCAGCACCCGGCGCAGAATGCCATCCGCCTGCGCCGGCAACGCCAGATTACTGTGGGTAAACAGGGACGCGGTGTTGAGCAGGACTTCGTAGCACAGCACGGCCAGCGGATTCGCACCGAGCAGGATAACGGCCACCATCTTCAGCAACAGCGACAAACCTATCTCCAGCGGATGAAAACGTATCCCGGTGGAGCTGTCCACATCGGTGTCGCAATGATGTACCTGATGGATGCGCCACAGCAGCGGGATACGATGGAACAACACATGTTGCAGATAAATCAACAGGTCCATGACCACAACCACCAGCAACACATGCGCCCACAGCGGGAGCGGAACATGGTTGAATAAGCCCCATCGCAGACTGGCAGTGCTGGCAGCGACATCGATCAGCGTCAGCGGTATCAGCACACGCAACAGCAGCACATCACACAGCAACAGCACATAGTTGGCAAGCCAGCGGCGGCCCCGGAAGCGCCCCGACAGACGCCGGGGAAAGCACTGCTCCAGGGCACACAGGGCCAATAACACGCCCAGAAAGGCCAGCAGGCGAATGGTGTCGTGCTGTTCCGGAATCATTGTGTCCACCAATGCTGTAGAATAGCGCACTGTCATGTATGCGCAACGGCTTTACCCTGCGACCCGAATGCGCCGTGCCCGTTCCCGGCTGTTTTCCCGGCGGCTGCTGCGTGAGACCCGGCTTCAGGCCGAAGACTTGATCTACCCGATGTTCATCTGCGAGGGCACGGCACGGCGCGAAGCGGTCCCATCGATGCCCGGCATCGAGCGTCTGAGCCTGGATCTCGCCTGCGCCGAGCTTCCGGCCATCGTGGCACAGGGCATCCCGGCGATTGCGTTGTTTCCTGTCGTCTCGGAAACACGGCGCAGCACCGATGCCCGTGAGGCGGAAAACGACGAGGGCCTGATTCCGCAGGCGGTGCGCGCCTTCAAGTCCCATTGCCCGGAACTTGGCGTAATTACCGATGTCGCCCTCGACCCCTACACCAGCCACGGCCAGGATGGCCTGACAGATGACTCCGGTTATGTGCTCAATGACGAGACCATCGCCGTACTGGTCCGTCAGGCGTTGTCACACGCCCGTGCCGGCGCCGATGTCGTCGCCCCTTCAGACATGATGGACGGCCGCATCGGGGCAATACGCCAGGCACTGGAGGCAGCCGGCTTCCACAATACGATGATCCTCTCCTACGCGGCCAAGTTCGCCTCTACCTTCTATGCGCCGTTCCGTGACGCGGTCGACTCGGCCCGGTACCTCGGCGGCGCGGACAAATACAGCTACCAAATCGACCCGGCCAACGGCAACGAGGCACTGCAGGAGATCGCGCTGGATATCAGCGAGGGGGCGGACATGGTGATGGTGAAGCCGGGATTGCCTTGTCTGGACATCATCTGGCGAGCCAGCATGGAAAGTCGCGTCCCGGTCCTTGCCTACCAGGTGAGCGGTGAGTACGCGATGCTGCGGGCCGCCACGACACAAGGCTGGCTGGACGAGCGCCGTGCGGTACTGGAAAGTCTGCTGGCCCTGAAACGGGCGGGTGCCAGTGCCATACTGAGTTATCACGCACGGCAGGCTGCGGACTGGCTGCGACAGGAACGCTGATATGCTGACACACAACGCGGGTTGGCGCGGTGTCGCGTGTTGCCTGATGGTGCTCTGCGCCATGCTGGCCCGGGCGGAACAGGCCAACCCGGACGACTGGCCGCTGTATGGCAACGGCTACCACAATCAACGTTACAGCCCGCTGCAACAGATCAACCAACACACCGTAGGACGCCTGCAACTGGCATGGAAATTCCAGACCGGCATCAAGGCAACCTTCCAGAGCAGCCCGCTGGTGATCGACGGCGTGATGTACCTTACCACACCATACAACCATGTGCTGGCGCTGGATGCGGCGGATGGACGCGAACTGTGGCGTTACCGGCACCGGCTTCAGGGCCGAAACTTCTGCTGCGGACCGGCAAACCGGGGGGCCGCGATTCACGGGGATCGGGTCTTTACACTGAGCATTGACGCACGCCTCATCGCACTCCGGCGCACGGATGGAAAGCTGCTGTGGGAACGTCGCCTCGCGGACACCGGTGCCGGCGTCCCCGAGGCGCTGGGGTCCCTGATCGGGCAGGTACACGAGATACGGGGAGCCATCCAGACCGGGCAGACCGGCTACAGCGCGAACATGGCGCCGCAGGTTCATGCGGACAAGGTCTTCGTCGGCATCACCGGGGCTGGATACGGATTGCATCTGGAACAGCAACGGGACGGCGAGCCCGTCCTGACCGTGGGAGGGCTTTCCGGGCAAGGGCATGGACTGCGCGGCTTCCTGGTGGCCTATGACGCCCGCAACGGCAAGGAACTCTGGCGCTGGTACAGTGTGCCGGGAGCGGATTGGCATGGCGCATGGCGCGAGGAGATACATGGCCTGTCACTGAATCGTGACATCGCCAGAGAAAAAGCGACTGTGGAACAGTATCGCGACACCTGGAAACTGGGTGGCGGATCGATCTGGACGACCCCGGCGGTGGACCCGGAACTGGGACTGATATACCTTGGCACAGGCAACCCCTCCCCGCAGATGGACGCGGCCACACGGCCAGGAGACAATCTATACACCGTCAGCCTGGTGGCGCTGGAGATGGAAACCGGCACGCTGCGCTGGCACTACCAGTATGTCCCGCATGACCGCTGGGGGTACGACGCGGCAAGTCCGCCGGTACTGTTTGAAATCGAGGAACAGGGACAAACCATCCCGGCGGTGGGGCACGCCAGCAAACTGGGCTGGTTTTTCATCCATGACAGACGCACCGGGAAACTGATCCGACGTTCGCAACCCTTTATCCCGCAGGAAAACCTGTTTGCCACGCCCTCCGCCACCGGCACCCGCATCGTCCCCGGTACGCTGGGGGCGACTTCATGGTCTCCCGCGGCTTATGACCGCGAGCGCGAGACGATCTACATCGCTGGCATCTACCAGCCTTCACTGTTCATCTCCCGTTCGATCGGGGCGACCGCCACGGCACAGAGTTACACGCTGTTCCAGAAGGCGGACGAACCGGCCTGGGGCAACCTCAGTGCCATATCGGTGCACAATGGACAACTTCTGTGGCAACAACGAATGACGCAACCCATGGTTGGTGGCGTGCTGGCAACCGCCGGCGGGCTGGTCTTCAGCGGGGACGGCGAGGGCAAATTCCACGCCTTCGCCAGTGACACCGGCAAACCGCTGTGGCAATACCAGGGCCGCTATGGGGTCAATGCCCCGCCGATAAGCTATGCGGTGGACGGGCGACAGCATATCGCGGTAGCCAGCGGTGGCAACCGCCTGTTCGGCTATCCGGTCGGGGACGAGGTGCTGGTCTTCACGCTACCGCGATAGTCGTGGGCGCAGGCGTACGTCCCGGCCAGATAAAGCGGCAGCGCTTGAACGATACGCTCATTTCTGCGCCACGATGTAGGCAATCCAGCAGGCATCGGCGCTGCCCTCGGTGGCCGGGCGGAACACGCCATTGCCATTGCCCTTGCGATCGGTCCCCTCCCAATAGACCGTTGGCAGAAAACCGGCCTCCGCCAGCATTTCGCTGATCTCCGGCAGCGTCCACAATCGCCAGTGGTATTCAAAGGCCCGTTTGATTTTGGATCCGTCCCGGAACCGGAAATGGATATAGCAGGTGGTCCGACCCTTGATCGGATCATAGCGGTGCTGGTCCCAGACATAGACGAAATCGCCATGGTCGGTCTCCTCCTCCGCCTCCGCATAAGCCTCCTGGCCCCCGTAGGCATCAAGAAACAGTATGCCGTCATCTGCGAGGTCTCTGTGCACCTGTGAAAAATAGCGCACGGTGCGTTCCCGTTCCAACAGGGCCCAGTAACTGAAATTCATCGCCAGCACCACATCCACCGGCTCCGCACACACATCCATCACATCGCTTTGCAGCAAGGCGATGCGTTTTTGTTGCGCCGGACTCAGACGCGCCATGTTGTTCGCCCTGGCCCAGCCCAGCACCTTTGGGTCGATGTCAATACCCACCGCGGTATTTCTCCTGCGTCTTCGCACCCATTCACACGCGGTGCTGGCGGTGGCACAGAAGTCCTCTCGCAGATGCCGCGCCTTGTGTCCGCGCAGCTTTGTGAAGACCGAGTCCACAAAATCGATCTCCGCCTCCACACACTGCACGGCACGCTCGTACAGCACGTGACGGTCCGCCTGCTGGGCCAGCGTCAGGGTGGATGCCCCCCGCTTGCGACCCCGCCTGCCCGTGCGTCCTTTTTTGCTCGCGGCCATACTGTCTCGTTCCCCCCCGCGTTTTGATGGATGAATGCCCTCCGAAGGCCCGTCACACGGCGCGTTAACGTCCGTTCAACACCGGTGTGCCGTCTGCATCGCACCAATCTCCATGCCGCCACATATGCAGAAAGCGGGCCGGCCGAGTATACTACAGCCATGTATCGCATTGCAGTGCGCATCCGACAATGAGCTGGTTCGGCAAGGTCCTCGGCGGCACGCTGGGCTACATGATGGGCGGCCCCATGGGCATGATCCTCGGTGCGGCACTGGGACACAATTTTGATCGCGGGGTGCATCACACACACGGCACCGCCGACACCCAGGAGCGTCGCCAGATAGCTTTCTACGTGGCCACCTTCTCGGTGATGGGACATCTGTGCAAGGCGGACGGCCACGTCAGTCAGGCGGAGATCCGGACAGCACGGCAGATAATGCAACAGATGTCGATGAACAGCCGCATGCGGGCGCTGGCCATCGATCTGTTCAATCAAGGCAAGCAGCCGGGTTTTGATCTGGACGCGGTAATGGACCAGTTTCGCAACGAGCTGGGGCTGCAACCCAATCTCTACCGCATGTTCCTTGAGATACAGATTATGGCGGCCTGCGCGGACGGGTCCCTGCATCACACAGAACGGGCAATACTGGAACACGTCTGTGGGCGTCTGGGTCTACCCATCGCGGAGTTGGATCGCCTGTGTCAGATAATCGGTGGCATGCACACCGACGGTGGCTGGCAACACAGGGCGGCACAACCATCCACGGGGATAGATCCGACACGCGCACGTGAGATACTCGGGGTCGGGCCGAACGCGGAGATGCCGGATATCAAACGCGCTTATCGCCGCCTGATGAACCAGCATCATCCGGACAAGCTGGTGGCCAAAGGTCTGCCTCCGGAGATGGTACAGATCGCGACTGAACGCACCGTAGAGATCCGACAGGCCTACGATGCCCTGAAAGCACACCACACATGAGCCGGGACGACACCATTGTTCTGGTCTTCACCACCTGGCCGGAATCCACACCCGTAGCCGAGGTGGCCCGGGAACTGTTGGATGCCGGCGTGGCCGCCTGCATCAACTGCATCCCGGGGGTGCAATCCTTTTTCCACTGGCAGGGCAGGCTGGAACAGGAACGCGAGTGCATCCTGTTGATCAAGACCACCGAGGCACGATTCCCCATGCTGCGGGAGCAGGTACTAAAGGCACATCCCTATGAACTTCCAGAAATAGTCGCAGTCCCAGTAACTGCTGGCCTGAGTGGCTATCTGCAGTGGGTCCGCGACAGCCTGAACACCGATACCGCTCCATGATACCTCCATACCTGTTCCTGTGCAGCATCTTCATGCTGTTACTGGGTCCCGGCCCGGTCTTCGCCATCGCGGATCTGCTGCCTGATCGCAGGGCATCCTCAGCGGACAGTATCCTCGACCCGGAGCAGGCTTTTCGCGCCAGTGCCTGGCTCGAGGCCGGCAACTCGGTGCGGCTGCACTGGGATATTGAGCCGGGCTATTACCTGTACCGGGAAAACTTCAGGCTGTGGATAGCGGGACAAACACTGACCCCGGACAACGCCGCGCTGCCCGCGGGCACACAGAAATACGACGAGGTGTTTGGCGACGTGGAGGTATACTACCAGACAGCGGAATTCGCTGTCCCGGTAGATGCCGGACTTGCCACACAGCGTCCACTGACGGTAGAGGTACAATACCAGGGCTGCAAGGAAAACACGGTTTGTTATCCGCCGGTGCGCAGACGCTTTGCCCTGCTTGACGGAGAGATCGCGCTGGGAGAGGCCGTAGACCCCGGCAGCTTCACCGCGGCGCCAGGCCCAAACGGCGTCGGCGGCGTGGATCGTGTGCCAGCACAGCCTCTTGAATCCCGGCTGGATAGCCTGATGCGACAGCTGGTCTCCGGCCCCGGTCTCGGAACCCTGCTTGCCTTCTTCGGTTTCGGACTGTTGCTGTCACTGACCCCTTGCGTCTATCCGATGATCCCTATCCTCGCCGGTACCCTGGTACGGCACGACGAGACGGTAAACACCGGCCGGACTTTTCTGTTGTCCGTCTGCTTCGTGCTGGCAATGGCGCTAAGCTACTCTCTGCTCGGCGTCTTCGCCGGACTGTCCGGTGTCAATCTGCAGGCGGCAGCCCAACAAACGTGGGTTATCGTCGGCTTCAGTCTGGTGTTCATAGTACTCGCACTGTCCATGTTCGGCCTGTTCACGTTGCAGATGCCATCTTTCATACAGCGGCGCCTGCACAATGCCAGCGAGCGGCAACAGCGTGGCAGCCTGCAAGGCGCGGCGGCGATGGGGGCACTGTCCGCACTCATCGTTGGCCCCTGCGTGACACCGCCACTGGCCGCCGCCCTGCTCTACATCAGCCGGACTGGCGATGCCACACTCGGCGGCAGTGCCTTGTTCATGATGGGACTCGGATTCGGTGTCCCTCTACTGATCCTCGGCACATCGGCAGGCAGACTGCTGCCCCGCGTCGGGCGTTGGATGAATACGGTGAAACACGGCCTTGGTGTACTGCTTCTGGCAGTGGCAGTCTGGCTGCTGGAACGGGTACTGCCCAGCCCGCTTTCCGCCTTGCTGTGGGCCTGCCTGCTGCTGGTCAGCGCACTGTTTCTCGGGGCACTGGAACGGCTGGAACGGCCCGGCCCCGGGCAACGCATCGGCAAGGGATTGGGCATGGTAATGCTGGTATACGGGGCGATAATGGTTGTGGGGGCGGCCACTGGCGGGGGCACACTGTCCGACCCGCTGCACGAACTCAAGCGGCAGTTGCGACAGAGCGGGCAACTGCAGGCAGGAGCCGAGGGACAGGCCGCCAGGCCATCCGGTTTCCTGGCCGTGCGCAGCATTGCGGAACTGGAACACTATCTGGCGATGGCACATGAACAAGGGCGACCCGTGGTGCTGGATTTCTACGCCGACTGGTGCATCGATTGCCATCGCCTGGCACGCGAGAGCTTCGCCGATCCACGCGCCCGTGCACTGCTGGCAAAGACCATGGCCCTGCAAGCGGATGTTACCGAAAACAACTCGCAGGACCGCGCCTTGCTCCAACGTTTTTCGCTATTCGGACCGCCCGGCCTGGCGTTTTATGACCGCGACGGGCAATTTTTGCCCTCCCACACACTGGTCGGCTTCGTTGAACCGGATGCGTTCGTTGCCCATCTGGAGACACTGTTCCCCCGGTGAATCAACCATCGACACCACGTAGGCAGCTCCTCATCGGGGCAATCATCCTCGCCTGCTTCCTCAGCGGGGTACTGTTACAGCAACACTACGACCTGCGTGGCTGGCTGAACGAACCGGCAACCACCCACGGCACGGCGACCTCTGCGGTCGCCGCCACCGAGGAACTCCGCATTCTCGGTATCGGAGACCAAAGTCGGGATTTCAGCCTGCCGGACATCGGCGGCAAACCGAGGCAGCTTTCCGAATGGAACGGTACGGTGCGCGTGCTCAATTTCTGGGCCACCTGGTGCCCACCCTGCCGAGAGGAGATCCCGGCGTTTATCCAGCTACAGCGACGCTATGCGGTACAGGGTTTGCAATTTATCGGTATCGCGATGAATCAGGCGGAGGAAGTCCGATCCTGGAGCCAGGGGCTGGACATCAACTATCCGCTGCTGGTGGGACAGACCACGGTGATGCGGCTGGGGATGCTCTATGGCAACCGCTTCGGCTCACTGCCCTATACCGTGATCATTGACCGCGATGGCACCATAGTGTACCAACATGCCGGAGCACTGGACATGGAAACCGCCACGGCACTGTTACAGCGTTTTCTTTGAAGGCATACGACACCATGTTACGGAGCTATCAGGCGCAGCGCCCACGCATCGCACGCAGCGCATACATTGATGCCTCGGCACTCGTGATCGGCGATGTACAGATCGGCGCGGACAGTTCCATCTGGCCGATGTGTGTGGTACGCGGTGATGTGCATTCCATTCGCATCGGCGAGCGCACCAACATCCAGGACGCCTGCGTATTGCACGTCAGTTCGGACAGCGAATTTCTCCCCGGGGGCCTGCCACTGGTGGTCGGCAATGACGTAACTGTGGGGCACCGGGTCATTCTGCATGCCTGCGAGGTGGGGGACGGCTGCCTGATCGGCATGGCCTCAACGATCATGGACGGCGCGGTACTGGAAGCGGGTTTGATGATCGGCGCCGGGTCGCTGGTGCCAACCGGCAAACACCTGGAGGGAGGCTATCTGTATCTTGGCAGCCCGGTTCGCCGGGTACGAGAGCTGCAAACCCGGGAACGCGAATATCTGGCTTTCTCCGCCCTGCACTATGCACGGCTCAAGGACCGGCACCTGCGCACTTCCCACAGCGTGCACAGCGCCGCTCGGCCGCAGGACAAATAACGCGGCACACGGTGTCAGGATCAAGCCTGTCCGGGTTCAAATACATGTGAGACCGGGACAGGCGCTATGGGGTTCGTTGTTTCTGCCCGGTCGGGGTGGGAGAGGCGCACTCATCCACCTGTTGCACAGCACGCTGCGGCACCGGGCTCAACCCGCATCGCTACGCAGTTCGATCTGTGCCACCCGCCGTTTCCCCACCTGGAAGACGTGGGTCACGCCAGGGGAAAAAGTCGGGTTGCCACTGACTATCTTCTCCCCGTCGACACGCACCGCGCCCTGCCTGACCATACGGTGCCCCTCGGAGGTGCTACTGACCAATTCGGCCATCTTCAGGATATTCACCAGAGACAAACCCGCGGGGTCGATCTGCAGCGACTGGTGCGGGATATCTTCCGGCAACTCACGCTCACGAAACCGTTGGACGAAATCCGCCTGCGCCTGCTCCGCCACCTGCGTCCCGTAAAAGCGCCCGACCAGCTCCCGTGCCAAAGCCATCTTCGCATCCCGGGGATTGCCACCCTCCGAGACCGTCTTGCGCAACGCCTCCATTTCAGCATCCGGGCGCAGACTGAGCAGGTTGAAATAACGCCACATCTTGTCATCGTCTATGCGCATCAACTTGCCATACTGTTGCTCCGGGGCCTCGGTAATACCGATGTGGTTATCCAGGCTTTTGGACATCTTTTCCGCACCCTGCGTGTATCCTTCAAGGATTGGCAAGGTCATGACAAGCTGCCCGGGCTGCCCGTAGTCCTGCTGTAGCTGGCGCCCCATCAGCAGGTTGAAGGTCTGGTCCGTGCCACCCAGTTCAATGTCCGCCCGGAGATGCACCGAGTCATAGGCCTGTGCCAGTGGATACAGGAACTCGTGCACAGCGATCGCCTGTCCGGAACGATATCGCCGGTCAAAATCATCACGCTCCAGCATGCGCGCAACCGTCTGGTGCGACGCCAGACGGATCAGGTCCGCGGCACTCATCTGTCCCAGCCAGGACGAATTGAACTCCACGCGGGTACGCTCTCGATCCAGTATGTGAAAAGCCTGCCGCTGGTAGGTCTCCGCGTTGTCCGCTATGTCCGCTTCCTCAAGCTGGGGACGGGTCACCGTCCGACCGCTGGGGTCACCGATGCGTGCGGTGAAATCACCAATCAGGAAGATCACCTCATGCCCGGCATCCTGAAACTGGCGCAGCTTGTGCATGATCACCGTATGTCCCAGGTGCAAATCCGAAGCGGTCGGGTCAAAGCCCGCTTTGACCCGCAGCGGACGGCCCAGCGCGAGCTTCTGCTCCAGGGCTCCCGCTGGCAGAACCTGTTCCACTCCGCGCAACAGTTTATCCGTCAGTGTCCGCCGCAAAACCATAATGCGCGGGACGATACCCACGTGTCACCTGCAAAATCAAGCCTTTCCATGATCCCTGGCTGTCGGGCACCGCACAACCGGATGGCGGCGCCGGGCCGAACGCCCCTTCCCGGCTTGACTATGCGCCGGAAAGGAACATAATATGAAACACTAATATGAATAATAGGTTATGTGGTGTTTGTGAACAAGAAGATTCGATCTTGTGCGCGGCCCCTGGCACGGTCGAAACAACGGCGGGAACTATGCAGGCGGCCATACCCAGCAAGCATACTGCTGGCAACCTGCCTGATCGGCATCTGGAGTTACTGTGTGGTGGCACTGGACTCGTCGGCCCCGAATACGCCCGGCTACGCCAGCTACACCGCGGTAGCAACGGCGACCAGGCCAGCGTCTTCACATGACGCACCCGCACTGCATGGCGATGCAGCGTCGAACGTGGATGCACCACCAAGTCCCGTACCTGCTGCCGAACCAGCGCCGGTAGAACACCTGTACACACACCACATCCAGGTACAGCCCGGGGAAAATATGGCATTGATCTTTGCGCGACTCGGTCTGGACGCGGGCACACTGCACACGCTGGTACATTTGAATCGGACCACACATGCGCTCAAGTCACTTCGGCCTGGCGATCAGTTGGAATTCCGGATCGACTCGGCTGGAGAGTTGCACACCTTGCGGCACCGGCTCCAGTTGGATGAGGCGTTGATCATCACCCGTGATACCCAGGGCTTCTCCGCGACAGTCGAGCCGGTGCCGCTGGAAAAAGCACGGCGGCACGCCTTTGTCGAGATCACGGATTCCCTTTTCCTGTCCGGGCAGCGCGCCGGATTGTCTGACCGACTGATTATGGAATTGGCGGAAATTTTTGGCTGGGACATCGACTTCGCACTGGACATCCGCAGTGGCGACCATTTCACCGTGGTCTACGAAGAACTCCGTGAAGATGGAGCGAAGCTAAGGGATGGCTCGGTACTGGCCGCCAGCTTCAGCAACCGTGGCAAGGACTTTGCCGCACTGCGCTATACCGACTCGGCTGGCCAAACCGATTACTACACCGTAGAGGGAAAGGCGATGCGCAAAGCCTTTATTCGCACCCCGGTACAATTTTCGCGTATCAGTTCCCGCTTCAATCTACGGCGCAAACATCCGATCCTCAACCGTATACGCGCCCATCGCGGTGTGGATTACGCGGCGCCTGTCGGTACTCGGGTCAAGGCCTCCGGAGATGGGGTAATCGAGTTCGCCGGCACTCACGGAGGCTACGGTCGCACACTGATCATCCGTCATGCCGGCAAGTACCAAACGCTGTACGGGCACCTGTCTCGCTTCGCTCGCGGTATCCGGCGCGGGAGCCGAGTACGGCAAGGGCAAACCATCGCCTATGTCGGACAGACCGGGCTGGCAACTGGACCCCATCTGCATTACGAGTTCCGGGTCAATGGCCGACATAAGGATCCACTGACCGTGGATCTGCCTCGGGCCTCCAGTGTGCCGGTAACGGAACTGCCGAATTTCCGGCAACAGACCACGCCGCTGGTGGCAGAACTGGCAGCGGCGATGAAGCACGAGGACCCGGCCATCCAGTTGGCCCTGTCCTCACAGACGGATGAAAACAAACCCTCCGCAGCCACTCGTTGAACAGGCAAGGGTCTGGCAGCGACAGGCCGAGGGCTAAACACATTGCGCTGTCTGGGCCTGCTCTCCGGCACCAGCATGGATTCTATCGACTGTGCCCTGGTCAGGTTTGAAGACACTGGAGACTTGCTGCTGGAACGCTATCGGCAGTTCCCATTCCCCGACGGTCTGCACACACGACTGCGTGCACTCAATGCCGGTTCCCGACTGGAGGAAGTCTCCGGGTTGCACATCGAACTGGCCGAGGCTTTTGCCTCCGCGGCAACACAGCTACTTGCGGAAACGAAGCTGCCCGCTTCCCAGGTTGAGGCCATCGGCTGTCATGGCCAGACTGTCTTGCATATGCCCGATGCGGCAGTACCACGCACTGTGCAGATCGGCGATGGCAGTACCCTGGCATGGCGCACCCGCATCCCCGTCGTATGCGATTTCCGGAGCATGGATATTGCCGCAGGCGGCCAGGGCGCACCACTGGCGGCGATTTTCCACGCGCACCGCTTCCGCCATCCCGACATTGCACGGGCGATCCTGAACATCGGGGGTATCGCCAACATCACGCTGTTGCCCGCGGATGCGCGGGAGCCGCCCCGCGGTTTTGACACCGGGCCGGGCAACGCCCTGCTGGACGACTGGAACCTGCTGCATCAAGGCACCGCCTTCGACAAGGACGGACACTGGGCGGCAGGCGGACGCTGCGAAGAGCGGCTGCTGCGCTCGCTGCTGTCGGATCGCTGGTTCCATCAGGTACCACCGAAGAGCAGCGGGCGCGACTATTTCCATCTGGACTGGCTACGTCAACACATGCAACAGACGGCCCCAAAAGCAGTGGCACAGGATGTGCAGGCGACACTGCTGGAACTTTCGGCACAGACCATGCGCCAGGCGGTGCAGGAAAACGCAGTCAAGGCAACGGAGTTGTACCTGTGTGGTGGCGGCACACACAATGTACGGCTGTATCAACGACTGCAGGAACTGCTGCCCGGGGTGCGGATCCAAAGCACCGCGGCACTCGGCCTGGACCCGGATGCGGTAGAGGCCGTGTGTTTCGCCTGGCTGGCCCACCGCAGGATATTGAACCTGCCGCTACAGCAACGCTCGATCACGGGCGCACAGGGCCACTACCTGCCCGGTGGCCTCTATACGGTGCCTGAATCGGTAAAAGAGTATTGCTGAACGCTGTCCGCACGGGGACCACGCCCTGGCGCAGGTCCCTCGCCTTGCCTATACGGAAAAAGAAGACCCGCAGCCGCAGCGCGTCTTGGCATTGGGGTTCTTGATGACAAACTGGGCCCCATTCAGGCCCTCGGTATAGTCTATCTCGGCCCCGACCAGGTACTGGAAACTCATCGGGTCGATCAACAGCTTGACCCCGGTCTTCTCGACCACGGTATCTCCTTCCTCGGTCTTTTCATCGAAGGTAAAGCCGTACTGGAAGCCGGAACAACCACCGCCGCTGATAAACACCCGCAGCATCAGCATATCGTTGCCCTCTTCCCGTATCAAATCCCTGACCTTGCTCGCCGCCGCTTCGGTGAAGATCAGCGGTTGTTCAGCATTCTGTGTGTCCGCGTTCATACCTTTTCCTCACTCAGGATTCGCCATTATTGCTGCCGGGGTCGCCCGCCGCCATGCCCGCATGGCCGTCCTGGGGCGCATCCATTTCATGCACCAGTTGGCCGTTGACCTCGGCGCCGTTTTCCATCTCCAGCAACGCATAGTATACATTACCTGAGATTCGTGCCTTGGGCGCAAGTTCCACATGCTCATATCCGCGCACATCCCCTATGATACTGCCATTCGCTTCCATATAAGGCACCGCGACATCGCCTTCTATCGTCCCCTGATCGCTCAGGGAAAGCAGGGACGTGCCATCATTTTCAGCGTAGACCCGACCCCGGACGGTGCCATCTATGTGCAACCCTCCGCTGAAACGGATATCGCCTACAACCTCGGTATGCTGGCCAATCAGTGTGGTGATACGTGTCGTTTTTCGTTTCTTTTTTCTAAACACTACTCTACTACTCTCCCTCAACCATCCCCCGCGCATCTGCAATGCTTCTCAGTTCTGGTCACCCTACAGGCCACACCGAAAATCCCGATTTCTCATCGTTTTACCTACACGGCCCTGCGCTTCGTGGGCCTTCCTCACTACAAACAACAAGCTGCTCAGGACCTGGTATCGTATCCCAATTCCTGACCCAACCACAAGAACATGCTCTGCCCAGCCCAATTGTCACCCGGGCGGCTTGTCATTTCACTTGTCCTCAATTACCGCGACCGCCATCCGCCTGTCCGGAAATATTGAACCGCGTGGCTTCTGAAATTTTCGACTCGATGACCGCCACAATTTCCGCAAATCCCATCTTGGCCTGGGCTTTCAGGCCGAGGCAAACAGCAATCCCTTCTGTGTCTGTACTATAGCGCTCAGCCAACGTAATTCGGTGGCCGTCTACTTTCCTGGAAAGATTATAGGAGTGGAAGTGCATTGGATCCGCATTGCGGGCTCTGCTCAGATGCCCAAATCTGAATTCCTTCTTCATATAGTCCAAGAGCTTATCTTGAATAACAACAACAAGACACCTGTTCAGATTCTCGAATGTACGCACCTTGTGGTGGAGTTGCACAAGGATCGTCTTGGCCGTCATTTTCCAATTCATACTGTAGGGCTTTCGTGAGAAGATATCGGCATCTTCCACAGCGAAACCCAACTCTTGAAGTAATCTTTGACGTTCTGGCCACAGCGTTCCGGTAGTGTCCAATGTCTGAAGTTCAATCCCGATAAAATCTCTTACTCTTCCCTCTAAAACGGACACAAAGAAGTAGTCAACGCTGCCACCTGGAACACCAACTTCAGAAACTATATGTAGTTCATTTCCCGGTGAATGACCTTGCATAAGGTGAAGGCAGTCAACGAAAATCTGTTGTCTCTCAAGAAGGCGATTCGGGCATATCATAATCGGGGACGATTTTCGTCCGTACCTCACTGTACATGTGCCGATAGAGACCTCCGGTTGCGATTTTCGCACCTTAAAGCACTTCTTTCCCGCGAATGGGCAGTGTTGATCTGTAACGACACGTTCCCAGTCCACGCCGTGACTTGCCGCGATATCAAAGCCAAAGAGATCGACGATTTTATTCATAACAGCGAGGCAATGCGTTCCCTGGTCATCGCCACGTACTCAGAAGAAATGTCGATGCCGAGACCAATCCTGCCGAGACCAACGGCAACAGCAAGAGTGGTGCCGGTACCGCAAAATGGATCAAGAACAATGCCCCCGGGAGGGCATGTCGAAATTATGGGAATCCGGCAAAGATCTTCGGGATACGGCGCGAAATGGCCGACCCTCTTCTGTGAATCTTCCGGGATGATGTCCCATACGTCAGAAGGTTTCGCTCCATTTGGGTGGTACTTGAGGAAATAAAAGCCCTTGTCCTGCAACTCTTTCGCCCGCCCGGACAGCTTTTCGCTATCCGAATGCGTCGCCCGCTGCTGGCCACGAATGATCATGCGGAAATCCGAAATGTGTCCCGCCGCCACATCCGATAGAACAGCACCGAGTGATGATAGTGCGTCTTCCTTTTCCGAATCCGTCAGGACTGTTGATAGCTCTATTTGTCTCTTGTAGCGTACCCCGGATACACCAGTGGCCGAAACCACAGCCCCGTTCTGAACTCGGGCACGACGAGGTTTCGAGCGTATGGCGTCTACGTCGTAGTAGTACTTCTTATGGAGAACAAAATGAAACACATCCTCGTAAACATGTCTGAGTTTATCTACTGAATTGTCTGGCGCTCCCTTCACTTTGTGCCAGATAACGTCATTTCGCAGTATCCACTTTTGTTCGTCAATAAGCCTTATTGCGACACGCCACGGTATCCCGACAAGAGACTTGCCTCGATAGACATCGCCGATATTGAGCCAAAATGATCCAACCGGAGTAAGAACACGTTTAATTTCAGAGATGATTGTACAAAGACGATTGATGTATTCCTCAGGCGTTGCTTCCAGCCCGATGCCTCCGTTGCTGTACTCTCTTTGCCCCCAGTAAGGTGGAGATGTTACACAGCAGTCGATGGAAGATGACCGGACCCTGCTGAGAATATCAAGAGCATCGCCACAAAGTACTGTTTCACTCGACTGCTTATGCTCCGATTGGTTTTCGAACAGGTCAAGATTCATCATGGTGAGTCTCTACACTAGATGAAACCATCACCCTCATGGTTTGAGCCCGGCAATATCATGCCTGTTCTATCCCATGCAATTTTTGTTTGATCGCCACCGTCAGCGGCTTGTCTCAAGGTCACGGCGTCCAAATGAATGTAGTGGTTGGTCGTGGATGCCCAGGCAACCGACCCGCGACATACAGACTACCCCTATTCACGACCGCAAGAGAGGAGCTTATACATGGTGAAAATCATACAGCCGCACATCCGACACGATTCCGGCCGCGTCGCGTATCAGTCCAGAACCAGTTAACGTGCGTTTGATCAACGGTCCATCTCCGTTCTTTCCGTGAAACACTCATCTCACACCCCGGAACACAGGGTAGTCCATCACCTGTCCCAAAGCTCATCCACGATCTTCCTGCCAGTCAAAAAACCGTTCCGCCCGTTTCCGTGGCTTGCCCTCCAATTGCAATTGTACCAGTATGCCCTCGGGAACATAGGCCTCCGGGAACATCACACTG
Source organism: Gammaproteobacteria bacterium (assembly GCA_965115915.1). Taxonomy (GTDB): domain Bacteria; phylum Pseudomonadota; class Gammaproteobacteria; order Eutrophobiales; family Eutrophobiaceae. The sequence continues at coordinate 2,477 of OZ220483.1, read as the reverse complement.
CCTTCCATGCGCATGAAGCCGCGCAACTCGATGTCCCGCTTCAGGCCGGAACCCAACTGGAGTTCATGAAGATCCAGCTTGTGTTCTACGCCATCCTGTTTCCCATACAGGGTCAGGCCCAGTTTCCCTTTGACCACCTTATCACCTTTGGCCACGTGGTGCGTCAAAACCAGTTTCAGCCGCCAGCGATTGGCCACCTCGGTCGACTCCAACAGCAACCCCTGGATAAACAGCCCCTTGTCCGCCTCCGGGGCGGCGATTATCCCCTCATAGAACTCCAATTCCCGCCGCAGCGAATATACCGTGTCCTTGAGCGAACGGATATGCGCGGTCAATTCGTCAATCGTGGTGGCATCCATGCTCAAATGCTGCTGTAGCTGACGGAGTCGGGCGTCCTTTTCATTCACCCGTCCCAACAGGTACCGGTTTTTCGTCTGCTGTTGCTGAAGCTGCCTGTCCAGTACGTTTCCTTGTGCAACCTGTAAGTCCTGCATATCGATATGCTGCCGATAGCGCCGTTCCATCAACCAGCCAAGTGCCACAATGACAAGTCCCAGCAGAAGCAATGCCCTGAATGCCCTCCACACCGGACGATGCGCACGCACAATCAACACAGGCGTCCTCCTGCCCATGCCACTCTCATGGGTTGATGGCCGGACTGTACAGCCCCGTGGTCTCCTCCAGGCCGTGGAGGACATTCATGTTCTGCACCGCCTGACCAGACGCCCCCTTGATCAAGTTGTCTATCACAGAGAGGACCACCAGTCGTCCGGGCTCCGGAGACAGATGCAGGGCCAGACAGCAACGATTGGTGCCTCGCACCATGCCGGTATCCGGATGGGAGCCCGGTGGCAACACATCGACAAAAGGCTCATCCCGGTAATAGTCTTCAAAGATCGACTGTATGGCAGACTGTGACAGCGTTTCCCGCACCACTCGAAGGTAAATGCTGGCTTCAATGCCGCGCACCATCGGCAACAGATGTGGCACAAAAGTTATCCCCGGGGACACCTCACAGAACGGTTGCAAGACCTGCAGGAGTTCCGGCAAATGGCGGTGTCCCGAAGCGCCATAGGCACGGCAGGTCTGGTCCACCGTGCAAAATCCAGTAGCCAGATTCGGCTTTCTCCCTGCCCCACTGACCCCGGATTTGGCATCGGCGATGATATCACCGACATCGATACCTCCCACCTTCAATAATGGCAGCAGACCGAGCAGGATGGCGGTCGGATAACACCCGGGGTTGGCAACCAACCGGGCCAGGCGTATCTGCTCCCGGGACAGTTCCGGCAACCCATATGCCGCCTGTCGCAGCCACTCCGCGCAACGGTGCCTGGCGCCGTCATGCCAGCGGCTCCAGAGTGCTTCATCGCGCAGCCGGAAATCGGAAGACAGATCGATGACCCTGACCCCGGCATCCAACAAGCGCGGGGCATGGTACATGGCCACCCCATCCGGAGCCGCAATAAACACTGTGTCGCACCGGGTGAAGCCAGCGTCATCGTGCGCGACAAAACGCAGTTCGGTATGCCCGCGCAACGCTGGCAACACCTCCGCCACCGCCACCCCCTGCTCCGAATCCGAGCTGGCCAATTCCACGCTGGCCTGCGGATGGGCAAGCAACAGACGCAGCAGTTCCATTCCGGCGTATCCGGTAGTGCCGATTATTCCCGTTCTGATCGTCATACTGTAACCGAGCACAGCCCGTAGGCCAGATTATCGAAATCGCCGCGTTCGGAGAACGGACATTGTACCGCTTCTCCGCCTGGGCAGGGAGCAAAATCCGACCTGGGGCGCCGCAACAGCCTAACCGCAGACAGTCAGTGCCAATCTGCGCAGATGGGCACGCGCACGATGCTCCCAAAGGAACATCCCCTGCCAGGTACCAAGCAGACAGCGCCCGTCGCTGACCGGACAATGCAACGAGGCCCCGGTCAACACGCTGCGGATATGCGCGGGCATATCATCCGCGCCCTCCGCTGTATGTACAAACAACGGGTCTCCATCCGGTACCAGCCGGGACAGAAAGCGCTCCATGTCATCCAATACATCCGGGTCGGCATTCTCACACCACAGTAGCGATGCACTGGTATGCAAACAAAAAACCTGGCAGGTGCCAGTCGCAACCGCAGACTGTCGCACCCGCTGTTGTACCTGCGGCGTGATCTCGATGAGTCCACGGCCGGGTGTCCGTATCTGTATTTCCTGCTGGAAGATCATCACGTCATTTGCGCCGAGACACCGGCGCCGGAACGGGGCCTACCATGCCAAATCCGTGGAACCCGTACAAGGGTGGAAAACTGGCGCGGTTCATGCGATAATTTGCCGCCCCACCGCTTGATGTTCAGGGCGTGCGGGACATGGGCAACGGGCCTGACATTAATCGCAATGCAGGAGGGATCAGCTACTATCATGTGTCTTCGTTCTTTCTGGCCGGGCCACAGGTATCTCGGCAGCGGTGTATTGTTGTTGTTCCC